>JACCWP010000061.1 GCA_013697585.1 Nocardioidaceae bacterium
CGGTACGTTGCCCCGGATGCGCTACGACCAGTTCATGAAGTTCGGCTGGAAGGTGCTGATCCCGGCCTCCCTGGCGTGGATCGTGGCCGTGTCCGTCGTGCGGGTGGTGCGCACTCGGGTCGAGTCCGGCGACATCGACCAGACCTACCTGATCGCCGCCGGCGCAACGATCGCGGCGCTGCTGTTGGCGAGCGCGTTCATGCCCGAGCGCGAGGGGGCCGACGACGACGCCGACGAACCAGCGTTCGACCCGTTCGCCGGCGGATACCCCGTGCCCCCGATGCCCGGGCAGCGCCCACCTGCGTTGGCCCCTGTCGTCGGTGACGAGCGGGAGGACCGCCGTGGCTAGCCTCCGAGAGCAGCTGTGGGACCCGGTCGCGGGCTTCGGGGTGACGTTCCGGACTATGTTCCGCCGGGTGGTGACGGAGGAGTACCCGTACCACAAGAAGCCGACCGCCCCGCGCTTCCACGGCAGGCATCAGCTGAACCGCTGGCCGGACGGTCTCGAGAAGTGCATCGGGTGCGAGCTGTGCGCCTGGGCTTGCCCTGCCGACGCGATCTACGTCGAGGGCGCCGACAACACCGACGAGGGCCGCTTCGCTCCAGGCGAGCGCTACGGACGCGTCTATCAGATCAACTACCTGCGCTGCATCCTGTGCGGGCTGTGCATCGAGGCATGTCCGACGCGCGCGCTGACGATGACCAACGCCTACGAGCTGGCCGACGACAACCGGGCCGACCTGATCTACGAGAAGTCCGACCTGCTCGCCCCCCTGTTGCCGGGCATGGAGCAGCCGCCCCACCCGATGCGGCTGGGCGACGACGAGAGGGACTACTACCTCGGCACCGGTTCGACCAGCCAGCCCACCCGCGGCCGGGAGGCCCGATCGTGATCGCCTTCTGGGCGCTCGCCCCGCTGATGGTCCTCGCTGCCGTCGGCATGGTGCTGGTGCGCAAGGCGGTGCACTCGGCGCTGCTGCTTGCCTTCGTGATGGTGTGCCTGGCCGTGCTCTATGCCGCGCAGCAGGCTCCGTTCCTGTTCGCGGTGCAGATCATCGTCTATACCGGCGCGATCCTGATGTTGTTCCTGTTCGTCTTGATGCTGGTCGGAGTCGACGCCTCGGACTCGGTCGTCGAGACCATCCCCGGCCAGCGACTCGCCGCGACCGTGCTGGGGCTGCTGTTCGGCCTGGTCCTCGTGCTCGGGGTCGCTCAGGCGACGATGTCGGCATCGGTTGGGCTGGGTGCTGCCAACCGTGACGGCAACGTCGACGCCCTGGCGACGTTGCTGTTCGGCCCGTACGTGCTCGCGTTCGAGGTGACCAGCGCTCTGCTGATCACGGCAGCGTTGGGCGCCATGGTGCTTGCTCACAGCGAACGGCTCACTCCGAAGCCGACCCAGCGCGACCTCGCCGCTCAGCGCATCCGCGACTACGCCGACCATGGCAAGCACCTCGGCCCGATGCCTACGCCCGGTGTCTATGCCCGGCACAACGCGGTCGACACCCCGGCGCTGCTGCCAGACGGCAGCCCGTCGTCGTTGTCGGTGTCCCGGTCGCTGCAGGCTCGCGGCACCATCCCTGCTGACCTGAGCCCCGCCGCGGTCGACCGCACCGCGACCGCGCTGGACAGCACCGACTCCCACCAGCGGTCTGCTGCGAAGCACACCGACCGGGGGAGCGGCCGGTGAACACCGACCACTACCTGACCCTGTCGGCGCTGCTGTTCACCATCGGAGCTGTTGGTGTTCTCGTGCGGCGCAACGCGATCGTCGTGTTCATGTGCGTGGAGCTCATGCTCAACGCGTCCAACCTGGCGCTGGTGTCCTTTTCCCGCGCGCACGGCCAGCTCGACGGTCAGGTGGCAGCGTTCTTCGTGATGGTGGTCGCTGCCGCTGAGGTCGTCGTCGGCCTCGCGATCATCGTCGCCATCTTCCGCTCGCGCCGCTCGGCCTCGGTCGACGACGCCAGCCTGCTGAAGTACTGAGAGGGGCCGAGGTACGCCGTGAGCCAGCTGGCCGTGCGCGTCATCCCGCTCGCCTCCGGCGAGGTCGGGGTGCCGGTCGTGCCCGCCGAGGCGGATGGGTTGCTCTCGCTGGTGTGGCTGGTCGTTGCGCTTCCCGCACTCGGTGCTGCCGTCTTGCTGCTCGGCGGACGCCGCACCGACCCGTGGGGCCACCTGTTCGGCTGCGCGATGCCGATCGGCTCGTTCGTCGTGGGACTGGCCGCGTTCGCCCAGCTGCTCGGGCGCGACGCCGAGGAACGGCAGGTCCGGCAGGCGCTGTGGACCTGGCTGGAGGTCGGCGACTGGCAGGCGGAGTTCGCGCTGCTGCTCGACCCGTTGTCGATGCTGTTCGTGC
Organism: Nocardioidaceae bacterium; assembly: GCA_013697585.1. GTDB lineage: Bacteria > Actinomycetota > Actinomycetes > Propionibacteriales > Nocardioidaceae > JACCWP01. The sequence continues at coordinate 2,360 of JACCWP010000061.1, forward strand.
TGCTGATCTGTGGCGTCGGCTCGCTGATCCACGTCTACTCGGTGGGCTACATGGCCCACGATGCCAACCGTCGGCGCTTCTTCGGCCAACTGAACCTCTTCGTCACGGCGATGCTCGTGCTGGTGCTCGCCGACGACTACCTGGGCGTGTTCCTTGGTTGGGAGGGGGTCGGACTCGCGTCATACCTGTTGATCGGCTTCTGGGCGCACAAGGACTCGGCGGCCACCGCCGCCAAGAAGGCGTTCATCGTCAACCGGGTCGGCGACCTCGGCATGTCGCTCGCGGTGATGCTGATGGTTGCGACGTTCGGCACGTCGAGCTTTGCGGGCGTGTCGGCCGCCATGCCCGACGCGTCCGAGGGCACCGCCACTGCGCTGGGCCTGCTGCTGCTGCTCGCCGCCTGCGGCAAGTCGGCGCAAGTGCCACTGCAGTCGTGGTTGCTGGACGCGATGGAAGGCCCCACCCCGGTGTCGGCACTGATCCACGCGGCCACCATGGTGACCGCGGGTGTCTACCTGGTCGTCCGCTCCAGCTTCGTCTACGCGTTCACGCCGACGGCCGAGACGGCGGTCGTGGTCGTCGGGCTGGTCACCTTGCTGGTGGGCGCGATCATCGGATGCGCCAAGGACGACATAAAGAAGGCACTCGCTGGGTCCACGATGAGCCAGATCGGCTACATGATGCTGGCGGCCGGCATCGGCCCCGCGGGCTACGCGTTCGCGATCTTCCACCTGCTCACGCACGGGTTCTTCAAGGCCGGCATGTTCCTCGGCGCCGGCTCGGTCATGCACGCCACCGACGACGACGTGGACATGCGGCACTACGGAGCGCTGCGCACCGCGATGCCGGTCACCTTCGCCACCTTCGCCGTCGGCTACCTCGCCATCATCGGGTTCCCCCCGTTCTCCGGCTTCTTCTCCAAGGACCGGATCATCGAAGCGGCGTTCGGCGAGGGCTGGATCTATGGCACGGGCGCGCTGATCGGTGCCGGTATCACCGCCTTCTACATGACCCGGGTCATGCTCCTGACGTTCCTGGGCAGCAAGCGCTGGCGCGATGGTGTCCACCCGCACGAGTCCCCCCGTGTCATGACGACGCCCCTGATCGTGCTCGCGGTGCTGTCCCTGGTCGGCGGGGTCCTGATACTCGGTGGCTGGATCACCGGCTGGCTCGAGCCGGTCACCGGGCCGGAGGAGCCCCATGACCTGTTCGTCTCCCCGCTGGTGCTCACCGGGATCATCACCCTGGTCGTGCTCGGCGGGGTGGCGATCGGCTGGTTCACCTATGGTGCCGGGCGAACCATCGCTGACTACCCCCCCGCCAATGTCCGGTTCGCGACCCGTGCCGCCCGCGCCGACCTGTTCGGTGACGCGCTCAACGAGGCGGTGTTCATGCGACCCGGACAGCAGCTCACCAAGGCGTTGCTGTTCGTCGACGACAAGATCGTGGACGGCTTCGTCAACGGGCTGGCCGCGCTCGTGGGTGGATCGTCGGGAGCGGCTCGTCGGGCTCAGACAGGTTTCGTCCGGACATACGCCCTCACGATGCTCGGTGGTGCCCTGATCACGGTGGTCGCCACCTTGGCCGTGACGCTGACATGACCGTTCCCTGGCTGACGATCACCGCCGTGCTGCCGCTGCTCGGCGCGGTGGCACTCGCCCTGCTGCCGCGGCGGGCTGCGCTGGCGCCCAAGGCAGCTCTCGGACTCTCCGTGCTGGCTCTGGTGGTCGGCGTCGCGGGCGCCCTGACCGACTACGACCCCGATGCAAGCGGCTTCCAGCTCGAGGAGCAACACGAGTGGATCCCGTCGCTCGGCGCCTGGTACTCGCTGGGCGTCGACGGAATCGGGCTCACCCTGGTTCTCCTGACGCTGGTGCTCACCCCGGTCGTGATCCTTGCCTCGTGGCACGATGGCGACACCGGTCGGTGGAGCTCGAACGCCTTCTTCGCCTGGATGCTGGCACTCGAGGGGCTCGCCGTCGGCGTGTTCGCAGCCACCGACGTGTTCTTGTTCTATGTCTTGTTCGAGGCGACGCTGATCCCGATCTACTTCCTGATCGGTGGCTTCGGCGGCGTCCGCCGATCCTATGCCGCCGTAAAGTTCCTGCTGGTCAGCCTGTTCGGCGGCCTGCTGATGCTGGCATCGGTCGTCGGGCTCTACACCGTCTCCAACGGCGCCGGAGGCCCGACGTACCTGCTCGAGGACCTCGCCCGGATCGACATCGACCAGACCACCGGTCGTCTGCTGTTCCTCGGCTTCTTCATCGCGTTCGCGGTCAAGGCCCCGATGTTCCCGGTGCACACCTGGCTGCCCGACGCCGCCCAGGCGGCGACCCCGGGCACCTCGGTGATGTTGGTCAGCGTGCTCGACAAGATCGGCACCTTCGGCATGATCCGCTTCTGCCTCGGCTTGTTCCCCGAAGCCTCGCAGTGGGCATCTCCGGTGGTGATCGTGCTGGCCGTGGTGAGCGTGCTCTACGGGGCGATTCTCGCGATCGGCCAGGACGACATGCGCCGTCTGATCGCGTACACATCGGTGTCCCACTTCGGCTTCATCGTGCTGGGGATCTTTGTGCTCACCCCCCAGGGCGGGGCTGGGTCGACCCTGTACATGTTCAACCACGGGTTGTCGACGGCGGCCCTGTTCCTCGTGACCGGCATGCTGATCCAGCGCCACCGGTCGGCGCTGATCAGTGACTACGGGGGGGTGCAGAAGGCCGCGCCCGTGCTCGCCGGCATGTTCCTCGTCGCGGGTTTGTCGAGCCTGTCGCTGCCCGGGTTGTCGCCGTTCGTCAGCGAGATCCTGGTGCTGGTGGGGACCTTTCGGGAGTCTGTGGTGGCGGCGGTCTTCGCCGTGCTCGGCATGGTGCTGGCCGCGCTCTACATCTTGATCATGTACCAGCGCACGATGAACGGTCCTGCCCGAGCGTCGGCCGCGACCACCCCTGACCTGGGCTTGCGGGAGCGGCTGGTGCTCAGCCCGCTGCTGGTGCTGATCGTGCTGCTGGGATTCTTCCCGCAGCTGTTGCTCGACGTCATCAACCCAGCGGTCGAGGCCACCCTCGACCAGGTCGGTGTCAGCGACCCCACCCCTGACGTCCCGGTGACCGCGGAGGAGGTGCCGTGACCGAGTTCGTCGCCCCGACTGTCGAGTACGGAACCATCCTGCCGTTGCTCGTCGTGCTCGGTGCCGCCGTGCTCGGCGTGCTCGCCGAGGCGTTCGCCCCTCGCCGGTGGCGCTACCCCGTCCAGGTGGGCATCAGCATCACCGGCCTCGCCGTCGCACTGACGACGACGGTCCTGGTGGGCCTTGGCCTCGAGGAGGTCGGCGGTGGCCTGCTCGCTCGTGGTTCGCTCGTGGTCGAGGGTGCCGTGGCCGTCGATGGTCCGACCGTGTTCTTGTGGGGCATCCTGCTCGTCCTGTCCCTGATCAGCGTGCTGCTGTTCGCCGAGCGCCGGCTGGAGGGTGGGCTGACCGGCTTTGCCGGACAGGCCGCGGCGCTTCCGGGTACGTCTGCCGAGCGGGAGGCGTCGACTCACGGCGTCGAGCACACCGAGGTCTTCCCGCTGATGATGTTCGCGGTCAGCGGCATGATGCTCTTTCCGGCCGCCGGCGACCTCGTCACCATGTTTGTCGCCCTGGAGGTGCTGTCGCTGCCGCTGTACCTGCTGTGCGGGTTGGCGCGCCGTCGGCGGCTGCTCAGCCAGGAAGCCGCGATGAAGTACTTCCTGCTGGGCGCGTTCTCGTCAGCGTTCTTCCTGTACGGGATCGCGCTGGTCTACGGCTTCGCTGGCTCGTTCGCGCTCGGCGAGATCGACCGTGCCGTGTCGGCGAGCACGGGCGCCAACGCCTACCTGCTCGGTGGCATCGGCCTGATCTCGGTCGGCCTGCTGTTCAAGGTCGGCGCGGCGCCGTTCCACGCCTGGACGCCCGACGTCTACCAGGGCGCACCCACCGCCGTGACCGGCTTCATGGCCGCCTGCACCAAGATCGCTGCGTTCGGCGCACTGCTGCGGGTCTACTACGTCGCGTTCGGCGGCGCGTCCTGGGACTGGCGGCCCCTGATGTGGGTGGTCGCGGTCCTCACCATGGTCGTCGGGTCGCTCGTGGCGATCACGCAGACCGACATCAAGCGGATGCTCGCCTACTCCTCGATCGCTCACGCCGGCTTCGTGCTGGTCGGCTTCGTCGGCGTCTACGACGGGGGCGAGGGTGGCACCGGGCTGACCAGCTTGTCGAGCGTGCTGTTCTATCTGACCGCCTACGGCTTCTCGACCATCGGGGCGTTTGCCGTCGTGACTCTCGTACGCGACGCGGGTGGCGAGACCACTGACCTGTCCCGCTGGGCGGGCCTCGGCCGCGAGGCCCCGTTGCTGGGCGGTGTATTCGCCTTCTTCCTGCTGACCTTCGCGGGCATCCCGCTCACCAGCGGGTTCATCGGCAAGTGGGCGGTGTTCGCTGCGGCCTGGGCCGGTGGCGCGTGGCCTCTGGTCGTCGTCGCGGTGCTGGTGAGCCTGGTCGCGGCGTTCTTCTACGTCCGCGTCATAGTGGCGATGTTCTTCTCCGATCCCGTCGGCCAGGCGCCAGCCGTGGCGGTGCCGAGCATGCTCACCACCGCGGTGATCGCCACGACGGCGATCGCCACCGTCGCCCTCGGCGTCGTGCCCGGTCCCGTCCTCGAGCTGGCTGAGCAGGCCGGCGCCTTCGTGCGCTGACCGACAGGCGTCCCGTGTCAGCAGTCGGACTTGCGATCGAGGTCGGTGACCCGGCCCTCGAGGCGCGGGTGCGCCGCCGGCTGGCCCGTATCGAGCAGGAGCTCGCCACCGCCGTGGTGTGCGACGCTCCGTTCGTCACCGTGGCGGCCCGGCACCTGCTCGACGCGGGCGGCAAGCGCTTCCGACCGCTGCTGGTGCTGCTCGCAGCCGAGCTTGGCGACCCGGACGCCGACGCGGTGGTGCCGTCGGCCCTGGTCGTCGAGCTGACCCATCTGGCCACGCTCTACCACGACGACGTGATGGACGAAGCGGCGCTGCGCCGGGGCGCGCCGAGTGCCAACGCCCGTTTCGACAACTCGGTGGCGATCCTGATCGGCGACTGGTTGTTCGCTCAGGCTTCCGACATCGTCGCGGACCTCGGGCCGGCAGCGGTACGCATCCAGGCCCGCACCTTCTCGCGGCTGGTGCAGGGCCAGATCCGCGAGACCATCGGGCCGGGCGACGACGACGACCAGCTGGAGCACTACCTGTCGGTGGTCGCCGACAAGACCGGCTCGTTGATCGCCGCCGCCGCCCGGATGGGGGCACTGGCCGCCGGGGTGGGCGTGGCCTGGCAGGACGTGTTGACTGGTTACGGCGAGCACATCGGGGCGGCGTTCCAGCTCTCCGACGATGTGCTCGACGTTGCCAGCGAGGCGGCCGAGTCTGGCAAGGAGCCGGGTACAGACCTGCGGGAAGGGGTGCCCACGCTCCCGGTGCTGTTGGCCCGCCGCTCGACCGACGACGCGGGCGCGCGGCTGCGGGACCTGCTCGCAGGCGACCTTACCGATCCCGGCAGGCATGCCGAGGCGCTGCGGCTGCTGCGAGCCCATCCGGCGATGGGTCAGGCTCGCGCCCACGTGCTCGGCCGCGCCGAGCAGGCCCGAGGGCTGCTGGTCGAACTACCCTCGGGTCCTGCCCGGCAAGCCCTTGATGCCCTCTGCGACCTGGTGATCACCCGCACCGCCTGACCCAGGCGGTCAGCGACCGACGCGCCCGCCGTCGACCCGGTAGGTCGCGATGACTGCCGGCCGGGGGAAGCGGTCGGTGTGCGGCCAGGTGCTTGCCTGGTTCTCGAAGGTCGCTCCGTCGATCTCGCCGGGGTGCTGGACGGCGTTGAAGACGGTCTGACCGTCGCGCGCGATCAGCGGACCGCAGGTCTCGGCCCCGAGTGGCACGGTGAGGAACTGCTGCACCTTGCCCCGGTTGGCGCCTCGGGTCGGCACGGCGAACATCCCGTCGTTGGATCCCAGCTGGTTGCCGTCCGTCGAGATCCACAGGTTGCCGCGCCGGTCGAAAGTGACGTTGTCGGGGCAGGAGATGGGGCTGACCTGCTCCTTGGGGAAGCCGGCGAAGTACGTCTCCGGGGCTGCTGGGTCCCCGCACACCAGCATCAGCACCCAGTCGAACCGCTCGGCCCCGTGGTTGCCCCCACGGGGGGTCATCTCCAGCACGTAGCCGTTGCGGTTTCCAGACGCGGTGACCAGCGGGCCACCGAACTCCTCGCGCACCATGCTGGACTCCAGCGGGTTGGCCTCGTCGGCGGGGTACTCGGTCCCGCGGTCGGAGTTGTTGGTGAGCGCGGCATAGACCTTGCCGTTGACGGGGTTTACCTCGACGTCCTCTGGGCGGTCCATCCGCGTCGCCGAGACCTTGTCGGCGGCCAACCTGGTGTCGATGAGCACGTCAGCCACCGACATCCCGGCCACGAACGACTCGCGGTCGCTGCACAACGGGATCCACCGGCCCACCCCGTCGTACTCAGGGGCCGGGTCCTCCTCCTCGTCGTTGAACCGGGCGACGTAGAGGGTGCCGTGGTCGAGCAGCTGCATGTTGTGCCGCCGGTCGGCCGCAGTGCCGCTATCCCGGAAGCGGCGGCGGGAGACGAAGCGGTACATGTAGTCGCCGCGCTCGTCGTCTCCGGTGTATGCGACCACCCGGCCGGCGTCGGACAGCGCGATGGTGGCACCCTCGTGCTTCAGCCGACCGAGCATGGTCCGTTTCCTGGGGGTCGACGACGGGTCGAACGGGTCCACCTCGAGGATCCAGCCGAACCGGAACGGTTCGTGCGGCTCCTCGCTCAGGTCGAACCGCGGGTCGACCTTGCGCCAGCCGCGACCGTCGTCGGGCTCGGCCTCGATGCCGTACCGCTCGTAGCTCTCGACATACCTCGGGTCAAGGCCGGCTGAGGCCTCGAAGTACTGGTTGAAGTTCTCCTCGCCGGACAGCACCGTGCCCCACGGGGTCGTACCACCGGCGCAGTTGTTCAGCGTGCCGAGCACCCGCGTGCCACTACGGTCGGCCGAGGTCTTGAGCCGCCGGTCGCCGGCGGCGGGACCGGTGAGCCTGCACTCCGTCGCCACGGTGATGCGGCGGTTCAGGCTGGTACGTGCCGGTCGGACCCGCTCGTACGAACCGGGCCGGCGGCCACGCTCGATCTCCACCACCGACATGCCGTGCGCCATCATCGCGATCCGACGGATCTGGTTGGCGGAGTAGCGGCCGGTGGGGAACATCAAGAACTCGTCGGTGTACTCGTGGTTGACGACCAGGGCGAAGCGGCCTCGCTTGCCCGGGATGGGCAGGACGCTCACGTAGTCGCAGTTGTAGCCGAACTGCTGTGCCTGCGCCTCGGGTGTCTGGTCGTAGACGTCGAACCGCGGTGCTCCTTCGTTCACCTTGTCACCCCAGGCGATCACGACGTCGTAGTCGTAGCCGACCGGCACGGTGACGTTGTCTCGCCTGTTCGGGGCCACCGGGTCGAAGGTCAGGCTCTCGGCTCTCGCTTCGGAAGCGGTGGCGGCGTCCGGTCGGACCAGCCCGCCGACGACCAGGGTCGCCGACCCGGCTGCCGCGCCGCCGAGCACGGAGCGGCGCGCGACGGCGTGGGTCAGCAGGTCCTGGATGTGGGTGTTGCCGGACAGGTTGGGCTCGGGGTGGTCGCAGGCATTGCCGCACCTGAACCGGCAGGTCATCCGGCTTCGCGAGGCGTGGGGGTCGGGCGCGAGGGGCAGCAGCTGGCGAGGCGACATGGGGTCTCCAGAGGGGG
>JACCWP010000010.1 GCA_013697585.1 Nocardioidaceae bacterium
GCCACCGGGATCCGGAACGGGGAGCAGGAGACGTAGTCCAGCCCGACGTGGTCGAAGAAGTGGATGGAGTCGGGGTCGCCGCCGTGCTCGCCGCAGATCCCGAGGTGCAAGTCGGGGTTGGCCTCCCGGCCCTTCTCCGCCGCCTGCCGCACCAGCTCTCCGACACCCTCGAGGTCCAGGGACTCGAAGGGCGACACCCCGAAGATGCCCTTGTCCAGGTACGTCGGGAAGAACGACGCCTCGACGTCGTCACGGGAGAAGCCCCACGTCATCTGGGTGAGGTCGTTGGTGCCGAATGAGAAGAACTCCGCGGCACCCGCGATCGCCCCGGCGGCCATCACCGCCCGCGGCAGCTCGATCATGGTGCCGATCGCGAACTCCGGGCGTACGCCGGTGCGCTTCTCGATGTCCGCGGCGACGTCGTGGATGTCCGCACGGACCAGCTCCAGCTCCTGGACGGTGGCGACCAGCGGGATCATGATCTCCGGGTGCGGGTCACCGCCGTCCTTGATGCGCAGGGCGGCCGCCTCGAGGATCGCCCGAGCCTGCATCGCGAACAGCCCGGGGATCACGATGCCCAGCCGCACCCCGCGCAGGCCGAGCATCGGGTTCTCCTCGTGCAGCCGCTTCACCGTCTCGAGCAGCTTGTGCTGCGAGGTGTCGCTGTTGCCCTTCTCGTCGCGCAGCGCCACCTCCACCGACAGGTCGGTGTAGTCCGGGAGGAACTCGTGCAGGGGCGGGTCGATCAGCCGGATCGTCACCGGCAACCCGTCCATCGCCTCCAGGATGGCGACGAAGTCGTCGCGCTGCATCGGCAGCAGCTCAGCCAGCGCCACCTCCTGCTCGTCGGTCGACTCGGCCAGGATCAGGTTCTCCACCAGCTCCTTGCGGTCGCCCAGGAACATGTGCTCGGTGCGGCACAGGCCGATACCTTGCGCCCCGAAGCGGCGGGAGCGCCCCGCGTCCTCCGGGGTGTCGGCGTTCGCGCGCACCGCCAGCCGCCGGGCCTGGTCCGCGTGCTCCATGACCCGGGCCACCGCCGCGACCAGCTCGTCGCCGGTGGCGTCGTCGTCACCCTCGAAGTAGCGCACCACCAACGAGTCCACGACTGGCACCTCACCGGAGAACACCTCCCCGGTCGTCCCGTCGATCGAGACGGCATCACCCTCCGCGACCTCCACACCGTCCCGGGTCCGCATCCGTGCGCCCTTGGCGTCGATCGTCAGGGCGTCCGCACCGCACACACAGGTCCGTCCCATCCCCCGGGCCACCACCGCGGCATGTGAGGTCTTCCCGCCCCTGCTGGTCAAGATCCCGCGGGCGGCCACCATGCCGCGCAGGTCGTCGGGCGTGGTCTCCCGGCGGACCAGGATCACCTGCTCGCCCCGCTCGGCCCACTCGACGGCGGTGTCGGAGTCGAAGACCACCTTGCCGACCGCTGCACCCGGGGACGCGTTCATCCCCTTGGCGATCAGCTCACGGTCGGCGTCCTCGTCGAACCGTGGGAACATCAGTTGCGTGAGCTGGTCCCCGGTGACTCGCTGGACCGCCTCGTCCATGTCGATGAGGTCCTGGTCCACCAGCTGGCAGGCGATCCGGAACGCCGCCCCCGCGGTCCGCTTGCCCACCCGGGTCTGCAGCATCCACAGCTTGCCCCGCTCGATGGTGAACTCGATGTCGCACAGGTCGCGGTAGTGGCCCTCCAGCGTGGCCATCACCTCGAGCAGCTCGTCGTACGCGGCCTTGTCGATCTGCTCGAGGTCGGCGAGCGGCACGGTGTTGCGGATGCCGGCCACCACGTCCTCGCCCTGGGCGTTCTGCAGGTAGTCGCCGTAGACACCCTGGGCGCCCGAGGCCGGGTCCCGGGTGAAGGCCACCCCGGTGCCGGAGTCCTCACCACCGTTGCCGAAGACCATGGAACAGATGTTCACGGCTGTGCCGAGATCACCGGGGATGCGCTCCTGGCGGCGGTAGAGCACGGCGCGCTCGGTGTTCCAGGAGTCGAAGACCGCACGCACCGCCATGTCCATCTGCACCCGCGGGTCCTGAGGGAAGTCCTCGCCGGTGTGGTCGGAGATGATCTGCTTGTACGTCGAGACGAGGCCTGTCAGGTCCTCCACCTCGAGCTCGACGTCGCTCTCGACCTCCCGCTCGCTCTTGAGATCGTCGAGCGCCTCGGCGAACACGCTGGCCTCGATGCCCAGCACGGTGCTGCCGAACATCTGCAGCAGCCGGCGGTAGGAGTCGTAGGCGAACCGCTCGTCTCCACCGGCAAAGTCGGCCAAGCCCTGCACCGACTCGTCGTTGAGGCCCACGTTGAGGACCGTCTCCATCATCCCGGGCATCGAGAACTTGGCCCCCGAGCGCACCGACACCAGCAGCGGCCCGTCGGGCTGGCCGAGCGTGCGACCCATCTCCTCCTCGAGCGCGGCCAGGTGCTCGCTGACCTCGCCGGCCAGCTCGTCCGGCTCACTGCCGTGCTCGAGATAGGCCCGACACGCGTCGGTGCTGATCGTGAACCCCGGTGGCACCGGAAGACCGAGATTGGTCATCTCCGCCAGGTTGGCGCCCTTGCCACCCAGCAGATCGCGCTGGTCCCGACTGCCCTCGAAGAATGCGTACACGTACTTCGTCATTTCACTCCTATCCAGCAGGAACATATTAGTCTGCCTGCCTGAGCACGGAGTGGACCGCGACGGGCAACTCTCAACGATCAGCGAACCACACGCGGCCGTCGGCGAGCGTGACAGCCGGCGTCCCGCGTTGACCGCGTCGGGGTTGGTGACCACTGCCTTGAGGTTGTCCGGGACCGGGACCTTGAACGCGCCGCCGAAGCACCCCCACGCCGTCTCGCAGGCCGGCGATCACCGCACCCAGGGTCTGGGAGTACGTCAACCACACGAACAATGCCGCCCGCGTTGCTGGCTGAGTACTGCCCTGCTAGGGACGAGTTACCGGAAGCCGGGCCTCGGCCCACTCGGGGAACCCATCCTCGAGCCGAGCTGCGGGGAAGCCTTTCTTCTTCAGCACCCGGACGGCCTCATCGGCATAGATGCAGTACGGACCACGGCAGTAGGCCACCACGTCGGCACCGTCGGGGATGTCGCCGAGCCGCGACTTCAAGTGGGCGATCGGGATGGAGATCGCGCCGCGGATGTGTCCGGCGGCGTATTCGGCCTCGGGTCGTACGTCCAGCACGACCACGTCCCCGTCGCGCAGCCGGGTGCGGAGGTCGTCGCGGGTGATCGTGCGGAGCGTGCTGCGATCACCCAGGTAGTCGGCTGCCAGTTGCTCCAGCCCGGCGACGTGCTCCTGCGCGGCTCGTCGCATGGTCCGCCATAGGTCACCGACCACTGGGCTGGACAGCGAATAGTAGATCCGTGTCCCTTCGCGACGGGACTCGACCAGGCCCGAGCGCAGCAGCCGCTGCAGGTGCTGCGAGGTGTTGGCCACGGTCTGGTCGATCTCGTCTGCGAGCTCCTCCACCGATCGCTCGCCCTGGGCGAGCACGTCAACCAGCTCCGCGCGACGCCCGTTGGCCAGCGCCTTGGCCGACTCGGCCAACGCGTCGTACAGCGCCGCCTTCGCTCCGTGGTCCGCCATCTCGTCACCTCCAGCCCCCCACAAATTATTCAAAATTTCTCTTGACAATACCTCACGGACAGGAGTTTCATTCAAGAGATCCATTGACTAGCGGAGGGTGCGCACGATGACAGTCACGGTCAACACCGAAGAGCTCGAGGCCAAGGTCAAGGACATGTACCGGCAGGTGGCCCAGCAGCCGCAGGGCGGGTTCCACTTCGAGCTCGGTGCGCCGGTCGCGCTGCGGGCCGGATACGACCCAGACCGCCTCGCAGCCGTGCCCGCACGCGCGGTGGAGTCGTTCGCCGGCGTGGGCTACTGCTTCGACCTGGCCGACCTCCAGTCCGGTGAGACCGTGGTCGACCTCGGCAGTGGGTCCGGGATGGATGCCTTCTACGCCGCCAGCCTGGTCGGTTCGACAGGAACGGTATACGGGGTCGACTTCACCTCCGAGCAGCTGGACAAGGCCCGTCGGCTCGCCGGCGAGGCCGGACTCGCCCACGTCGAGTTCCGCGAGGGCCGCATCGAGGCACTTCCCTTGGATGATGCGAGCGTCGACTGCGTGATCTCCAACGGAGTGATCAACCTGTGCCCCGACAAGAAGGCCGTGTTCGCCGAGGCCGCCCGGGTCCTCAAGCCCGGTGGGCGTCTGGCGATCGCCGACATCATCAGCGAGCAACCGCTCACTGACGCCATCGTCTGTAACGCCGATCTGTGGGCCTCCTGTATCGGTGGCGCCGCTCAGCAGGAGCTCTACCTCGAGGCGATCGAGTCCGCCGGCTTCACGGTCGCGGTGCACCGCGCGAACTCGTATG
>JACCWP010000090.1 GCA_013697585.1 Nocardioidaceae bacterium
TGGCGCGCTCGGAGGGATTCGAACCCCCAACCTTCTGATCCGTAGTCAGATGCTCTATCCGTTGAGCTACGAGCGCAGGGCGGGTCGCGCGGGCGGGGTCCCCGGGCGCGGGCCGTGCGCAACTGTAGCGCCAGCCACGCGGCGTCCGAAACCGACGACCAGCCGGTCACGTCGACGACGGTTGAAGGAAACCGCGCGACGAGCGCAACCGATTGCCCATCGCGCGTCTGCGATTGGGGCGTCGGCGCTGTGCGGAAGCCAGGTCGATGTGGAGGCCTCTGTGGCTGTGTCGTCTCACCCTCGTCAGCTCCCACCCCGCCGTCTCGTCCCCGCCGCCTCGTCCCCGCCGCACGCGCCTGGCCGTGGCTGCCGTCGGCGGGGTGGTTGTGGCCGGCAGCGACGCTGGCCTCCGCCACGACCGCCACCGGCGCCCCGCCAGCTCACCGTGCCCGGCCGCCACGTCCATCGCCTCGACAACGACGGCGACGCGGTCACGGCCACCACCGTCTCCGAGGCCAACACCCCCGACCAGCTCACCGGTGAGGTGCTCGGGGTCATCGACGATGGCATCGCCCCGGGCGTCGACATGGTCATGGTGCGCCGGGCCGGGTCGGCGGTGACGGGGTCCGGGCGGCCAGGTCGACGCCGGCATCTGGGCGGGCATGTCCGGTTCCTCCGGCTACGACGACGAGGGACTGCTCTCGGCGCGGTGGCGTACGGACTCTCCTTCGCCCCGAGTGACGTGGCCGGCGTCACGCCGGCTGCCCAGATGTACGACGTGCTTGACGGAAGCGGCAGGGCCGGGCTGCCGGTTCGGTCGACGTCCCGCAGCGTTACCACCGAGCGCTGCGTCAGGCTGGGGTAGCGCGTTCCGCCGACGAGCGGTTTACCAAGCTGCCCTATCTGGGACATCCACGGCGATGTCCGGAAGGTCGTGCCGACCCGTTCGAGAAGGTCACCGTGACCGACGTCGACATCGACATAGCCTTCGACACCGACGTGCTCGCCACGCGGTTCGCCAAGGTCGAGGTACGCCGCGATGGCGAGTGGATCGTCGTCATCCGCGGCGATCGGGTGCGAGCAGCCCGGGGCAGCACCCTCCCGCTGCGCGTGAGCCTCAAGCTGGGACTCGAGAGCGACGCAGCGTCGAAGCGCGCACGGCTCGACGCCACCATCTCGAAGCGCACCGGACGTGCCCACATCCACCTCGGCAACGACCGTGCCTGCGGCGGCAAGGCGTCCAACTTCGACGAGCTGGCACAAAGCATCGAGGACCGGACGACGAGCAGCAGCGTCGGGGCCACGGTGTGCAGCAGCCGGTGCGCGGCCTCGGTCGCGATCAAGTGCGCCGTCACCCGGTCCCGGTAGGCGGCGTCGAAGAGTCGTGCGTCCACCGAGTGCCATGAGACGGCGGTGAACATCGCCCGAGCGGCCGCCAACACCGCGAGCCGGGTTTGACGAGTGGGTGCGTAGCCTTGCGAAGTGCCTCGGGTTTACGGTGGGCGCCCACGTCCGGGATGGACGCCTCTGAAGTCAATGAGCCGTCGGGCCAGCTGGCGACCCGGAGCCGGCCACGGCCTCGCGGTGCGCGAAAGGGATGTCCGCCGATGACCGCTGAGCCCAGTCAAGCTGCCACCGAGGCCTCGTACCGTTCCTCCCACTCCGGGCTGCAGGCCTGGGTCGACGAGGTGGCCGAGCTGACCCAGCCCGACCGGGTCCACTGGTGCGACGGTTCGGACGAGGAGTGGGCGCGGCTGACCGACCAGCTGGTCGACAGCGGCGCGTTCGTGCGTCTCTGCGACGAAAAGAAGCCCAACTCGTTCTGGTGCGCGACCGACCCCAAGGACGTCGCCAGGGTCGAGGACAGCACCTTCATCTGCACCCGCAGGGAAGCCGACGCCGGCCCCACGAACAACTGGATGGAGCCCGCCGAGATGCGGGCCACGATGACCGAGCTCTACCGGGGCTCGATGCGCGGCCGCACGCTCTATGTCATCCCGTTCGTGATGGGCCACCTCGAGGCAAACGAGCCGAAGTTCGGCGTCGAGATCACCGACTCCCCGTATGTCGTCGTGAGCATGCGGGTGATGTGCCGGATGGGCCGCAAGATCCTGGACAAGCTGGAACAGCGGGAACTGCCCTTCGTACCGTGTCTGCACTCCGTCGGCGCGCCGCTCGAACCGGGCGACAGCGACGTCGCCTGGCCGTGCAACGACACCAAGTACATCTCGCACTTTCCCGAGGACCGGGCGATCTGGAGCTTTGGCTCCGGCTACGGCGGCAACTCCTTGCTGGGCAAGAAGTGCTATGCGTTGCGCATCGCGTCGGTCATCGCCCGTGACGAGGGCTGGCTCGCCGAGCACATGCTGCTGCTCAAGCTGACCTCGCCTGAGGACAAGGTCTACTACATCGCCGCGTGCTTCCCGAGCGCGTGCGGCAAGACCAACCTGGCGATGCTCGACCCCACCATCGAGGGGTGGAAGGCCGAGACCGTCGGCGACGACATCGCGTGGATGCGGTTCGGTGATGACGGCCGGCTCTATGCCATCAATCCGGAGTTCGGCCTGTTCGGCGTGGCGCCCGGCACGGGGTGGAAGACCAACCCGACCGCGATGCGCACGGTCGACCTCGGCAACTCTGTCTTCACCAATGTCGGACTCACCGACGACGGCGACGTCTGGTGGGAAGGCATGTCCGAGGAGCAGCCGGCGCACCTCACCGACTGGAAGGGTCGCGACTGGACGCCCGACAGCGACGAGACCGCCGCACACCCCAACAGCCGGTTCTGCACCCCCATCCGGCAGGTGCCGATCCTCGCGCCGGAGTATGAGGATCCGCAGGGCGTGCCGATCTCCGCCATCTTCTTCGGGGGCCGACGCAAGACCACCGTCCCCCTGGTGACCGAGGCCCGCGACTGGGTGCACGGCACGTTCATGGGCGCGACGTTGTCGTCCGAGACCACCGCCGCAGCGACAGGCGACGTCGGTGTCGTACGCCGGGACCCGATGGCGATGCTGCCGTTCATCGGCTACCACGCGGCCGACTACCTTGCGCACTGGATCGAGACCGGCAAGACCCGTGACGCAGCCAAGATGCCGCGGATCTTCTATGTCAACTGGTTTCGCCGTGACGACGACGGTGGGTTCCTGTGGCCCGGGTTCCGCGACAACAGCCGGGTGCTCAAGTGGGCGATCGAACGGATCGAGGGAACCGCCGCCGCCGACGAGACGCCGATCGGGTTCGTGCCGACGTACGACAGCCTCGACACCGACGGACTCGACGCCGACGAGGCAGCGATCCGCCAAGCGCTCCTGGTCGACCCCGCTGAGTGGCGCGACGAGCTTCCGTTGATCACCGAGTGGTTCGAGTCGATCGGCGACAAGCTGCCGGCGGTGCTGTGGACCGAGCTGGACAGTCTGCGAGCCCGCCTCGACGGTTGACCTCCGTGCGACCCCATTCGGGTTCGCGCCGGGGGGGATGACCCGGCGGCTGGATACAGTCCGCTGCGTGTACGGGAGCCGGCACACCCGGCAGGTGCGTGGCCGGCGCCGCCTTCACCGAGCAGCAGGCGCGAAGGATCGCCCGGCTGCTTGGCTGACGGACCCACGGGCCTGACGGTCACTTCCCCAGGCTTGGGTGCGCCTACCCAGCGAACGAAACCTGGGGAAGCGCACCTTTCGCTGGTGAACCAGCGAAAAGCGCGGCCCCCGTCGGGCTTCGCGCGCGGCGCCGGCGAGCTCGGTGGCACCGCCGCGGTCGTCGACGAGTCGTACGGCGAGGGGCGGGTGGTGCTGTTCGCCAGCGACCCCAACTTCCGCGGCTTCACCTCCGGCACCCAGACGATGGTGTGGAACGCGGTGTTCGGAGCCGCGCCGGCGTCGAACGGCACGCTCGAGGGCACGGCCAGGGAGCGGGAGCGGGCCGCACAGTCCCGTACGCGGGCTGGCAGCCTTGGGCGGTCGCGTCGTGGTGACCGTGCGCGCCGGCGCCGCGACCGCCGCCGCATCCGTGGTCGAGGTTAGCGGGGTCGCCCCGGAGCGGGTGCGTCGTGAGCCGTCGGCGGGGACGGTCCGGTTCGTCCTGGCCGTGCCGCCGGCGCGGGATCGGGTGGTGAGCCGGCTGGTCGACGAACTCGCGGCACTCGGCGACGACGTGCTGGCGGTCTATGCCCCGCGGTAGGTGTCGCCCGCCAACCGGCCAGGCTGGCTCAGCGACGGGTTGCCGACGTGATCGCCCTGCGCCGGCGGACCGCGCCGACCAGCACCAAGGCGGTCCCGGCCGCGAGCAGCAGCGATCCCAGCAACAGCACGGGCGCGCGGACGCTGGGCCGCACGGAGTCGACCCCGCCCGACGTCGTGTCCGAGGTCGCCTCGGCGGTGGCCTCGGCGGTGGCCTCATCCGTGGCCTCGGCGGTGGCCTCGGCGGTGGCCTCGTCGCGTGTCCCTGAGTCGGAGGTCCGCCGGGCGGCAGGGGCCTCGTGGGTGGTCGATGTCGGCTGGTCGCTGGAGACCCGATCGGTGGGATGGTCGGTTGCGTCCGGCGGGCCCTGGCCGTCGCTTGATTGCTCCGCGGTTGTTGCGCTGTCGGTGGGGTCAGGCGTGTCCTCGGACGCGATCGGCTCGGTCGGTTCGTTGTCGTCAGCCGGGCTGCTCTGGTCGGTCCATGTCGTCGCGGCGGGAGGCGGGGCGATGGTCTCGGTCTCCTCGGCGGACCCGCCGGTGGAAGCGTCGCTGTCGGTGAGCTCGGGCTGCACGTCGACCAGAGCGCACGCCTCGTTGTCGACGACCAGCCCGTCCATCGCCTCGCCGGTGACCGTCGGTGCGGCGACGAGCTCAGCCTCGCCGGACACCACCTGGACGACGATGGTCAAGGTGATCGTCGACCCGGGCTCCATCGGACCGATGTCGAACTCGCCCGTGCCGAGGTCGTACGCGGCGGGGGTGTCGAGGATGGCCAAGCCCTCGGGCATCGGAGCGCTGACCGTGACGGCTGGGTCGGTCCCCGGGCCGGCGTTCGTGACGACGATCTCGATGGTCAGCTGATCGCCTAGCTCGACGGCTTGTGGGGAGGCGTCGGCGGTGATCGACAGGGCCGCGGTGTCGGTACCGCCGCTGCTGTCCCCGTCGGAGGTGGCGTCGTCACCGTCGTCACCGTCGTCACCGCCGGGCTGAGCCGGGACATCGGGCACCGGCCCGGTCGTCGCCGCGATGGTTGCGGCTGCGACCTGCTCCGCGGCCGGTGAGGCCGGCGCCTGACGCGACAGCGCCGATCGCGTGGTGCAACCGTCGACGGCATCGGCCTGTCCGGTCCCGGGCACGACGAGCAGGGCAGTGCCCAGCAGAGCGGCCAGCAGACCGGTCGGCACGCACTGCGCGGCGCTCTCGCGCACTCGAGACCAGATCACGCGCGCGACGATAGGGCCGCGCCGGACGGCGGTGCCGGGTTGGGGCGGTCTTGGGACCGAACATGCCGTCAAAAATTGGCCGTTCGGACGATGCCGCGGTGCCCACCAGGCCTGCTCATCCGCTTTGCCGCCCGCACGAGCGGCCTTGTAGCCTGACGCTTCCGTCGAGCGCCCCGGCGCGCGGCCTGGAGGTGTCGCCTAGTCCGGCCTATGGCGCCCGCCTGCTAAGCGGGTTGAGGGTTCATCCCCTCTCGCGGGTTCAAATCCCGCCACCTCCGCCGGCACGACCCCAGCGTGCCTGGCTCGTCATCGCGTACTTCCCCGGCGGTATGTGCGCTCCCCCAGGTTTCCTTCGCGCGGAAAGCGCACCTTTCGCTGGGAACCCAGCGAAAGGTGGGACGGGTGGGACGGCGTGCGGCCGCCCGGCAGAGGGGGCGGGATTCGAACCCGCGGCTGACATCGCTGCCAGCGACCGCTTTCAAGGCGGTTCCGATAGGCCACTCCGGCACCCCTCCACGCCTACCCGCCCAGCATCCCAGGAGCCCGCCAACTCAGGCCACGACGGCGAGGATGTCCCCCTCCTGCACGACATCGCCCGCCCGCACCTTGACGTCGAGCAGGATGCCGCCGGCCTCGGCGAGCACCGGGATCTCCATCTTCATCGACTCCAAGATCACGATGATGTCACCGGCCGCCACCGTTGCGCCCGGCTCGGCAACGACGCTCAGCACGTTGGCGACCATCTCGGCCAGGACCTGGTGGGCCACGCGCGGCTCCCTTGACAACGGCTCCCTCGCTGATGACGTCGACCCGACGCTACCGCGCTCAGCGCAGCGGCCGGGTGCGGGAAGGCTCTGGTCGCAACACCGAGACCTCCCCCGTACGCAGGACCCGTCGCCCGCTGCCGGTCTCGCCCCGACGGCGGTCGAGGGCCAGGTCGACGCCGCGCGCGAGCAGGCCGAGGAGCAGCCCGACCGAGATGGAATAGAGCGCCGACAGGGCGGTGACCTCCGGATCGAGCTCCTTGGTCGCCAAGGTGGCGGCGAGCATGGACGTGCCGAGCACCCCGAACGCGCACAGCCACCAGCCCTGCGGGCGGCGGGACCGGGTGCCGATCCCCCAGACCAGGGCGGGCAGACCGATCAGCGCCTCCACCGGCCGAGGCACCGCACGCAGGTTGTCCGACAGCCACGCCACCGCCTGGTCGACCCCTTCGACGACGGACGCCGATCCATACTCGCGCAACAGCTGGCTGTAGACGAGCAGGCCCATCACCAGCAGCGCTGCCCCGACGCTGAGAGCCAACCCGCGCCCGCCGAGGCCGTGCAGCCCCACCCCGAGCCGCCACACCAGCGTGATCGCCAGCGCAATCGACAACCCGACCACCAGCAGCGTGTAGCGCCGGGTGTCGATGGTCGCGTTCAGACCTGCGACGGCCGCCGCGCCGGCCGCAGCGACGCTGAGGGCGAGGACGTACTCGACGACCGTGCCCAGCACCGTGACCGCCGGGCGGGTCAACAGCACCGCAGCAAGACCGGAGATGACGGCGGTGAGCACGGACACGCCAGCGAGCACCCACGGCCGGTCGGAGAGCTGCGCGCCCACGGCGGCAGCCACGGCCAGGGCGATCCACAAGCTGGTTCGGGCGCCGACCCGCTGCGCCACCACCGCGGTGTGGACGACGCCGACGAGCCCACCGCCCCACCCCGCGACCCATCCCGGGGTGTCGACCGACAGCAGCGCCGTCGACGCCGCCGCCGTTCCTGTCAGCCAGGCCGACATCAGCACCAGCACCACGGTGCTGCGGGCAAGCCGATGTACCCGACCCGACCCGGCCCCCGGTGACGAGCCACGCTCAACGGTCGCCGTGCGGGCGGCCGGGCGGCTGGGCTCGATGCTGGGCTCCATGCTGGGCCCGTGCTTGGACCTCGGCGTGGTGCTCACCAACTGTCCGGCACGACCACCCGCGCCCGGCGCTGTTCCAGAGCGGGGTTGTGTCTGCGGGCGGCATCGAGGCGCTGCCGGGGCAGCGAGGCGCGGACCAGTGCCTCCTCGTCGCCCGCCGCGGCCACGACCACCCCCATCGGGTCGATCACCTGACTGCGGCCGGAGTAGATGTCGCCGGTCTGGGCGGCGCCCAGCACCCAGCAGGTGTTCTCGATCGCCCGCGCCCGCAGCAGGGTGGTCCAGTGGTCCTCCTTGAGTGGGCCGCGAACCCACGCCGCGGGGACGCACAACGTGTCGGCACCCGCGTCGACCAGCAGCCGGGCGTACTCGGGGAAGCGCAGGTCGTAGCAACACATCAGCCCCACCCGCAGCGACCCGACATCGACCACGGACGCAACGAGCGGCCCCGGCTGCAGCTTGTCGGACTCGCGGAAGCCGAACGAGTCGTACAGATGCGCCTTGCGCGACACCCCTTGCAGGGTGCCGTCGGCGCCGAGCGCGACCAGTGTGTTGTACGGGCGTGTGCCGTCGTCGCTGCGCTCGAACATCCCCCCGACGACGACGCCGCCGAGCCGCTTGGCCTGGTCGGCCAGCAACGCGACGAACGGCCCGTCGAGCGGCTCGGCGATGGCACCCAGGTCGTGGTCGACCGGGCCGAAGTCGTGCATTGCCCCCTCGGGGAGGACCACCAGGTCGGGGAGCGGTCCAGGCTCGGTGTGCAGCCGGTCGAACCACGCAGCCACGGAGTCGCGCTGGGCCGCCGAGTCGGTTCGGGCCGCAGTCTGCACCAGCGCGACGTGCGCCACCGCCACGGCGAGGTCGGTCGGGTCGGGGGGCTCAGACATGACCCCATGCTCGCACCGCTGCCACACTCGGGCACAGCCCAGCCCCGCCCGACAGCTCGACGAGAGGACCGACGATGCGAGCCGTGGTCTGCGAGGGAGCCGGTGGCCCAGAGGTGCTCCGGGTGGTCGACCGGCCGGACCCGCTCCCCGCCGAGGGCGAGCTGGTGCTTGCCGTGCGCGCCGCCGGCATCAACCGCGCCGACCTGTTGCAGCGACAGGGCAGCTACCCTCCACCACCCGGCGCCTCCGACGTGCTCGGGCTCGAGTGCTCCGGGACGGTGCACGCCGTCGGCGCGGGTGTGAGCGGGTGGTCGGTCGGCGACCCGGCCTGCGCCCTGCTCGCCGCCGGTGGGTACGCCGAGCAGGTGGCCGTCCCGGCGGGTCAGGTCGCCCCGCCCCCCGGCGGCGTCGACCTGGTCGAGGCCGGGGGCCTGGTCGAGGTCGCCGCCACGGTGTGGTCGAACGTGTTCATGATCGCCGGGCTGCAGCGCGACGAGACACTGCTCGTCCACGGGGGCGCCGGTGGGATCGGGACGATGGCCATCCAGCTCGGGGTGGCGCTCGGTGCCCGGGTCGCGGTGACCGCCGGGTCGGTGGCCAAGCTGCGTCGCTGTGCCGAGCTCGGCGCGGAGGTGC
Organism: Nocardioidaceae bacterium; assembly: GCA_013697585.1. Taxonomy (GTDB): domain Bacteria; phylum Actinomycetota; class Actinomycetes; order Propionibacteriales; family Nocardioidaceae; genus JACCWP01. Next base: position 8,833 of record JACCWP010000090.1, read on the forward strand.
TCGTCAACTACCGCGAGCAGGACTTCGTTGCGGCGCTGCTGGAGGCCACCGACGGTCACGGGGTCGACGTGGTGCTCGACGTGATGGGGGCGTCGTACCTCGCGCGCAACCTCGACGTGCTGGCCACCAGCGGCCGGCTCGTCGTCATCGGCATGCAGGGCGGAACCACAGCCGAGATCGACCTCAGCGTGCTGTTGCGCAAGCGGGCAGCGGTGATGGCGACGGCGCTGCGCTCGCGCCCCACCGCCGAGAAGGCCGCGATAGTGGCCGGGGTCGCCGAGCACGTGTGGCCGCTGGTGGCCGACGGCACCGTCCGACCGGTGATCCACGCGATGCTGCCGCTGGACCAGGTGGCCGACGCGCACCGGATGCTCGAGGACGGCACCAGCGTGGGCAAGGTCGTGCTGACGGTCGGCTGACGGGGTCCGGACGGGGTTGACACGGCTGTCGGGACCGACGCTCCGTACGCTGGGCTGATGAGCGAACAGCAGCCCGATCAGAGCAAGCCGTCGGAGCAGGCCGCACGGTTCATGGTCATCGGCCCCGACGGCCAGCCGGTGGTGGCGCCCGCGGGCGCCGCCGAGGGCGGCGACGGCAGCGGGCAGGGCGAGGGCGCCGAGGGCAGCGAGTCCGAGCGAGCGCTGACCGATCTCGTCGAGCAGCCGGCCAAGGTGATGCGGATCGGCAGCATGATCAGGCAGCTGCTGGACGAGGTGAAGGCGGCGCCGCTCGACGAGGCGAGCCGCGCCCGGTTGCGTGACATCCACGCCTCGTCGATCGCGGAGCTGGAAGAGGGGTTGGCGCCGGAGCTGGTGGCGGAGCTGGATCGGCTGAGCCTTCCGTTCGGCTCGGAGACCCCATCCGAGTCGGAGCTGCGCATCGCCCAGGCGCAGCTGGTCGGCTGGCTGGAGGGGCTGTTCCACGGCATCCAGACAGCCATCTATGCCCAGCAGATGGCTGCCCGCGCCCAGCTGGAACAGATGCGGCGCGCGCTGCCTGGCGGCCCGAGCGCGCCCATGTCACCCACCGGGCAGCCCCCACCCGGCGACGAGCATCGCGGCCCGACTCCTGGCGGCGGCATGTACCTGTGAGTACCCGGCCTCGGCCGGCACACCTCGGGGGACGGTAGTTCGGGGGCAGGGCAATGCGCAGCGCGCCCAGCCGCCCGGCGTGCGCGACCGACACGGCGCTGTTCCTGCACCCGCTGCTGGAGGAGTCCGCCGACGTCGAGCCGCGGTGTGCCGACCGTCGACGACGTCCTTGACGCCTTCGACAACGTGGTCCGGCCCTGACCACCCCTCCCCCCACCCGTCCTCGCTTGCGGTCGGCCCGGGGGTCAGAACCAGCGGGCCAGCTCGCGGGCCACGCCGTCGTCGGCGACCGTGGAGGTCACGTCGTCGCCGGCCTCCTGGACCGATAGCGGGGACTGCCCCATCGCGACGCCGCGGCCGGCCCAGCGCAGCATCTCGACGTCGTTCGACCCGTCGCCGATCGCCAGCACGTCAGCCTGGGCGACGCCGAGCCGCGTGGCCACCTGGTCGAGCCCGGTCGCCTTCGAGACCCCCTGGGGCGCCAGGTCGAGCCAGGCGGTGTAGCCGACGTAGTAGTTGATGCCGTGCAGCCCCAGCCGCTCGGCGAGCGCGGCGAAGTCCTCGACCGACTGGTCGGGGCTGCGGATGATCACCCGTGTCACGGGCTCGGCGACCAGCTCCTCGACCGACTGCACCACCATCACGCCCTGGATCTCACCGGGCGGGAACTGCTTGTTGATGCGATAGCCGCGACCGATCTCCTCCACCGCCACGTGTGCGTCGGGCACCTCCTCGAGCAACAGCTTGACCGTCTCGGCGGCGTCGAAGGTCACCACGTCGAGCATCTCGACCGGCAGGTACGAGAACGTCACCGCACCGTTGCTGGCGACCGCCAACCCTCCTTCGAGGCCGAGCAGGTCGACGGCGGCCATGACACCGGGCACCGAGCGGCCGGTGGAGACCACCACGTGGGCGCCTGCCGCGACAACGTTGCCGACCGCGTCGCGTACGGCAGCGGACATGGTCTCGGCACCGTCCATCCAGTCGACGACTGTGCCGTCGACGTCGAGCGCGACCAGCGCGGGCTGCCAGCCCTCGCGGCGATCTGGGCTCACGCGGACGGCCCGCTGGGCTTGAGCACGTCCTGGTCCTGCAGGTAGGGCCGCAGCGCGAGCGGCACCCGCATCGACCCGTCGGCCTGCTGGTGGTTCTCGAGCAGGGCGATGATCGTGCGCGGCACGGCGCACAGGGTGCCGTTGAGGGTGGCCGCCGGCTCGGTGCCACCAGCACCGTCGTCGCGCACTCGGATGTCGAGCCGCCGCGCCTGGAACTGGGTGCAGTTCGACGTCGACGTCACCTCCCGGTAGCGCTGCTGGGTCGGCACCCACGCCTCGCAGTCGAACTTGCGGATCGCCGACAGCCCGAGATCGCCCGCCGCCACGTCGATCACCCGGAACGGCAGCTCGAGGTCGAGCAGCCACTGCCGCTCGTGCTCCAGCAGCCGTTCGTGCTGCGCGTACGAGTCGTCGAGGGTGGTGTAGACGAACATCTCGACCTTGTCGAACCAGTGCACCCGGAAGATGCCCCGGGTGTCCTTGCCGTACGAGCCCGCCTCACGCCGAAAGCACGGGCTGAAGGCGGCATAGCTGCGCGGCAGCGACGGCACGTCCAGGATCTCGTCGCTGTGGTAGGCCGCGAGCGGCACCTCGGACGTGCCCACGAGATAGAGGTCGTCGGTCGCCAGGTGATAGACGTCGGCGGCCGCCTGACCGAGGAAGCCGGTTCCCTCCATTGCCCGCGGCTTGACCAGCGCGGGCGGCACCATCGGGGTGAAGCCCCACTGCTGCGCCCGTTCCATCGCCATCTGCACCAGCGCGAGCTCGAGCATCGCGCCGACGCCGGTGAGGAAGTAGAACCGCGAGCCACTGACCTTGACCCCTCGCTCCACGTCGATCGCCTTCAGCATCGTGCCGAGCTCGACGTGATCACGTGGCTCGAAGCCCTCGGCGGCGAAGTCGCGGCGGCTGCCGTGCTCCTCGAGCACCACGTAGTCGTCCTCGCCCCCGGCCGGCGACCGCTCGTCGGCGAGGTTTGGCAACGCGGCCAGCAGGGTGCGGAAACCGTCGTGGGCCGCCACCTGCGCCGCCTCGGCGGCCTTGACGTCGACGCTCAGCTGCCTTGTCCGACCCAGCAGCTCGGTGCGCTCGTCGCCCTGCGCCTGCGCCACCAGCTTGCCGAGCTGCTTCTGCTCCGCGCGCAGCCGCTCGTACGCGACGATCGCGGCGCGACGCCGCTCGTCGGCCTCGCACAGCTGGTCGACCACGTCAACGGACTCGCCCCGGCGGCGCTGGGCAGCGCGGATGCGGTCGGGGTCGTCGCGGAGCAGGCGGGCGTCGATCACTCGCGCCAGGGTAGTCACCCGGCGCCACGAGCCATCGACCGCAAGCCGGCCACGTGGACAACCCCGCGCAATGGCCAAAGGTCGCACCGCACAGCGGGGAACGGGAAGCGCCGCCGCCCTCGCGAGGTCGTAGCCTGGAGCGCCGCCGGGTCACCGCCGGCCGCACACCTGTCCGAGCGGGAGACTTCGTGGCTTTCAACGTGCGCGGCCGACCCGGCCGCCGGCGCGTGGTCGGGTGGGCCGGCGGTGCATTGCTGCTCACCTACGCGCTGGTGTGGGCGTTGGTCGCGGCCGGCTGGTCTCCGCTGCTCAGGCTGGACACCGACCTCGTCACCGACGCCTACCAGGTGGTGCGGGGCCACGACGGCTGGGTCCAGGCCCTCGAGGTGGTGGCCATCGTCGGGTCGACGGCGACCGTGCGTGCCTTGCTGCTGCTCGTGGCCGCGGTCGCGCTGTTCCAGCGCAGGACCGTGGTCGCCACCTGGCTGGTGGTGTCGGCGGTCCTCGAGGCCGTCATCGTGCAGACCGTCAAGCTGGTGCAGCAGCGCCCGCGCCCGGCATGGCCGGAACCTCTGACCGAGATCGCCGGCTATGGCTTCCCGTCGGGTCACGCATCCGGGGCGGGGCTGCTGGTCGCGACGATGCTGGTCCTCACGCACCTGCTGGTGTCACGCCGCTCGCTGCGCCGTGCCATCGACGCTGGGTGGATCGGCGTCGGTCTGGTGATCGCGCTCGATCGAGTGCTGCTCGGCGTGCACTACCCGTCCGACGTGGTCGCAGGCGTGGCGCTCGGCTCCGGCCTCCCGCTGGTCGTGGCGGCCGTCGCCGTGCCCTGGGCCGTCATCGAGATCGGGCCTGCGCCGACCACCACGGGACGCCGTCCCTCGTGGCTCGGGATCGTGCTCAACCCCACGAAGGTGAGCGACCCAGCCGGTTTGCGACGGCTGGTGGCAGCCGCGGCCGAACGGCACGGGTGGCAGCCGCCGTGCTGGTACGAGACGACGGCCGACGATGCCGGCATCGCGATGACCCATCAGGCGCTGGCCGACGGGGCTGAGGTAATCGTCGCCGCCGGTGGCGACGGCACCGTGCGCGTGGTGAGCTCGGAGCTGGCCCGCACCGGCGTGCCGCTCGGCGTCGTCCCGCTCGGCACCGGCAACCTGCTGGCCCGCAACCTGGAGCTGCCGCTGCGCGCCACCGAGGCTGTCGAGGCGGCGCTGTCGGGGCAGGACCGGGCGATCGACGTGGTCCGAGTCAGCGGGGACGGCCTGCCCGAGACCTGCTTCACGGTGATGGGAGGCCTCGGATTCGACGCCGCCGTCATGGCCGGCGCATCGGACGCCCTCAAGGCCCGGATGGGGTGGCGGGCGTACGTCGTCTCGGCGGTGCGCAACCTGCACTATCCCGCGAGCCGGGTGGAGGTGTCGGTCGACGACGCCCCGTTCGTTCGCTTCCGGGCCCGTACCGTCGTGATCGGCAACGTCGGCCTGCTGCAGGCCGGCATCCCGCTGCTTCCCGACGCCCGCGTCGACGACGGCATGCTCGACGTGGTCGTGATCACGCCACAGCGCTTGTCCGGGTGGCTGCGAGTCGTCGTCCGAGTGCTGACGCGCGGGCGGGTCAGCGACGAGTCGTTGGCACGGATGACCGGCACCCAGGTCGTGGTCCGGTGCAACCAGCCGGTGGCCCGCCAGCTCGACGGCGACTCGATCGGCGAGGGCCGCGAGCTCCGCGCCCGGGTGATGGCCGGCACCTTGCTGGTCCGCGTCCCCCGCTGACCCGACGCCGCTTTCGCAGGTGACCTTGCGAACTCTGCACTGCCCGGGGGCTATGTCCCCCTCACAGTGGGGTTTGCACAGGTGACCTTGCGAAAACCGCAACCGGCGTCAGCCGCGGCGGGCGAGGGTGACCGCCTCGGACTCCTCGGGGGACAGCTGCTGGGTGCTCGACCAGCGCTGCACGTTCTTGGCGTACGTGCGGGTGTCGGCGCGGCCGTGGATGGCGGTGAGCACCACACCGTCGCCCTCGTCGTCGAGCAGCGCGAGCGACCAGGACAGGTGCCCCCCCATGTCACCGAAGGCGTCATAGCGGACGACCGCGAGATGGCGCAGGGCGCGGCCGAGATCGACTCGCAGCTCTGAGGCTGCCCGAGCCACGGCGACCAGGTCGGGCGGAACGTCGGCGCGGGCGCGCCGGCGGGTGCTCGCTGCCGTACGACGCAGCGCCACCAGCGCGACGACGAGCCCCGCGAGGGCGACGACGAGGGCGGCGACGGCGAGCGTGAGGTCCACGCTGCGACCCTAATGGCGGCACTGTCCGCACCGTTGCGAGTGAGCGTTCTACTGGTTGGCCGGCCGACGTGGCTCCGGGTCAGCGAGCGCGCAGGCGGACCAACCAGGCATCGGCGTCGGTGAAGTCGGCGTCGGAGGTGCCGTCGCGCAGGACCGGCGCGACACCGTCCAGGCGGGGGTACGAGCCGAGGAAGCGCACCTCGGCACACACCCTGCGCAGCCCCATCAGCGCCTCGCCCACCCGCGCATCGTCGAGGTGGCCCTCGCAGTCGATGGAGAAGCAGTAGCGGCCGAGTGCGCGGCCGGTCGGTCGGGACTCGATCCGGGTCAAGTTGATGCCCCGCATGGTGAACTGGTCGAGCACCTCCATCAGCGCCCCCGCGTGGTCGTCTCGGATGAACGCCACCAAGGACGACTTGTCCGCCCCCGTACGCGCCGTGACCGGCCCTGGCCTCGTCGCCAGCACGAACCGGGTCACCGCGTCGGCGTTGTCGCCGATCGAGTCAGCGAGCACGCGCAGCCGATAGGTCTCGGCGGCGATCGGCGCCGCCACCGCCGCGTCGTACTCGGGAGGGTGCCCGGCCAGGCCGGCGACCTCGGCGGCCGCCTGTGCCGTCGACCCGACGGGCACGATCGTGGCCTCGGGCAGGTGCCGGGCCAGCCAGCCCCGGCACTGGGCGGCCGCGTGCGGGTGGGTCGCCACCGTACGCACGGCGGCGAGGTCGTGGCCGGGCCGGGCGAGCAGTGCCAGCCGCACGGGCACCGTCATCTCACGGGTGATCATCAGAGGTTCACCCGTGGCGAGCTCGTCGAGGGTGACGCTCACCGACCCCTCGACGGAGTTCTCGAACGGCACCACGGCACCGTCGGCCTCACCCGCGCGTACTGCGTCCAGGGCCAGCGCGACGCTGCCGCACGGCGTGGAGCGCGCACCCGCGGCCGCGGGCAGCGAGCGCAGTGCCTGCTCGGTGAACGTCCCCGCCGGCCCGAGGTAGGCGTAGCGAGCGGGTGGGACTCCGGGCACCGCAGCAGCCTACGGTCGCTACGCTCCGCCGTCATGGCCGCCGTCGAACCCACCAGCGAGCCCACCAGCGAGCCCACCGTCGGATCGGACGCCGCGTCAGCCGACCCGCACCGCCAGCACGGAGCCGACAGCGAGGTGGGCCGGCTGCGCACCGTGCTGTTGCACCGGCCGGGACCCGAGCTTCGACGGCTGACGCCACGCAACAACGACTCGCTGCTGTTCGACGGGGTCCCGTGGGTTGACCGGGCCCAGGACGAGCACGACGCCTTCGCCGCAGCGCTGCGCGAGCGCGATGTCGAGGTGCTTTATCTGGTCGAGCTCCTCGCCGAGACCCTTGCCGACCCGGCCGCCCGCACCACCGTGATCGACGGCGTGACCGCGGACCTGCGCCTTGGTGATGCCGTGGCGGGCTATCTCGGCGGGCTGATGCACGACCAGAGCGCCGCCGACCTGGCACTGCTGCTCACCGCTGGCGTCCGCAACGACGAGGTGCGACTGGGTCCCAGCTTTGGCCACAGCCTGGTGACCAGCCTGCTGGCCAGCGACGACTTCCTGGTCGACCCGTTGCCTAACCTGCTGTTCACCCGCGACTCGTCGGTGTGGCTGCCGGACCGGGTCGCGGTGACCAGCCTCGCGATGCCCGCTCGCGAGGCCGAGACACACCTGACCGAGCTCATCTACGACCGGCACCCCCGCTTCGCCGGCGCACCCCGCATGCACGGGTGGGCGCTCGAGCACGTCGAGGGCGGCGACGTGCTTCTGCTGGGACCCGGGGTGATCGCGGTCGGCGTCGGTGAAAGGACCACCCCGGCGGGTGCGGAGCGGTTCGCCAGACAGGTGTTCGAGGCCGGCATCGCGCACACCGTGCTTGCGGTGCCGATCGCCCAGCAGCGCGCCACGATGCACCTGGACACGGTCGTGACGATGGTCGACATCGACAAGGTGGTCATCTATCCCAACGTCGCCGGGTCGCTGCTGGCCCACCCGGTGACGGCCGCCAACCCCGGCGCGGTCGCATCCGACGTCGTGCTGCGGGTGGCCGACCCGCGCCCGTTCCTCGAGGCTGCGGCGGCCGCCTTGCAGATCGACCGGATGCACCGCATCGACACCGGGCTCGACCCGGTCACCGCCGAGCGCGAGCAGTGGGACGACGGCAACAACACCCTGGCGCTGGCGCCCAGGCTCGCGGTGGCGTACGAACGCAACACCGAGACCAATGCCCGGCTGGTCGACGCGGGCATCGACGTGGTCCAAATCGCCGGTTCCGAGCTGGGATCGGGGCGGGGCGGGCCACGGTGCATGTCCTGTCCGGTGCTGCGAGACCCGGTCTGAGACAGGCGGCCGCGCGAGGCTCGATGTCGGGCCGGACGCTGCGCGCAGGTCAGAGCCCGGCCGTCGCTGACGGGGGAAACAACGACGACCGGGCCGAGCCACAAACATAGTTGCTGACTTGCGGGTCAGGCAACCCAAACGACGATGTACCCCGCCCGCCGCACCTCGATCCATCGCCAGGTGTGCGAACTGCGACGGATCGCGTCGTTCAGCGGATGGTGAGCTGCCGGTTCGCGAGGCCGTTGCGCGCGGACCGCTGCTCGGGCGACAGCGCGCCGGTCTGGGACATCGCGGTGTCCAGCTGTTCGGCCAGCGCGCCGAACGGCGCGTCGAGCTCGTCCGCGCCGGTATCGTCCGGAATCTCCCACACCGGCACCAGCAGCCCGTGCGCCCGGAACATGCCGATCAGCCGTCCATCGTCGCTCGCGCCGGTGTCGATGCGGTCGGTCTGGCCGGCGTGCAGGCGGGCCAGCGCGTCGAGCAGCCGGCCCTCGTCGTGCGGCAGCACCCAGCGGACGAACTCTCGCCCGCCCATCCGAGTCCAGTACGCCGCCTCGACCGACCCCAACCGTACGGTGGGCGCGGCCGCGTCATTGGCAGCCTGCAGGGACGCGGCGATGCTCCCGTCGGGATCGTCGACGTCGGCGACCCAGTAGCCGAAGTCGTCGTGGACGGTCACCGTCAAGTCGCTGTCGGTGGCAATGACGTCCTGCAGCCGGGGCCCGGCCGGCGGCGGATCGACCAGGCTGATCTGGCTGCCTGGTTCGGCCTCCAGCGCCAGCTGCAAGGCATGAGCGAGGTCACGGCTGACGTCGCCGTGGTTGTGGTGCACCTGCAGGCCGAGCCAGATGTCGCCGTCGGAGCGCACCAGCGCGGGCAACGCGCCTGGCAGCAACGAGCACAGCGTGACCGTTCGTCCATCGGCCGCACCGTCGGCGACAGCCTGGACGAGGGTCAGGGGGGCCGTGGCGGCTGGCACGATCTCTCGCAGCGCCACCCATTCACACTCGTCCGGCAGCCCGGCGAAGGTCCGTGCGATGTAGGGAGCGGGGGCACCACCCGGTCGGCCGTGGCAGTGCTTGTACCGGCGGCCGGAGCCGCACGGACAGGGTTGCCGGGGGCCGACCGCTGCCTCGGCGGCGGGCGCCTGCGGACCTGAACGAGACTTCTTGGCCACGCAGGGCCTCCTGACCAAGCGACTCTCACGGCTCTCCCCAGCGCGAGCCGGCAGCAGCGATCAGCCGGCGGCCCGTACGGAGAGTGACCCTAGTCGAGGCTCAGACCAGCTCGAAGACGGCGGTGACGGTCGTCCCGGTCTCGTGCCGTTGGAAGTCCCACGCGTCGGCGAGCGCGGCAACGATCGACAGTCCGCGGCCGCCGACTGACTCGTGTGGCTGCCCGCCTTGGGTGTCAAGGCGAGAGCCGCCATCGCTGACCCGCAGCCACAGCCTGTGCGGCTCGATTCCCCACTCGACTCCCACCCGCCCGTCCGGACCCGGGCTGGCGTGGCGTACGGCGTTCGTCACCAGCTCGCTGACCACAATCGAAGCGTCGTTGATCACGCTCTGCGGCAGCTGTGAGCCGTGCAGGGCAACGGCAAGCTCGGCGCGGGCCGTGTGAGCGGCGTCGCGCGAGAACGGGACGCCGAGTCGCCGGGAGCTGATCGCCAACGTGTCCCTCATCGAACCTCGAATCGCTCCCGGTGCCCCCGGTGCCAGTTGACTAGACATACTCGCACCGCTCGTCGACCACCATACACAAGGTAACGATGCGATCACATCCTGTCACGAAGGCTGACCAGGCTGTCGGCGGGACGATCCGTGATGACCGCCTCCACGCCGAGGTCGACGCACAGCTGCAGGTCCTCCGGATCGTTGACCACCCACACGTGCACCGCATGTCCGCGCGCGTGCAGCCGGTCGACGTAGTCGGGGTGTGCCCGTACGACGGCCATCGATGGACCCGCGATCTTGGCGCCGGCGGGAAGGCTGCCGTCGCGGTACCGCTTCGCCACCCGATCCATCAGATAGACCGTGGGAACCGCTGGTGCCGCGTCGCGCACCCGGCGCAGTGACATCCAGGCAAAGCTCATGACGCGTACGGGAGCAGGTCCATCACCGACCCGCCGGGTCCAGCCGAACCGCGCGAGGATCTCGACCAGTCGGCGCTCGACCAGCCCGGCGTAGCGGGTGGGGTGCTTGGTCTCGATCGCCAGCTGGACGGGCCGGGGCCAGTCGTGGACGAGCTCGCAGAGCTGCTTCAGCGTGAGCACCACGCCGGGCGGCGCGTCGGCCTCGTCATGCTCGTCGTCAAGATCGGCCCAAGGGTTCTTCCAGGTCTCGAAGTTGAGCTGCTGCAGCTGCTCCAGCGGCAGGGTCGACACCACCCCGCGACCGTTGCTCGTCCGGTCGATCCTCCGGTCGTGGACGCAGACCAGGTGTCCGTCCTTGGTCAGCCTGACGTCGCACTCCAGCCCGTCGGCACCGCCCTCGAGCGCGCTCCGATAGGCCCGCAGGGTGTGCTCGGCAACCAGGTCGCTCGCCCCGCGGTGTGCGACCACGTCGGGGCGGTCTCGTCGACTTGACGGCTGGATGTGGCGCTCTGCGGCCACGGCGCCTCCCGCGCGCGACTGTGCTCTGTCGATGAGCAGTCGTCGCCACGGTAACCGACCTGCAGGGTGGACTTGCCCGCCATCCGACAGCGCCACGCCCTGGTGTGAGGATTGGCCCATGACCACGATGCCTCAGACGAGCGTCGATGAGCTGCCCGATCCGTTGCCCGAGGACGTTTCCGTGCTCGACGTACGTGAGCCGTACGAGTGGGCCGCCGGCCACATACCGGGTGCGGTTCACCTGCCGCTTGCTGAGTTGCCGATGAAGCTTCACCTCGTGCCGGGCGGCCGCGTGCTCGTCGTGTGCAAGGTGGGTGGCCGCTCGGCTCACGCCACGGCTCAGCTCACGCAGATCGGCGCCGACGCCGTCAACCTCGCGGGCGGGATGCTCGCGTGGACCCACGCCGGCCGGCCGGTGGTGAGCGAGACGGGCGGGCCACCCCAGGTCGCCTGATCAGATCACCGAGAGGACTTGCTCCACCCCGAGTGCCACGGCGGCGAAGCGAGCGAAGCGGCCGACCGTGCCCCACAGCACGAACCGGGCGAGCTGAACCCGCAGCTGACCTGCCAGCACGCTGACCACGGCGAACGGCGGGATGCCGATGAATGCCGACCCGAGCACGATCCCGTCGGCGGCGAACGGCCGACGGTTCAGGGCAGTCGTGAGCCGCTCGACCCAGCGCTCGGCCTTGTGCCGGGCCAGCTGCTTGCGCAGCCACGGCCACTGCATCGACTGCCGCCCGAGCAAGAAGATCGCCACCTTGCCGGCCATCTGTCCCACCGTTGCGCTCCCAGCCAGCAACAACGGAGACAGCGAGGTCTGGGTGACGGCGCCGGCGAGGTATCCCTCGATCGGGATGATCGGGATCCACGCCGACGCCAGCGCGACACCGAAGGTCGCCAGCAGCAGCGTCATGCGACGCCCGGCACCGGGATGCCGAGTCGCACCAGCCGCACCAGCGAGGCCACCTTGAGCACCAGCAGGACGGCGGCGATCGCCGTGCAGAGCCAGACGTTCTCGGTGAGTAGCAGCAGCAGCGCGAAGGCTGCGGAGTTGACGGCCTTGGCGGTCTTGGACCAGTTCCATCGCCAGATGGCGCGGTCGACCAGATAGAAGTAGTTGGGGCTGAGCACTGGCCAGGCGACGAATGCCAATGACAGCACGAGGTCGACGACCGCGAACTCCAGCAGGTAGACCCCCACCGGCACGACGAGCCCGGGCAGGTGCCAGGCAACACCGACATAGAAGACAAGCGCGCAGGCCCGGTCGCACACGACGTCGAGCACGCCGCCAAAGCGAGTCTCGTGGTCACGCCAGCGGGCCACCGCACCGTCCAGGATGTCGCCGATCCAGTACGTCACCAGCGAGGCGATCAGCAGGCGCAGGGCACCGTCGCTGGTCTCGGCTGCCGCTGCAGCCAGGCCGAGCGCGACGGCGACCAGGGTGCGCACCACCGTGATGACACTCGCCGCCGTGAGCACCCGGACGTCCGGCCCGCTCACCCAGCCGTGCGCCAGCCCCGCCTGCTGCTCGGCGTCGTCGGAGCGCGTGCTCGCCACAGCCGCGACCCTCTCACGCGCCACCTCGATCATCCGCGCCTCGCAGCAGCGCGGTCTGGAGCAGGTCATCGGCGCTCGCGTGATGGGGTGCCAGCAACCAGGCCAGTCGCAGCAGCGCAGCAGACCGGGACGCGACGAACTCACCGAACTCCGCATCGACGCGCTGCCGGCTCATGCCCCTCAGACGGAGACAACCCCGCGCGCCGTTGCACCGGGGTGCGGCCAGGAGGTGTGGCGCGGCTCACTTGAGCAGTCGGGACAACCGGCGGTCGGCGAGCGGCTTGCCGCCGGTCTGGCAGGTGGGGCAGTACTGCAGCGAGGAGTCGGCAAAGCTGACCTCGGCGACGGTGTCGCCGCACACGGGACACGGCAGGCCGGTGCGTCCGTGCACCCGCAGCCCCGACTTCTTCTCCTTCTTGAGATCGGCCGCGGCGACGCCGTCGGAACGCGAGACCGCGTCGCGCAGGGTCGCTTGCAGCGACTCGTACAGGTGCTGCAGTCCCGCACCGGTGACGGAGGAAGCAGGCTTGAACGGAGACATCCGAGCCACGTGCAGGATCTCGTCGGAGTAGGCGTTGCCGATCCCCGCGATGGTCGACTGGGAGCGGAGCACCCCCTTGATCTGCGCTCGGCCGGCCGACTGCAGGATCTCACCGAGCGCCGTGGAGGTGAAGGCGTCGGCGAGCGGGTCGGGTCCGAGCGACGCGATTGCGGGTACCTCGACCGGGTCGCGCACGACGTAGACCGCCAGCCGCTTCTTCGTGCCGGCCTCGGTGAGGTCGAACCCGCTGCCGTCGTCGAGCACCACCCGCAGCGCCAGCGGGCTCTTGCCCGGCCGAGCCGGTCCCTTGGGCTGCTCGTCGCGCCAGCGCAGCCACCCACCGCGCGCCAGGTGCGTGATCAGGTGCAGGCCGCCGAGGTCGAGGTCGAGGAACTTGCCGTGCCTTTTGACGCCTTCGACCAGCAACCCAACCAGCGCCTCCACCGGCGGGTCGAACGTCTTGAGCACGCTGAACGCGGCCACGTCGACGCGGGTCAGGGCACGACCGGCCAGTCGGTTCCGCAGGTCGCGCACCAGGGCCTCGACCTCGGGCAGCTCAGGCACGTGACCAGTCTGCCGCAGCCGGTGACAACCAGGCGGCGCAGGCGCACAATGCCAGGCATGGCCACGGTGGTGCCGTTCCCCCGCCCGGGGGAGATGTTCCTCGATGCGCGCGGTGCCGCCCGGGCCTTGCGCGTCACCTGGCACCACGAGGCCAGCGTCGTGGTCCTCTCGCTGTGGCTCGACGACACCTGCACCGGCACTTTTCGGTTGCGCAGCGAGGACACACCGGCGCTCATCGACGCGCTCACCAGGGGGCTGGCTCAGGGCTACGACCGCGGCGCCGCCAGCGGCACCGCCTGAACGCTCAGTCGACCCGCCACGTGGCGGGCAGCGGGGCGTCGACGAGATCGGGCAGCTGGGCAAGGTACGCAGTCCGGTCGAGCTCCTCCGCCCCAAGGCTGGACAGGTGCGGGGTCTGCCACTGCACGTCCACCAGTCGGCGAGCGCCCCGCGCCGCCGCGTCGTCGCAGAGCAGCTCGACCAGGGCGACCAGGGCGACCTTCGACGCGTCCCGGGCGTGGTGGAACATCGACTCACCGGCGAACAACCCGCCGATGCTCACGCCGTACAACCCGCCCACCAGCCCGCCCGCGGGGTCGTAGGTCTCCACCGAGTGCGCCCAGCCCAGCGCGTGCAGGCGCCCGTACGCCCGCTGCATCGGCATCGAGATCCACGCCCCCGGTCGGCGTCTGTCGGCGCACGCGCCGAGCACCCGGTCGAAGTCGGTGTCGACCCGCGTCTCGTAGCGACGGGTCGCCTGCCGCAGCGACCGCGACACCCGGAGGCGGTCGGGCCGCAGCACCCCCCGGCTCTGCGGGGACCACCACACCATTGGCCCCACCTCGTCGAGCGGCATCGGGAAGAGCCCGCTGCGGTAGGCCGCCAGGAGCGTTGCCGGCTCGAGGTCGGCACCAACGGCCACCGCGTCGTCGGGCGGCCAGGCTGTCGGGTCGAAGCCCCAGCGCGGGGGTGGCAGCTGCACGGGCACGCACCCCATCGTGACCTACCCTCGTCAGGGGGCCGCGTTCGTACGGAGGAGAAGCGATGGGCATCGCCCGCACCGCCGCCCGGGGGCTGGTCCCGTTGGGGCTGCGCGTGGCCCCGCACTTCAGCTCGTTGTTCGTTCGCGAGATCCTCGAACGCTCCATCGATGGCGGGGGACCGTTCCGCGGGGCCGCCGCCGCAGCCGACGCCAGGCTGCGCAGCGCTGACGGCGACCCGGTGGCGGCTGTCAGCAGCGTCATCGACGCTCACGTGCGCGCCGCCGGAGCCCAGGGGTTCGTCACCAACCTTGGCGGGCTGGTCACGATGGCAGTGACGATCCCCGCCAACGTCTCGGGGCTCGCGCTGCTGCAGTGCCACCTGGTCGCGGGGATCGCGCACCTGCACGGATACGACCTGCGGGACCCGCGGGTGCGCAACGCGGTGTTGGCGTGCCTGCTCGGCGAGACCGTCGTGACCGAGCTCGTACGCTCCGGCAAGCTTCCGTCGTCACCGATGGGGCTGGCCACCTCGCCGGTCCACGACCCCGAGCTCGACACCAGCATCGCCCAGGACGTCACCGCCGAGCTGTTCAGCCGCGTCGGCGGGCGGCGGCTCGCGACCACCGTCGGGCGCCGGGTCCCGCTCGTCGGCGGCGGTGTCGGCGCGATCGGCGACGGGGTGTCGACCTACCGGGTGGGCCGCTATGCCGAGCGAGAGCTTCGTCCACGTCCCCGCACCAGCTAGCCGCCGAGCGTGTCCGCTGCCGCCTTGTTCGCCGCCTGCTGAGCAGCCTTCTTGGCCGCACCCTTCTTGGCGGCACCCTTCTTCGCCGCACCCTTCTTCGCGGCACCCTTCTTCGCGGCACCCTTCTTTCCGGGATTGGCCCGAGCCCAGGATCTTGCATGCTCCCTGGCCGCGGCCCGCTCGGCCCGCTTGCTGGCGCGTCGCTCCCGTTCCAGCCCGCCGGCGGTGTCCGCGTCATGACCGGCATCGAGGCTGGCGGCGATCCTCAGCGCCCGACGCTGCTGGCGACGCGCGGCCTTCATCGCGACCACGCCCGGCGGGTCGGGCGCGGTCCGCCTCGCCCGCGCCTCGTGTCGTTCGCCCGGCCCCGGCGGGTCACCTGTCAGGCCGAGATCCTCAGGCGGCGGAAGAGGCTGCTCGTGGCTGCGCGGCCCGTCGTACGGGAGCAGGCCCTGCCGTCGGGTCACCTCCAACAGGACCGATGCCAGTGTCTCCTCCATGACCGGCAACAGCTCGGAGTCGCTGACGTCGTCCGGGCGGCGGGCGCTGGCTGCGCCAGGCGACGAAGACAGATCGCCCAGGTCGCCGTAGACGTTGACACCAGAGCTGGCGAAGAAGTCCACGGCATCGGCGGTGCGCTCGTCGACCCACGCCCGGTCCTCGTCCGGGAGCACCAGCGGGAAGGACTGCTCGCGCAGCTCGAGCACCTCGCGCGCGAGGAAGAACTTCACCAGGTCGGAATAGCTGTCACCCGGGATTCGCCCGGAGACGCGCTGGTTGATCCGTCGCAGCGTCTCGCACTCGACGGCTCCGAGCGAGGTGTTGGTGCGGCGCACGTCGACGTCGTAGGCCGCCGGGTCCAGGCCGGTCGCCGCCGAGAAGCGCTCCCACAGCAGGGTGGGCGAGGCACCCGACGGGGGCACGGTGACCACGTGCACGTGATCGGCGGGAACGTGGTCGAGGTACGGGCCGAGCGACTGCCGCGGATCCTGCTGGCGCCAGAACCGGCTTCCCAGCGTGTCGGCGCGGCGATCGTCACGGCGGGGCAGCAGCCGGGTCAGCCCGGTGGATGACGGCACCGCCGTGCCGGCGGCGTCGCGCAGCGAGGTGATGAACCGCTCCCAGGTCGAAGCCTGCTTGTTGCGCAGCGTCGTCTGCCAGGCGGCGGGGATGACCTTCACGTAGTCGCGCGCCGTGAAGACGATGTGCACCTCTGCCGGCGCGAGCGACCGCACCATCCGCGTGATCGCCTTGGGCGGGGCCATGCACAAGAACTCCATCGACAGCAGCCCGGTGTGCGCGTCGGCCGCGGCGATCTCGTCGACCAGGAACTGCCACTGACGCGCGTCCTCGGGTCTCGAGCCCGGATGCATCCTTCGGCCCATCAGCTGCAGCACCGATCGCACCAGCTGGCCGAACGTCTCTCGGGGCAGCACCACCTGGTTGCGCAGCAGCGCGTCCCGGTTCTGGTAGAGCACGGCCTGGATGAAGGTCGTGCCCGTCTTCAACGGCCCGATGTGGACAAAGACTTTCTGCACCGACGCCATCTGTTTCACCGCCTCCTCGGTCGCGCTTGCCGATCGGTCCTGGTCCCGTCGCGCACTCGACGCTACCGCCGTCGCAGAAGCCGGTACCCCGCGTACCCGATCCCCAGTGCCCAGTTGTCGTGCGCGGCCGCGACCATGCGCTCCTTCGCCGCCTGCCAGCGGCTGCGCTCCAGCTCGGCCACCCGGGCGCGCGCCGCATCGCGCTCGGCGGCGTAGCCCTCGGCGGCTGCTCGCAGGTCGTCGGTGACGGCTCGCAGGTCATCGCGCTCCCTGGTCAGCAGGCGGCGCTGGCCCACCAGGTCGGCCTGCTCCTCGAGCGCGTCAGCGATCGTACGGACCGCGAGCACCAGCAGCTCGTCTGCGCCCACCTTGTCCGGGTCGACTGCGGTCGACGTGACGGCGTCGGTGGGAACGAGGTCGGTCAGGTCGCCGACGACGCGCACGTCGGACGCCTGCAACCGGCCGACCCACTCGCGGCTGAGGTCGGACGCCCAGTCGCGGGCCTCCGCGGGAAGCGCCACGCGGCCCGACGTGGGCCGGCTAGCCCACCATCGGCCGAGCATCGCCCCCCGCAGCGACGTGCGGCGTACGGCGCCCTTGGTGTCACGAGCGTCCAGCTCGGCCTGGATGATGCGCAGCATCGTGGTCTCGCGCGGCCCGAGGCCGGGGTTGGAGCGAGCCGTGCGATCGGGCAGCCACTCCCCGGCCAGCCCGAACGCTTCGCAGAAGCGGCCGAGCAGCAGCTCCTGGTCCTGACCAGTGGCCGGGACGGTCACCACCGTGGCCGGTACGCCGCCGAGACCTCGCGACCACCGGTCGACGACCTCGGGCCAGGTCTGGCGGTGCCAGAAGCGGCGGGACCCCTCCTCGTCGGGATCCTCGCGCAGATTGTGCACGAAGGTGCCGTAGTCGCTGGTGGAGGAGTGCTTGACCTTCTCCTGCCAAGCGGCCGGAATCTGCCGGATGAGGTCGCGGGCGGAATAGACCACCCGCAGCTCGTGGTCGGGCAGGGCCGCGCGAACCCTGGCGATCGTGGCCTCGTCGGCGACGCAGAGGTTCTCGTTGCTGATCACGACGTCGCCCGGCCAGTCCTGAATCTGCGCCGTCAGGTCGTCGAATGCGCCCCGCGCGGTCTCGAGCACGCCGCCCCAGGACATGTCGAGCAGGTCGACGGTCGCGTGGAACTGGGACTGCCGGTGCTGGCCCGGTACCAGCACGCCGTGCTCGCGGAGCAGGTCGCGATTGCTGAACAGCACGTCCTGCAACTGGGTCGTGCCGGTCTTGGGCGCACCCACGTGCAGGTGCACGACACGCCGACCCCGGAGTGCCGGATCGGTCGTCGGCTCGGCTGTCACGGCGCTCCTCAGCTGTCTCGGCGGTCGGGTGTCCGCGGGCGGACAACCAACTCAGGCTAGCGCCTGCACCACCCGAGAGGGGCTCGGGCGGCCGAGGTGGCGGGCGATCCACTGGCTGGTCCGGGTCAGCGCAGCGAGGTCGACACCGGTGTGCACGCCGAGGCCGTCGAGCAGCCACACCAGGTCCTCGGTCGCGAGGTTTCCGGTTGCGCTCCTGGCGAACGGGCAGCCACCCAGCCCGCCGGCCGACGCGTCGATGGTGGTGACCCCAGCCCGCAGGCCAGCCAGCACGTTCGCGAGCGCCTGGCCGTACGTGTCGTGGCAGTGCAGGGCCAACCGGTCGGGGCCGACACCAGCCGCGGCGAGCTCGCCCAGCAGGGCCGTGACGTGCCCGGCGGTGCCCACACCGATGGTGTCGCCGAGGGACAGCTGGTCGGCCCCGAGGTCGAGCAACCGGCGTCCGGCGGCGACCACCTGGTCGAGCGGCACGTCCCCCTCCCACGGGTCGCCGAAGCACATCGACAGGTACGCGCGGACGGCCATGCCCGCGTCGCGGGCACGGCTGACGACCGGCGCGAACATGGCGTACTGCTCGTCGAGCGCCCGGTTGAGGTTGCGGCGGGCGAACGTCTCGGTCGCGCTGGCGAAGATCGCGATATGCCTGACGCCGGCCGTCAGCGCGCGCTCCAGCCCGCGCTCGTTGGGCACCAGGACTGGCAGTGCCTGACTGGGCGGGAGCCCGTCGGTGGCGAGCCGGGCGAGCAGCCCGTCTGCATCGGCCAGCTGCGGCACCCACCGAGGGTGCACCAGGCTGGTGGTCTCGACGACGGGCAGCCCGGCAGCCACGAGCCGCTGGACGAACTCCGCCTTGACGTCGACCGGGACGAGAGCAGACTCGTTCTGCAAGCCGTCGCGAGGGGCGACCTCGTAGATGGTCACCCGCTCGGGCAACGTCGGGTCGCGTACCACCTGCGGCGCGCGCATCAGGTGGCTGACAGGTCCGCGGGGGCGGGCGCGACGCGGAACAGCACGTGCCCGATGGGCACCTGGTCGCCGGCTGCGGCGCCGACGGCCGCAACCGTGCCATCGAAGGGGGCGGTGAGGGCCAGCTCCATCTTCATCGCCTCCAGTGCCCCGAGCGGCTGGCCGGCGAGCACGGTCTCGCCGGCGCGCACCCGCACGGCGAGCACCGTGCCGGGCATGGGGGCGACCACGTCTCCGTCGGCGGTGGCGGTCGCGTGGTCGGCGAGGACGTCAGGACGCACGAAGACGTGCCGGTGTCCCTGGTGGACGACCTCCACGGCGTGCGCGGTCACGTTGACGACGCCCTGCAGCAGCCGGCCGCCCAGGTCGAGCACGACAACGTGATAGGCGCAGCGCAGCTCCTCCACCGGGGTGTCGTCGACCCGCCCAGCGACGCGGTCGACGAGGACCGGCCGGTCGAGCTCGACCCGCACGGGCGTCGGCGGCCCGCCGAGCCGCCAACCGTCTGGCGCGAACGGGTGCGGGTCACCGTCGGTCATGACCAGCACGGCGGCGACCGCCCAGGCCGCGAGAACCCGGTGGGCGTCCAGCTCCGGCTCGTCGATCGTCGCGGAGTCCAGCCATGACGTGTTGATTGCGGCGTCGCGGAAGGCCGCACCCGCCGCCAGCACGCGTAGGAAGCCGACGTTGGTGGTCAGGCCGAGGATCGCCGTGTCGTCAAGAGCGGCGACCAGCGCCCGCCGTGCGGTCTCCCGGTCGCGGCCGTGCACCACGATCTTGCCGAGCATGGGGTCGTAGGCAGTGCCGACGACCTGCCCGCTGGAAAGCGCCGCGTCCACTCGGGCTTGCGCGGGCCACCGGACGAGGATGGCCTCTCCCGCCTGCGGCAGGAAGCCGTGGAAGGCGTCCTCTGCATAGACCCGCGCCTCGATCGCGTGACCGTCGACGCGCACGTCGTCCTGTCCGATCGGCAGCGGCGCGCCGCCGGCGACGAGCAGCTGCAGGCCCACGAGGTCGAGACCACAGACCATCTCTGTGACCGGGTGCTCGACCTGCAGACGGGTGTTCATCTCCAGGAAGAAGAAGTCTTCGCCCGCGACGAGGAACTCCACGGTGCCGGCGTTGACGTAGCCGACCGCCCGGGCCAGCGCGACCGCTGCCTCGCACAACCGGGTGCGCAGGTCCGCCGAGATCGTGGGTGCCGGGGCCTCCTCCAACACCTTCTGGTGCCGACGCTGGGTCGAGCAGTCCCGCTCGTACAGGTGCAGGCACGAACCGTGTGCGTCGGCCAGCACCTGGACCTCGACGTGGCGGCCGTGCTCGACGTATTGCTCGACCAGCAGCGTGTCGTCGCCGAAGGACGCCAGCGCCTCGCGTCCGCCCGCGGCGAGGGCCTCGTCGAGGTCTGCGGCATGGCGCACCACGCGCATGCCCTTGCCGCCACCACCGGCGGCCGCCTTGACCAGCAGCGGGTACGCAACCGGCGGCGGCCTGTCATCGTCACCACGGACTGGGGCGCCGAGCGATGGAGACAGCTCATGGGAGGGAACGCAGGGAACTCCGGCGGCCACGGCCACGGAGCGAGCATGGTCCTTGCGACCCATCTGCTCGATCACGTCCGCGGGTGGTCCGACGAAGACGAGACCGGCGTCTGCCACCGCGCGGGCGAACGCGGCGTGCTCGGACAGGAATCCGTAGCCGGGGTGGACCGCCTCCGCGCCGGATGCCACAGCGGCCGCCACCACCGCCTCCCCGTCGAGATAGCTCTCCACGCGCACGGCGTCGTCGGCGGCCAGGACGTGCGGCGCGGCGCGATCAGCCGCGGTGTAGACCGCGATGCTGCGAACGGCCGAGGCATGGCAGGCGCGAATGACGCGCAGGGCGATCTCGCCCCGGTTGGCGACCAGCAGGGTGCCGAACGGCCTTGCCGGCAACGAGGTCATGTCCGCCCTCACATCCGGAAGACGCCATAGCGAGGCGAGGGCAGGGGCGCGTGAGCAGCGGCTGCGAGCCCGAGGCCGAGCACCCGCCGGGTCTCCGCTGGCTCGATCACACCGTCGTCCCACAGCCGGGCGGTCGCGTACCAGGGGGAGCCCTGAGTGGCGTACTGGCTGCGGATGGGCCGCTTGAACGCCTCCTCGTCCTCGGTCGACCAGTCGCCGCCGGTCGCCTCGAGGGTGTCGCGCCGAACGGTCGCCAGCACCGCAGCCGCCTGCTCGCCGCCCATCACCGAGATGCGCGCGTTGGGCCAGGTCCACAGGAACCGCGGGTCGTACGCCCGCCCGCACATGCCGTAGTTGCCGGCGCCGAACGAGCCGCCGATGACGACCGTGAACTTGGGTACGACCGAGCAGGCAACGGCGGTCACCAGCGTGGCGCCGTCCTTGGCGATGCCTCCGGTCTCGTACTCACGGCCGACCATGAAGCCGCTGATGTTCTGCAGGAAGACGAGGGGCACGCCGCGCTGGTTGGCCAGCTCGATGAAGTGCGCACCCTTGAGCGCCGACTCACTGAACAGGATCCCGTTGCTGGCGAGCACGGCGACCGGGTACCCCCAGACCCGTGCGAACCCGCACACCAGCGTCTGACCATAGAGCGCCTTGAACTCGTGCAGCCGCGACCCGTCCACGACGCGGCGGATGACTTCCCGCACGTCGTAGGGCACCCTCGGATCGGCCGGGACCACGTCGTGCAGACCGTCGGGGTCGACGGCCGGCTCTTCGGGCTCGTGCGGTCGCAGAGTCGGGTTGCGGGGGCGCTCGCCGGTGCCGATGACCGAGCGCACGATCGCGAGTGCCTCGGCGTCGTCAGCGGCCAGGTGGTCGACCACGCCGGAGCGGCGGGCGTGCACGTCGCCGCCTCCGAGCTCCTCGGCGGTCACGACCTCGCCGGTCGCGGCCTTCACCAGCGGTGGCCCACCGAGGAAGATCGTGCCCTGGTCCTTGACGATCACGGTCTCGTCCGACATGGCGGGCACGTAGGCACCCCCGGCCGTGCAGGAGCCCATCACGGCCGAGACCTGCGGCACGCCGACCTCGGACAGTCTTGCCTGGTTGAAGAAGATCCGGCCGAAGTGCTCGCGGTCAGGAAAGACCTCGTCCTGCAGCGGCAGGTAGGCGCCGCCGGAGTCGACGAGGTAGACACACGGGAGCCGGTTGTCGAACGCGACCTGCTGAGCCCGCAGGTGCTTCTTGACCGTCATCGGGTAGTACGTGCCGCCCTTGACCGTGGCGTCGTTGGCGACCACGACGCACTCGCGAGCTGCCACCCGACCGATGCCCGTGACGATGCCAGCCGACGGGACGGCGTCGTCGTACATGCCGGTGGCGGCCAGCGGGCTGAGCTCGAGGAAGGGCGAGCCCGGGTCGAGCAGCCGGTCGACCCGGTCGCGGACGAGCAGCTTGCCGCGGCCGACGTGCCGCTCGCGCGCCGTGGTCGAGCCACCCTGGCGGGCAATCGCCAACCGCGCGCGCAGCTCGTCGACGAGGTCGCGCAACTCACTCACCCAGGCGATGGTAGGCGCTCCGCCTCGCCCTGTTCCTCCTCAGCTAACGAAGCGGATGATCGCCGGGTAGCGCCAGGGTTCGGGCCTGTTGGCGCGAACCGTTCCGATGATGTTGAGGGCGATCTCGCAGACCCACAGCAGCAGCAGGATTGGGACGACGACGAACAGTCCCAAGCCGAGGGTCAAGATGGCCACGACGACGACGAGGAACACGAACCCGAGCGAGTAGAGCAACCAGGAGAGCTGGAAGTTCAGCGACTCGACGGCTTCACGGCGGACCCGCGGACTGCGGGACCCGACCGTGTTCATCACGACGAGCGGGAAGACCCACCCGACCAGCGACAGAACCCCGGCTGTCAACAACCCGCCGACGTTGACGACGAGCAACGGGCCCAGATGGCTCCACACCGCCCAGGACGCCTCCTGCTCGGCACCGCCCGGGCCACGGTACAGCTCGTGGGTCGGCGGCAGGCTCTGGGACCGGTACGGCGGGGCCGCAGGCGAGCCGTAACCGGTCGGTGCCGGCCCAGGGGTTTGCGGCGGCCCCCACGCGTGGCCGTCCCACCAGCGCGAGCCTTGGCCGGTCGGGTCGGGATACCAACCCGGCGATGGAGCCGGCCGCGGCTCGGCCGAACCGTCGTCCCACGACTCGTTGCTCATGTGCCCCTCGCTCAGCCGTGGTCCCCGAACAGGGTCGGCCGCTGCGGCGTCCGAGTCTGACCGTCATCACAGTCGAGGTCACGTGCGCGCTTGTCAAGCGGCCAGCTGACACACCAAAGATGCCCGCGAAACCGATTCGTTGCCTCATGAAGAAATGCCCGCGTAGCGGTGCGCCTGTCGGGGCTGTGCTGGTCGGTCGGGACAGCCTCGGACATGGGACTGACGATGAGCCAGCGGATGGCGGTTACGAGGGCGGTGGGGACCCGGTATCGGTTGGCGTCGAAGGGTGCCAAGGCGGTGATCCTCGATGAGCTGTGCGCGACCACGGTTGGCATCGTGACCATGCCCGCAGGGCGCTGCGGCAGTCGCTGGGTCCGCGTCGAGTGGCGCCGCGCAGGCTGCGGCCGCCGACCTACGACGAAGAGGTGCTGGTCGCGCTGAGGAAGGTGGTGGGCTGTGATGGACTCCCGGCCGGCAAGCGGATGGCGCCGTTCCTGGGTGAGATCACCGACCGGTTGCGGGCCGGTGGTGAGCTCGATGTCAGCGGCGAGGTCGCAGCCAAGCTGGGCGCGATGAGCGCGGCCACCATCGACCGCCGGCTCGCCGGGGAACGGGCGCGGCTGCAGCTCAGGGGCCGCTCGGGCACCAAGCCCGGTACGTTGTTGAAGGTCTCAGATCCCGATCCGGACCTGGGCGGACTGGGACCAACAGCGGCCCGGGTTCGTGGAGATCGGATGCGTCGCCCACGAGGGCGGCGGCCCCTGCGGTGACTTCTGCCAGACCCTGACGGTGACCGACGTCCGGACCGGGTGGACCGAGAACGCCGCGGTGAAGAACAAGGCCCAGAAGTGGGTGCTGGCCGCGCTGATCGACATCACCGAGACGATCCCGTTCGAGGTCTTGGGCATCGATTCGGACAACGGGTCGGAGTTCATCAACGCCCACCTGCTGGGCTGGTGTGACTACAACAAGCTGACCTTCACCCGCTCCCGGGCAGGGCGCAAGAACGACGGCGCGCACGTGGAGCAGAAGAACTGGTCGGTGGTCCGCCGGGCGGTCGGCTACCACCGCTACGACACCGCCGAAGAGCTCGCCGTGCTCAACGAGATCTACGCCCTGCTGCGGGTGCAGACCAACTTCTTCGCACAGCAGCAAAAGCTCATCGAGAGGCACCGCGAGGCAGCGAAGGTGACCAAGCGCTACGACGAAGCCGCCACCGCGCCTATCAGCGCGTCCTGGCCGAACCCACGGTCGCCAAAAAGACCAAGCAGCAGCTGACCCGGCAGTACCGGAGGCTGAACCCGGCCCAGATCCGTCGTGACCTGCTTGGCCTACAAGACCAGCTCCTTGAGCTCGTCCGGGCCAAGCACCCATCGACCAAGCTCCCCGCGAAACCGCCAGCGGCCACGCGGACATCTACTCGTGAGGCAACAAAGACCCGCTCCCGGGAATCTTGACGTGAGGCAACAGGGAGGCCGACCGGCCGCTGTGCGTTCGCCAGCAGCGGGCGGCCCAGCCACCACGCACCGGCCCGGCGCGCCGGTGGCAGCGACGCGCGGAGCGGGACTATGGTGCCCGGCACCAGCCGACGAGATCCACCCCGCAGCCTGCTGCGGGTGGCGTGGAGGTGAGCGCGATGTCGACGACCCCCGGCGGACCAGCAGCACAGGGTGGTGGACCCGATCGGGGTGCCGGCGCGGTTGACGTCGAGCAGGCACTGCTGGGCGGCTCCACCTACCGGGGTATCGCCGAGCAGGAGCTCTCGCCGGGCGAGGAGCGGTTCGAGCGACGACGCCGGACGACCGGGCTCTTCCTGGCGCCGCTGGTGACGGCGGTCTTCTACTTCCTGCCGCTCGACCTCAGCTATGCACAGCAGACCCTCGCCGCGGTCCTGCTCGGCGTCGTGGTGCTGTGGATGACCGAGCCGGTGCCGATCCCGGTGGGCGGCCTGATCGGCATCGCCGCGATCGCACTGCTGGGAGCGGTGCCGGCCGAGGAGGCGTTCGTCCCGTTCGGCGACACGACAGTGCTGACGTTCATCGGCGCGTTCATCCTCGCCCAGGCGATGTTGCAGCACGGCGTCGCGAGGCGGTTCGCGTTCCGCATCCTCGCCATCCCCGGTGTCGGCCGCAGCACCACCAAGGTGCTCATCGCCTTCGGCGCCATCACCTGCCTGCTGTCGGCGTTCGTCTCCAACACCGCGACGGTCGCGATGCTGCTGCCGACCGCGCTGGGCATCCTGGCGGTCATCGCCAAGCTCCTACAGGAGCAGGGCTACACCGACGCCGAGGGCAGGTTCGACCCCACCCGGCTGCGCGTCGGCGTCGCGCTCATGCTGATGCTCGCGTACGGGGCGAGCGTGGGCGGGCTCCTGACCCCGGTCGGCAGCCCGCCGAACCTGATCGGCCGCGACCTCATCGAGCAACGCACGGGCGAGGCGATCTCGTTCGCCGCCTGGATGGGCATGGCCCTGCCGGTGTGCGCGCTGATGTTCGTGGCGCTGGCTGTCGTGCTGCTGCTGCTGAACAAGCCGGAGATCCGGCATCTCACCGGAGTCGAGGAGTACGTCGCCCGCGAGCGAGAGCGGCTGGGCCCGCTCAGCCGCGCCGAGCGCAATACCCTGTTCGCCTTCGGCGTTACGGTCGCCCTCTGGATCACGCCCGGCGTCGTGGCTGTCGTCGCGGGCACCGACTCCGGGCTCTACATCGAGATGGGCGAGCGCCTCGACGAGGGCATCGTCGCCGTGCTGGGTGCCGGGCTGCTGTTCCTGCTGCCGACCGACTGGGGCAAGCGCGAGTACACGATGACGTGGGGCGATGCCGCCAAGATCGACTGGGGCACGATCGTCTTGTTCGGCACTGGAATCGTGTTCGGCTCGCTGCTGGACTCCACCGGTCTGGCCGAGACCATCGGTCAGGGCACGTTCGACGCCCTCGGGTTCGGTAGCGCGTTCGCGATCACCGCCTTCGCCGTCGTCCTGGCGATCGCGGTCTCCGAGACCACCTCGAACACTGCGAGTGCGGCCGTGGTGGTGCCGATCATCCTGCCGCTGGCGGAGGCGGCCGGGGTCAACCCGCTGACGCCTGCCCTGGCTGCCACGTTCGCCGCGTCGTTCGGCTTCATGCTGCCCGTCTCGACCCCGCAGAACGCCATCGTCTACGGCTCCGGCGTGGTGCCCATCACCAAGATGATCCGGTCCGGCATCAGCTTCGACATCCTCGGCGCCATCCTGGTGGCGCTGCTGCTGCCGCTGATGATCGTCGTCGTCGGGCTGGGCTGAGGTGCCGCAGCGGATCGCGGTCATTCCCGGCGACGGGATCGGGGTTGAGGTGACGCAGGCGGCCCGCGCCGTGCTCGACGCAGCCGCGGCCGGGCACGGCCTCGACCTGGCGTACGACACGTACGACTGGTCCTGCCGGCGCTACGCCGATACCGGCGCGATGATGCCGCCCGACGCGATCGACACGCTGCGGGCCTGCGACGCCGTGCTGCTCGGCGCGGTCGGGTGGCCCGGGGTCCCGGACCACGTCTCGCTGTGGGGACTGCTCATCCCGATCAGGCGGGCCTTCCGCCAGTTCGCCAACGTGCGGCCGGCGCGGGTGCTGGAGGGCGTCACCAGTCCGCTGCGCGGGGCTGAGCCGGACACGGTCGACCTGGTCGTGGTGCGGGAGAACGTCGAGGGCGAGTACTCCGAGATCGGCGGCCGGCTCAACCGCGGCTTCTCCGACGAGCTTGCGGTGCAGGAGGCGGTCTTCACCCGCGTCGGCGTGGAGCGGATCGCGCGGTACGCCTTCGAGCTGGCGCGGAGCCGTCGCGGTCGGCTCACGTCGGCCACCAAGTCCAACGGGATCGTGCACACGCTGCCGTTCTGGGACGAGGTCGTCGCCGAGGTCGCCGCCGACTTCGCCGACGTCGAGTGGGACGCCGAGCACATCGACGCGCTGTGCGCAAAGGTCGTCCTCGACCCGGGACGCTTCGACGTGATCGTGGGCAGCAACCTGTTCGGCGACATCCTCAGCGACCTCGCCGCGGCCGTCGCGGGCAGCATCGGCATCGCGCCGTCGGCCAACCTCGACCCGACCCGGCAGCACCCGTCGATGTTCGAGCCGGTGCACGGGTCGGCGCCCGACATCGCCGGGCAGGGGCTGGCCAACCCGGTCGGCGCGGTGTGGTCGGCCGCGATGCTGCTCGACCACCTCGGCCACCCCGGTGCCGGGGCCGACGTGCTGGGTGCCGTCGAGCAGTCGCTGCGTGACCCCGCCACCCGCACGCCCGACCTCGGCGGCACGGCGACCACCGCCGAGGTCACCACCGCCCTCGTCGCCCAGCTCGCCTGAGCACGCGATGAGGGCGGGTCAGGCTGGCGGCGGATCAGGGTGGTGCAGTGGAGCTCGGTGCGCAGCTGGTAGCCGTGCATCGGCTCCTGGGTGAGCAGGGCGAGCGACCCGTGCCGGATGCTCATGGATACGGAGTACGCAGACCGGGTATGGCCCCGTCCAGGGCGACACGCCACCGCAGCGTCCGCGGGATGGTCGGTGGGTGCATAGGGTCAGGCAATGACATCACCGCGCGGCGAGACCGGTGGGCTGGTCGTGGTCGGCGGGGGCCCGGCGGCGTACGCGACCGTGTCGGCCTATCGCGAGGCTGGGGGCGCCGACGCGGTGACGGTGGTCTCCGACGACGACACAGCGCCCTACAACCGGCCACCGTTGTCCAAGGACTACTTGCGGGCAGAGGTTGAGGATGAGGCGCAGCCGCTCGCGGACGACGACTTCTGGTCCGACGTTGACCTGCGGCTGCGCACCCGCGCGACGGGCTTGGACCCGTTGGGGCGAACCGTCGCGCTCGCCGACGGCTCGGTTCTTCCGTACACGTGTTGCGTGCTCGCCACCGGGGCCTACCCGACGCCGCTACCAGTCCCTGGCGGCACGGACCCCGGCGTGCTGATGCTGCGTTCGCTCGCCCAGGCGAGGCAGCTGCGGGAGGCAGCCGGTTCGGCGACGAGCGCCGTCGTGGTCGGGTCCGGGTTCATCGGCTGCGAGGCCGCGGTGTCGCTCGCGATACGCGGGCTGTCGGTCACCGTCGTGACCCAGGAGGAGCGTCCGCAGCAGCTGCGGCTAGGCGCCGAGGCGGGCCGCCGGATCGAGACGTGGCTGCACGACGCGGGCGTGCGGCTGCGCACCGGTGCGGAGGTCTCCGCAGTCGGCGCCCGGCAGGTTGAGGTGGCTGGTGGCGAGACCGTCGCAGCCGACCTGGTGCTGGTGGCCGGTGGTGTCACACCGCACGTCGAGCTGGCGCACACCGCAGGGTTGGCGGTGCGTCGTGGCCGGATCCCCGTCGACGCGAGGATGCGCACGGGGATGCCCGGGCTCTGGGCCGCGGGAGACGTGGCGCTTGCTCGCAACGCGGCCGCCGAGCGCGAGCTGGTGGTCGAGCACTGGGGCGAGGCGCTGGCGATGGGCGAGATCGCCGGCACCGGGGCCGCCGGCGGCGATGCCGCCTGGGCCGAGGTGCCCGGCTTCTGGTCCGACATCGGCGGGCGCACGCTCAAGCACGCCGCCTGGGGGGACGGGTTCGACGATGCCCGGCTGGTCGATTACGGCGAGGCTGCCTTCACGATCTGGTACGGGCGCGCCGGGTCGACCGTCGGCGTGCTGACGCACGAGGCCGACGACGACTACGAGCGGGGACGCGAGCTGATCGAGGCCGGTGCCCCGCTGCCCTGACAGCGCGGGCGTCGCTGGCGGACAGGTCAGACCAGCGAGCGCAAGGCGACGCCAGCCGCCTCGAGCGCCTGACGTACGGCCGACGCAACCTCGACCGCGCCGGGCGAGTCGGAGTGCACGCACAGCGACTGGACCGGCATCGCGCACGTTTCGCCGTCGACGGTGCCGACGGTGCCGTCGCGTCCCATCGCCAGCGCCTGGCGACACGCGGCGTCGCGGTCGGTGACGAATGCGCCCGGATGACCGCGCGGCACCAGCAGCCCGTCGGAAGAGTAGCCGCGGTCGACGAACCCCTCCGCGACCACCCGAAGCCCCGCGCCTTGGGCATGGGCGGCGAGCCGGGTGCCGGGCTGCGAGAGAAGCCTCAGCCCTCCGCCATAGGCCAGCATGGCCTCGACGATCGCCGCCGCGTACTCGTCGCGGCTGCTGGCGGCGTGGTGGAGCGCACCGTGCGCCTTGACGTACGAGACTCGCGTGCCGGCAACAGATGCCAGCGCCGCGAGGGCTCCGACTTGGTAGAGCACGTCGTTGACCAGGCTGGCCCGCGGCAGCTCGATGAACCGACGCCCGAATCCGCGCAGGTCGCCGAACCCCACCTGAGCACCCACCCCCACCCCGTGCGCCGCCGCCGCCTCGCAGGTGCGGCGCAGGATGTCAGGGTCGCCGGCGTGGAAGCCGCACGCCACGTTGGCGTCGGTCACGACGGCCAGCAGCGCCGCGTCGTCGGCGACCGTCCAGGCGCCGTACCCTTCGCCGATGTCAGCGTTGAGCGACACCACCCGCGGGACGGTCTCGGCCATGACCGACGAGCCTAGCGAGGCCGACTTGTCGACCTGGTCCGCGCACAGCCGATGCGCGCTCGGGTGCGCGGTCGGATAGGAAGGCGCCATGACAACGCGGCCGCTCGGCATCCCCTTCCCGCTGCTGGTTGCGGCCCTGGTCCCCGTGTCCGGGGTCTACCTTGGTGCTGCCGAATACCTGAGCCTGCCGACCGTGCACCTGCCTGAGCCGGCACTCGCAGTCATCTATGGCGCGGCGATCATCGGTGCGGCGTTCATCTTGTCCTGGGCCGCGGAGGCGGCCCAGGTGGACATCAGCGCCGGGCTGGCGCTGTCGTTGCTGGCGCTGCTCGCGGTGCTCCCGGAGTACGCGGTCGACTTCGTGTTCACCTTCGACGCCGGCCAGCTCTATGCCGCGGAGGGGACCTGCACCCCGTCGGGGATCGAGTCCAACCCGTGCTCGCTGGCGCTGGCGAACATGACCGGCGCCAACCGGGTGCTGGTCGGTGTCGGCTGGCCGCTGGTCGTGCTGGTCGCGAGCTGGGCGGCGCTGCGGGCGCGGCGGGCCGGCGGGCACGATTCCGCGTCCAGCAGTCCGGGCGAGGTACGACTGGCGCCGCCGCTGGCCGCAGAGGTCGTGTTCCTCGGCATCGCCACGCTCTACTCGCTCAGCATCCCGTTGCGCTCGACGCTGACGCTCTGGGACGCGCTGGTGCTGGTGGCGATCTTTGCGGCGTACGTCTGGCGGTTGGCCAAGGCGCCGGCCGTCGAACCCGACCTGCTCGGCGTCTCGCAGTGGATCGGAGACTCGGCGGCGCCGCGTCGGCGCAGCCTGGTGATCGGGATGTTCTCGGTCGCTGCGGTGATGATCCTTGCAACCGCCGAGCACTTCGCCGAGGCACTGGTGACGACCGGCGCCGAGCTCGGGGTCGACGAGTTCCTGCTTGTGCAGTGGGTGGCGCCGCTGGCCAGCGAGTCGCCGGAGCTGATCGTGGCCTGCCTGTACGCGTGGCGGCTCAAGGCCTCCGACTCCCTCGGCACGCTGCTGTCCAGCAAGGTGAACCAGTGGACGCTGCTGGTCGGGACGATCCCGATCGTGTTCGCGCTCTCGGCCACAACCACCGACGGGCTCCCGCTCGACACCGAGCAGCGCTTCGAGCTGCTGCTCACGGCGGCGCAGTCACTGTTCGCCGTGGCCATCCTGCTTGACCTCAGCCTGACCCTGTGGGGTGCGTCTGCCCTGCTGTCGCTCTTCCTCGTCCAGTTCGTGGTGAGCATCACGATGTCGTCGGACGCCAACCGCTATGTGACGATCGCGCTGTCCATCCTCTATTGCGTGCTCGCGGTGTTCCAGCTGGTACGGCACCGCACGAAGGTGGTGCAGACCGTCAAGGACGGCATCCGGACTCCCTTCGACCAGCTGGAGCAGCGGGCAGAACGGCTGGCGACCGACCACGAGGGCTGAAGGACCGTTTCGCCCCGCGGCGGGCCGATCGCGCCCCGTGTCGGACACACCGAGTCCCACGCGCTGAGCGACCCGCTGACCGGCGTCCCCCTGGTCGCCCTCTTCGGCGGCGTCGCGATACACCTGCTGGGCCACGTTGGCTACCGCCGCCGCAACGTCGGCAGCTGGAACCCGCACGGCACCGTGTCGCCGTGCTGCTCCTCGCGCTGCTGCCGGTCGGGTGGGGTTTGCCCGCGCTCGCCTCGCTCGCCCTCGTGGCGGCGACCCTGGCCGCACTGGTGGGCTACGAGGTGCTCGCTTCGGCCGGGCTCGCGATCACGCACGCCACCAGGAAGCGCAGCGAGACCAGCACCGCGGTTGAGCGGCCACGCACCAGCAGCCACCAGGTCGTGGGGTGTGGTTCAGCCGGCGAGCGCACGCCGAGGACTTGGGCGCAGCGACGGTTCGGTCGACGGCAGGTCTAGCAGGAAACCTTGCACGCCATAGCAGCCCGCCTGCTTGAGCAGGGTCAGCTGGTCGGCGCGTTCGACACCCTCGGCAATCACGTCGACCCCCAGCTCGGCGCCCAGCGCGATGACCGCGGCGACGACCGCCGAGTCACGCTTGTTGCGTCCGAGGCCAGCGACAAAGGACCGGTCGACCTTCATTGCGCCGATCGGGAAGCGGGTGAGGTGGGTGAGCGAGGAGTACCCCGTGCCGAAGTCGTCGAGCACGAGCTGGGCGCCCGCACTTCGCAACGCCGTCAGCGCCTCCATGCCGGTGCCGTCGTCGAACAGCGCCGTCTCGGTCAGCTCGAGCGACAGCGAGCCTTCCGCGAGACCGGTGTGGCGCAGGACCGCAGCCACCTCTGTCGGCAGGTCCGTGGCGTCCAGCTGCCGCGGCGAGACGTTCACCGCGATCCAGATGGGCTCCTGCGAGGACGTTGCCAGGTCCCGCTGCCAGCGCGCCGCCTGCTCACAGGCCGTCCTGAGCACCCAGCGGCCGAGCGGGACGATGAGACCGGTCTGCTCGGCGATCGGGATGAACTCACCGGGCAGCAACAACCCGCGGTCGGGATGGCGCCAGCGGACCAGCGCTTCGATCCCCAGCACCCGCTGGTCGGCCACCGACCGGATCGGCTGGTAGTGCAGCACGAACTCTTGACGCTCGAGGCCGCGCCGCAGGTCGGACTCCACCTGCAGTCGTTGCCGCGCCTGCTGTTGCAGGCGTTCGTCGAAGAGCCTGCCGCTCCCTCCGCCGTGCATCTTTGCGGTGTACAGCGCCGTGTCGGCCTCGCGAAGCAGCGTCCTCGCCGTGACATGCCGGCCCGGCGGTTGATGACCCAGCGTGACGCCCATGCTCGCCGACGCCGTCATCACCGATCCCTCGGCGGTCAAGGGCTCGGTCAATGCTGCCTGCACCCGCTCGATCAGCCGGCCAGCCCCGTTCTCGTCGTGCGTCAGCTCGCAGAGCACTGCGAACTCGTCGCCGCCGATGCGCGCAACGGTGTCTTCTGGTCGCACTGCGGCACGAAAGCGCTTGGCAACCGCGGCCAACAGTTCGTCACCGGCGCTGTGGCCGAGGTTGTCGTTGACCGACTTGAAGTTGTCCAGGTCGATCAGCATCAAGGTGACCGCGCCGGAGTCCGGCTCACCGGTGGAGCGACGGGTCAGCGCATGCTCCAGCCGGTCCAGGAACAGGGCCCGGTTGGGGAGCCCGGTGAGCGCATCGTGCATGGCCTGGTGGCTGATCCGCTCCCGCTGTGCCGCCTGCTCCCACGCTGTCGCCACCACGGCCGCCAGCGACGTGGCGGCGGCGACCTCGCCGCGAGTGAACTGCCGGCGCCGCCGAAAGTGCAGGGCCATCACCCCGAGCGGCTCGCTGGCGCCGAGCACCGGCACCGCCAGCCCACTGATGACGCCACGGCGCAGCAACGACTCCGGGGGCGCGACGCGTGGGTCGGTGCGCAGATCCGTGGACACGAACGCCTTCCCCGACTGCACGATCCGTTGGGCATAGGAGTCGTTCTGAGCGAGCAGCAGGATCGCCCCAGTCGCAATCGGGTACGGGCCGACCTCACCGGCAACCCGCAGGCGACCATCAGGCAGCCGTCGCAGAGCGGTGCCATAGTCGGCGCCGACGACGGTAACGGCCAGCCGCAGCGCCTGGCCCAGCAGCTCGTCCGGCTCGGTGGCACTCAACGCCCGGTGGCCGAGACTGGCGACCGCCTCCGCGACGCGGGTGCGCCTGAGCAGGTGCTCGCTCAGGCGTCGCACCACCAGGCCGACGAGGACGACCGTCGCGGTCACAAGCAGCCACTGGACGCCGGCCATGGCTGCGCCGAGGTCCCCTGTCCGGACCGCCAACGACATGACGACACCGTCGACAACCACCACGTACGCGGCCTGCACCAGCGCTCGACTGAGGGGCAGCATGGCGAACGCGAAAGGCACAGTGACGACCAGGCACGCCGCCACCGGCTGCGGCTCCTCGGGCAGCAGGAGCGCCACCCCGCCCAGCATGGTCGAGCTCACGAGCAGGACCACGTCGAACAACGCAAGGGCATCGCTGTGGGCAATCCCGAACAGCAACCCCGCCCCCACCGCGCCCGCCCCCGCAACCGCCGCGAGCAACACCAGCAGTGGCTGTCCGTCGTGGCCCAGGCCGGCCAGCAGCAGCGCACCGGCGCCCACCAGCCAGCCCACGCCGAGCAGACGTCCAGCCCACATCCGGTCCAGCGCGGTGTCGCGCAGCTCGTCCGTGGCAGAGGTAGCGGGGGAGCCGAGGACCACCTGAGATCTCCTGTTTACCCGGGCTCTAGGGGTTGCCGTTGATCGCGCAGTAGGCGTCGCGGGCTGCGGTCGTGGTGAGCGGTGGCTGGTACGCAGTCGCGGTGACGATCGCCTGGGCGTTCGTCTCGGCGTAGGTCTCGATCTGCCGCGCGACCCGGTTCCGGGCAGCGGCGTCCGGTGCGGCGACCAGCCGCTCGGCCTGACGCCACGCCGTCTCGCGCCACGCGACCAGCATCTGCATCAACCCGGTGTAGCCGACCCCGTACGGCGTTGGCACGAACGCGATCCCCGGGTCGAATCGAGCAGCGGCCTCGGTGACCAGCGGCTCCACGACCCGGTTGAGCATGACATTGATCTGGTCGTGGTCTCGCTTTCGGCTGGAGCCATCTCGCGCGACCAGCCCGGTGGCGGCCAGGACGAATGGCAGGTCCCTGTTGACGTGGGCGTTCATGCCGAGCAGCAGGTTGCCCGATCCGCTGACGCGGCGACTGTCCGCCGCCTCGAACGCGACTCGCCAGGCTGGCGGCACCATCCGCACCCGGTCGTCGGCCCAGTCGTCGTAGGCGTCCAGGTACATCCGGGAGAAGGCCACGTCCTCGTGGTTGACCAGGGCCGGCTTGTCGAAGAAGCCTGGGGTCAGGGTCGACCGAAGGTACTCCTCGGTAGTACGAAGGTAGGCCAGTGAGAACACCGCATCGTGGTCGCACTGCTCGGCCAGCGGGTTGAACCGCGCTCGCATCGTGCGGATCACCTGCCGGACACAGGTGACCCGACCCGCTTCGCAGTCGTTGGAGCTGCTCGGATCGAAGCTGAAGGCCAGCGGCGGCATGGCGGCGGTCCAGCCGACGAACGGCGGGTCATCGGCTGCCGCTGGTTGGGCGGGGGCCAGCACCACTGCTGGCAGCGCCAGCGTGACAGCGACTGCGATCAATCGGCCGAGCTTCATGGTGGGCAGGGGCACGGTGGGCTCCCTCATCGAACCTGCTGTCTGCGCGAGTGTCTTTCGCGAAGGGGATTCTCGAACCCCGCTCTCTGCCCGTAAGGGTAGTCTCACCTAGCGTAATAATCGAATCGGTGGAGACCCCCCAGCAACCGGCTGTCAGCTCGTCAGCTCGCAAGTCCGGTCGAGCCGATCGGAGATCGCGCGATCCGTCACGCGGGGCGCCCTGACTGCCCCCGCGTCAGGCGGCAGTCGTTCGCCGCCGCCGCCGTCACGCGGTGCGCGAGGGGGGAGTTGAAC
>JACCWP010000018.1 GCA_013697585.1 Nocardioidaceae bacterium
CTCGCTGAGGCCAAGCTCGCGCGTCGCAGGTGACCCCCATCGGGAGCGGGGGTTTGGAGGTCATCGAGGTGCCCCGGTCGGCGTGGATCGCCTCAGGGATGCCGTGCAGCACGGGGGGCGTCGAGGACCTCCAGGCTCCTGACGCCTCGCCCCCCTGCACCCTCGGCCGTGACGTCCGTCCGGCGCTGGCGGAATCGCCGTACGACGTTCGTCATACGGGAGCCGCGCAGGTAAGGCCTGGTACCCGTCGAAGCGTGTCCCTCCCGGGTGGGTGGCTCTTATCGCCGCGGTCGCGCTTGGCGCGCTAAGCATGGTGAGGTTGAGTCAGCGGCTGAGCAGCCGGACGGTCGGGTTAAGGCACCAGGCCAGGGCGGACGGCCAGGCGCCGTAGCCGGCGTCGGGGTCGAGGTGCTGTCCGCCGGCGATGAGGTCGGTGTCCACGGCAAGGTCGGCGTACGCGACCGGTGCTGTTTCCGGGCAGTAGGGGTCGTCGTCGCTGCAGACCAGCCGGGTGCTGCCTTCTGCGGCCGCGACGGCGGCAGCGTCCGGCCGGGGCTGGGCGAACGCTGCGACGTCGGGGTGGCGGGCCAGCACGAGCGGGCTGGGCGGGGAGACCAGCAGCACCCGGTCGACCCGCTCGGGCGGGGACAGGTCCGGTGCCGCGTGCAGCCACAGCGCCACCGCCAGCGAGTGCGCGACGACGACCCGCTCGGCGGTCCCGAGTTGCGCGAGCTCGGCGCGCAACAGTTCAGTCCAGACGGGTAGCGACGGCCGGTCCGGGTCGGGGAACTGCGGGTACAGGACCTGCTCCCCGGCGGAGCGCAGCGCCTCGACCAGCTGCCACTGCCAGTGCTCCCGCGGCCGCCGGTTCTGCCAGCCGTGCAGCACCAGGAAGCGTCGACCAGACGGCACAGCCTCATCATGGCAGCCGACCGGGTCTGCGCCGGTGGCAGTGCCGCCCGAGCTAGCCGGGCGTGGCTCGCTTGAGCGCGGCGCGGGCGATGCCCCCGATCTGCCACCCGGTGCGCGCGACCGCGATGCCCTCGGGCACGTGCAAGACACCTCCGTCGGGTTCGTAGAGCTGCAGAACGCCTTGGGGTGGTCCACTTCGCCAGGTAATGCGCCACGCACCGGTCGGGAGTCCAGAACTCCTGACGTGGTGAGGTCGATCGTGAAGGTGTGTCCTGGCCCTTGATGCTGTACGCGGGGGTGAGGTAGGTGCCGGGGTAGCGGTCTGCGCCGCGGTGAGTTCGGCGCAGAGGGCGACAAGGGCACGGCTGCGGCGGGGGCGCTGGCGGAACGAGCCGGATGTGCCGGACCTTGCCGGTGATCTAGATCTAGAGCTCGCCAGGCATGGCGAAGGCCTCGCGGAGCAGGGCGCGGGCCTCGTCGTCGCCGCGGGCGTAGTGCGGTCTCAGGAGCTGGGCAGGGCGCTCTCGGCGTTGTCGTCACCTCGAGCCTGTGGGAGGCGGGGTTCTACCTCGACGGCGCCCTCAAGGCGGTGCACAGAAGCGACACCACCTCCGTCGCCGGCTGCCTGTTCCGGCCGGTCCTCCTGTGCGCGCACGCCCTGCGCGCGCGGTCCGGGCGGTGGCTGATCAACGAGAAGGCGCCGTCACGGCCGCGGGTCGCCTGACCAGCACCCCAGAGCGCTTCACGCCGCGTGCCCAGGGCGTGCCCGCCGACCTCGGACAGCAGCCCCACCAACTCCCGCGTCGCCGTCGACGCGGCTGCTGACCTGCTCGCTGACGTCCGCGGCGCCTGCCAACAGGCATCTCTTAGCCGATCGGTGACCGGCTACCGGCTACCGGCTACCGGCTACCGGCTACCGGCTACCGGCGAGCCGAGCCCGATTCGTAGGGTTGGGGTATGCCCGTTCAGGTACGGCCGGCAACCGCGGACCGATGGAGTGACCTCGTCAGGGTGTTCGGTCGGCGTGGTGAAGATCCTTCGTGGTACTGGTGTCGGCTCTTCCTCGGCTCGGCAACCAGCGAGTCCGCGGCTTCAGGACCGGGACCGGACAACCGCGGCGCGCTGCGGCAGGAGATCACCCATGCGGCAGTACCGCCGGGGCTGCTCGCTTACGTCGAGAATCAGCCCGTCGGATGGACCAGAATTGGGCCCCGTTCGGACTTTCCTCGGGTGAGTGGCAACCGAGCGCTGGCGAAGGTGCTCACGGAGGACCCCGGAATTTGGTGGGTGACGTGCTTCGCCGTCGACAGCCGTCACCGGCGATCCGGCGTCGGGTCAGCGCTGCTCAACGCGGCTGTCGAGTTCGCCCGTGAGCACGGGGCGACGGCTGTCGAGGGTCATCCGGTCGATGTGGCCGCCCTGAGCGCTGCTCGGGTGGGAGGGTCTGCCGTCTTTACCGGGACCATGGCGATGTTCTGCGCTGCGGGATTCACCGAGGTTGCACGCACTTGCCCCAGCCGGCCGGTGATGAGGCTGCTGGTGTGATGCCTGGCAGTCTCCGAACGTGCGGCGAGTGCCCGTGCGCAGCTGCCATTAGTCGCCCGTCTGTCGGTGCCGCGTGTCAGGGTTGAGGCATGAAGAAGCTCAGCACGCCAGAGATCCTCGACGCAGGACTCGACGACTGGCGCAAACTCGCCCAGGCGCTGCACACGCGCTACCGAATCAGTGACTTTACCGAGGGTGCGGCGTTCGTCGCCGCCATCGCGGAGGCAGCCGAGGCCGCCAACCACCACCCCGACCTCAAGATGACCTACGGGGCCGTCGACGTGTCGCTGTGCACCCACGAGGACGGATTGTGGGTCACCCAGAAGGACATCGACATGGCACGGAAGATCACCGAGATCGCGCGGGCGAACGGGCTCAAGCCTGAGCTTGCGGCCGTGACCCAGCTCGAGATCGCTCTCGACACCGCTCACGTCAACCGGGTCGCCCAGTTCTGGTCGGTACTGCTCACCGGCAGTCCCGACAACACGGTCTACGACTCCGTCTTCGACCCGACCAGCCGCGTCCCGGGTCTGTGGTTTCAGGACACCGACGAGCACGAGACCCCCCGCCAGCGCTGGCACTTCGACCTATGGCTTGCCCCCGAGGTGGCGGATGGACGGATCAAGGCGGCCATGGCGATCGGCTGGTCCGTCGTCGACGACTCGGCGGCACCGTCATTCACCGTGCTAGCGGACCCGGACGGCAACAAGGC
>JACCWP010000110.1 GCA_013697585.1 Nocardioidaceae bacterium
CTGCCGATCACGCCGGCTCCGATGCACGCCACGCGCCGCGCCGCGGCCGGCGCGATGGCCGCCCCCGCCACGTCAGCCGCCGCCGGGGGGTAGGCCGAGCACGTCACGCCCCTCGGCCGGGCTCAGCACCCGAGCACCGAGCAGCTCGATCAACGTGCGCACCCGCTCGACCAGCTGGGCGTTGGTCGCCTTGACGCCGCGCGACAGGTAGAGGTTGTCCTCCAGGCCGACCCGGACGTGCCCGCCGAGCAGCACCGCCTGAGCGGCCATCGGCAGCTGCATCCGGCCGATGGCGAACGCCGCCCACAGCGCGCCGACGGGCAGCAGGTCGGCCATCGCCTGGACCATCCTTGGCTGCGCCGGGGTTCCGTACGCAATGCCTGTGCACAGCTGGAACAGGGGCGGGTCGTCGATCAGGCCCTCGGCCACCAGCTGGCTGGCCATCCACACGTGCCCAGTGTCAAAGACCTCCAGCTCCGGTTTGACTCCGAGCTCCTGCACCCGTCGGGCCCCGGCGCGCAGCATCTCGGGGGTGCTGACGTAGATGAGGTCGTGGTCGCCGAAGTTGAGCGAACCACAGTCGAGCGTGCACATCTCGGGGCGCAGCTCCTCGACGTGGGCCAGCCGCTCTCGGGCGCCGATCAGGTCGCTGTCCGGACCGGGAGCAGCGGGCTCGGCATCGCGAATCTGGAGGTCACCGCCCATGCCCGCCGTCAGGTTGATGATCACGTCCACGTCGCTGGCGCGGATGCGTTCGACGACCTCGCGATAGAGCTCGGTGCGTCGGCTGCCCTGCCCGGTGGCCGGGTCGCGAACGTGTACGTGGACAACCGTCGCGCCCGCCCGAGCCGCGTCGATCGCCGCGCGGGCGATCTGGTGTGGTGTCACGGGCACGTGCTCGCTGCGTCCGACGGTGTCGCCGGCGCCGGTGAGCGCGCAGGTGACGATGACCTCCCGGTTCACCGGGCTCCTCTGCGAATCGGCACTGGCGGCTCTTCTGATCAGTACGGCAACGACTCGGCCCCGGTGATTGACCTGGACCCCCCGAGCGTATTAGGTCAGGGCAGTCGCTGGGAGGAGCCGGGGCATGCAGGTCAACGATCGTCGACCGAGGACAGCAGGCATGGCCGTTCGGGGCCGGCCCCGCAGGCGAGACGTGCTGCGGGGGATGGCCGTGGGGACCGGTGCGCTGGCCGCGCCTGCCTGGCTGACCGCCTGCTCGGACGAGTCAACTTCCGGGCCCACGGCGAGCGGTGAGCCGCAGCGTGGTGGCACGATCCGGATGGGCGGCGCCGGTGGCGGAGCCACCGACTCGATCGATGCGCACAAGCCGGTGACCAAGCTGGACATCGCCCGCGTCCACCAGCTGTACGAGCCGCTGCTGATCCGCGACGCCACCTTCGAGTTGGTCCCGATGGCCGCCGAGTCGGTCGAGCCCAACAAGGAGCTGACCGTGTGGACGGCCCGGATCCGCGAGGGCCTCACCTTCCACGACGGCCGGCCGGTCCGCCCAGAGGACGTCATCGCGACGTACCAGCGGATTCTCGACCCGAAGACCACCGCGTCCGGTGCCCAGCTGCTGTCCTTCCTGGACCCGGCCAACGGGATGCGCAAGGTCGACAGCCGCACCGTCGAGTTCCAGCTGGAGAGGCCGTCCGCGCTGTTCCTCGACGCGATCTCGGAATACTTCCAAGGCATCGTCCCCGAGGACTACGACCCCAAGAACCCGATCGGCAGCGGCCCGTTCGCCTACGAGTCGTTCGATCCGGGCGAGCAGAGCGTCTTCACCCGCAACGACGAGTACTGGCGGGAGGGTGAGCCGTACATCGACGAGCTGGTCATCATCGACTTCCCCGACGACACGGCCCGGGTCAACGCCCTGCTGGGTGGCCAGGTCGAGGCGATCGAGTCCGTCCCGTACGGCCAGATCAGCACCGTCGAGAACAACGGCGACTTCACCCTGCTGACGTCCGAGAGCGGCAACTGGAACCCGTTCACGATGCGGGTCGACGCCGAGCCGTTCTCCGACGTGCGGGTGCGGCAGGCGATGCGGCTGCTGGTGGACCGCCAGCAGATGATCGACGTCGTGCTGGTGGGCAACGGGGCCATTGCCAACGACATCTACTGCCCTGGCGACCCCTGCTACAACGACTCGCTGCCGCAGCGCGAGCAGGACATCGACCAGGCCCGCTCCCTGCTGGCCCAGGCGGGTCAGGAGGGCCTGCAGGTCCAGCTCACCACGTCGCCAGTGGCCCAGGGGATCGTCGAGGCGGCGACGGTGTTCGCCGAGCAGGCCCGGGCGGCCGGGGTGGACGTTCAGCTCAACAAGGTGGACACCGGCGTTTTCTACGGCGACGACTACCTGTCCTGGCCGTTCGCGCAGGACTTCTGGGGCACCCGCTCCTTCCTCGCCCAGGTGGCGCAGGGGTCGCTGCCCGGCTCGCCGTTCAACGAGACGCACTGGGAGGACCCGGAGTTCATCGACCTCGTGGAGGCTGCGGAAAGAGAGCCCGACCAGAACAAGCGCTGCACCCTCATCCAGGACGCGCAAGAGATCGAGTACGACAGCGGTGGGCACATCATCTGGGGGTTCATCAACCTGGTGGACGCCCACAGCACCAGCGTGGCCGGGCTGGAGCCCAACGTCGCCGGGCACGCGCTCGACCGCTACGGTTTCCGGCACGCCTGGTTGGCCAGCTGAGGTCCGGGGACCCGCGGTGGCGCTCGGGCGACTGGTCGGACGCCGACTCGCCGTCGGTACGGTGATCTTGTTCGTCGTCTCCTTGCTCGTCTTCGGCGCCAGCCTGCTGCTGCCCGGCGACGCGGCTCGCGCGGTGCTGGGACGCAGCGCGAGCCCGGACCGGCTGGCCGTCGTACGTGCCCAGATGCACCTCGACGACCCGGCTCCGCAGCGCTACCTGGCCTGGGCCAGTGACCTGGTCACCGGGGACCTCGGCAACTCTACGGTGAGCCAGGAGCCAGTGATCGAGCTGATCGCGGGCCGGTCGGGCAACTCGCTGCTGCTGATGGCGATCGCGGCGCTCGTGGCCACCCCGCTGTCGCTGCTGCTGGGGAGCTGGAGCGCCCTGCGACGCGACCAGCTGGCCGACCACGCGACGGCGCTGGGCACGCTGGTGCTCGCGTCGCTGCCGGAGTTCGTCGTCGGAATCGCGCTCATCTACGTGTTCGCCACCGGGCTGCTGCAATGGTTCCCGCCCGTCGTCAGCACCACCATGCCGGTGCTGGAGCAACCCTCCGTGCTCGTGCTCCCGGTGGCCACCCTGGTGCTCGCCGTGGCGCCGTACATCACCCGGATGATGCGCGCCACCATGCTCGAGGTGCTCGACAGCGACTTCGTGCACCAGGCACGGCTGAACGGGATCCCGGAGCGGTCGGTCCTGTGGCGGCACGCGGTACCGAACGCGATCGGCCCGGTGGCCCAGGTGATCGGCCTGCAGCTGGCCTACCTGGCCGGCGGCATCGTCCTGGTGGAGTTCCTCTTCGCCTACCCGGGCATCGGTCAGGGCATCGTCGAGGCCGTGAACGCCCGCGACATCCCCACCCTGCAGGCGCTGATCATGCTGATCGCCGCCTTCTACGTGCTGGTCAACCTGCTGGCCGACGTGGTCGGCGTCCTCACGAATCCCAGGCTGCGGACAGGTGTCGCATGAGTGCGCTGGTGCCCCCTGCCGGGGACGGAGGCGTCACCGCCCCGGTCGCGGGCCAGACCCCCGGCCTGCTGCGACGCTCGCTCGCCACCGGGCGTACGCGGGCGGGGCTCGCGATCACGATGCTCGTCGTGGCGGTCGCCGTGGTCGGGCCGTTCGTCGCCCCGGGTGGCGAGACCGCGATCGTCGGCCCCCCCAACGCCTCCGAGGTGCCGGGATTGCTGTTCGGCACCGACGTCACCGGCCGGGACGTGTGGACGCGCTTCCTGCACGGCGGCATCTCGGTGCTGTGGCTGTCGGCGTTGTGCACGCTCGTCGGCGTCGGTGCCGGGTTGCTGATAGCGCTGCTGGCCGGCTACTCCCGCACCTGGGTCGACGAGATCCTGATGCGCACGACAGACGTCTTCCTCGCCTTCCCCGCGATCGTACTGGCCCTGCTGTTCCTGGCGATCTTCCAGCCCAGCGCCTGGACGGTCATCCTCACCGTCGCCCTGGGCCACGCACCCCGGGTGGCGCGGGTGATGCGGTCGGCGGTGCTCGACGTTGCGGGGCGCGACTATGTGAGATCCGCGGAGTCGATGGGGCTGCGCCGGTGGTCGATCCGGCTCGGTGACCTGCTGCCCAACGTCACCGGGCCGCTCATGGTGGAGTGCGGGCTGCGGCTCACGTACTCGATCGGGCTGGTCGCCGGGCTCGGCTTCCTCGGCCTGTCCGGGCTCGCGATCGACCAGGCCGACTGGGGGCTGATGATCAACGAGGGCAGGACGGCGTTCACGGTGCAGCCGTGGCCGGTGCTGCTCCCCGTGACCGCGATCGGGCTGCTCACCGTCGGCACCAACCTGATCGCCGACGGGATCGCCCGGGCGGCAGCCGGGACCGACCGGGAGGTCGGCGAATGAGCGTCGTCGACCCCACGGCACCTCTGTCGGATCACCCTCGACGAATGAACGCTGGCGGCCTGCAGGTCCGGGGCCTGCGGGTGGAGACCAGGGCAGGCGTCGCGGTCGTCGACGGTGTCGACCTGGACGTACCCGCCGGCACCGTCCTCGGCCTGGTGGGCGAGTCGGGATCGGGCAAGACGACCGTCGGCACAGCCCTGCTCGGGGGCACCCGGCGGGGGCTTCGAATCGCCGGGGGCTCGGTGCTGCTCGAGGGCATCGACCTGACCACCCTGAGCGAGGTGGAGCTGCGCGGCTGGCGCGGCTCGCGGGTCAGCTATGTTCCCCAGGACCCCACCACCGCGCTCGACCCTGCGATGCGGGTCGGCAAGCAGGTACGCGAGGTGCTCGACTGCCACGACTACGGGTCAGGCCCGGACGCGCGAGCCCAAAGGGTCACGGAGGCGTTTGGCGAGGTGGGTCTGCCGACCGACGGCGAGTTCGCCCTCCGGTACCCGCACCAGCTGTCCGGCGGGCAGCAGC
Source organism: Nocardioidaceae bacterium (assembly GCA_013697585.1). Classification (GTDB taxonomy): domain Bacteria; phylum Actinomycetota; class Actinomycetes; order Propionibacteriales; family Nocardioidaceae; genus JACCWP01. Next base: position 5,090 of record JACCWP010000110.1, read on the forward strand.
AGCGAGTCTGCATCGCGATCGCCTTCGCCACGTGGCCGGCCCTCGTGGTGCTCGACGAACCCACGACGGGGCTGGACGTCACCACCCAGTCGCTGGTGCTCGACACGGTGCGCAAGCTGACTCAGCAGCACGGCTGCGCGGCGCTCTACATCAGCCACGACCTCGCGGTGGTCTCGACGATCTCCGACGAGGTCGCCGTGCTCTATGCCGGGAGCGTCGTCGAGCGGGCGCCCACCGAGCAGCTCGTGCACCGGCCACGGCACCCGTACACGTCCCGGTTGGTGGCCGCCGTCCCCGACCTGGCCGGTCGCCGCGCGCTGACCGGCATCCCGGGTGGCGCTCCGAGCCCGGGTGCGCGGCCGCCGGGTTGCCGGTTCGAGCCGCGCTGCACGTTGGCAGTCGACGAGTGCGCACGCGGGCTGCCGCCGCTGGTCCCGGTCGCCGACGACCACCTGGCCCGCTGCATCCGGTCGGCCGACGTGTCGCCGGCCGAGGTCCGCGATCGCGACCCCGAGGTGGGGCGGGCGGCCGATCCGCTGCTGCGGGTCGAGGGCCTCTCCGCACGCTACGGCAAGGTCTCCGTGCTGCACGGCCTGTCGCTCGATGTGCCCCGCGGCACGTGCGTGGCGCTGCTGGGCGAGTCGGGGTCGGGCAAGACGACGTTGGCCCGCACCATCGCCGGGCTGCACCGCGATGCGGAGGGCACCCTGTCGCTGGCGGGGGAGCGGCTGCCGTTCGGCTCGCACGAGCGCACCAGGCAGACGCGCGCCGCCATCGCCTATGTGTTCCAGAACCCGTACAGCTCGCTCAACCCACGGCGCACGGTCGGCGACTCGGTCGGGCGGCCGTTGCGGGTGCTGCGGGGCGTGCGCGGTGCCGAGCTCGACCGCCGGGTTGGCGAGATGCTCGATCGGGTCTATCTGTCGTCGCACTACGCGCAGCGCTATCCCGACCAGCTGTCCGGTGGCGAGCGTCAGCGGGTTGCCGTCGCGCGGGCCCTGATCAGCGAGCCCACGCTGCTGGTGTGCGACGAGATCACCAGCGCGCTCGACGTGTCCGTACAGGCCAACCTGGTCGGGCTCATCGAGGAGTTCAGGCACGAGCTGGATCTCACCTTGTTGTTCGTGACCCACGACATCGCCCTGGTTCGCAACGTGGCACAGCAGGTGGCTGTGCTGCAGGCAGGCGCGATCGTCGAGAACGCTCCCACCGAGCGGCTGTTCACCGACCCCCAGCACGCCTACACCCGCGAGCTGCTGGAGACCACGCCGAACCTGGTGTCCTGACCCTGCCCCTCCCTGCGAACTGGCGGCGACACGCGGGCGACACGCCGAGCCGAGCAACGATCATCCGCCAGTTCCGGCGGGGAGGGCGACTGTGCGAGTCATTCGATGCGCCACGGGCCGGGCAGGCTCAGCACCCCGCCGCCTGGCAGCCCGAGCTCGCGGAGGGCATTGGCGACGCTCGCCTCCACCCCGAGAGCGCCGAGCACCCCCGCGAGGGCACCTGTGGCCGCCGTCGTCGGCGCGTCGCTGGAGTCAGCGGGGCGCACC
>JACCWP010000114.1 GCA_013697585.1 Nocardioidaceae bacterium
CGCGCCGGCGCTCCGCCCGGGCACGCATCTCCGCGGCGTCGAGCCGCTTGGCCTCGTCCGGCGTGGGCGCGGACCCACCGCGCGACCGCGGCACCCACCACGCACCCTCGGGGCACTCGGGATAGCGGGCGATCGTCTCGTCCAGCAAGGCGCCCATCCGCGTGTGCAGCGCTCTCGTCGTACCGATCGGGTCGGCCCGGGTGGCTTCCAGCGGCTCACCGACGCTGATCGAGACCTGCTGTCCGCGGGAGAAGTCGCGGGGATGGTCCTTGGTGTACATCCGCTGGGTGCCCCACATGACCACTGGTACGAGCGGCACACCGGCGGCGCCCGCCATCCGCGCCGCGCCCGTCTTGAACGACTTCAGCTCCATCGACCGGCTGAGCGTCGCCTCGGGAAACAACCCCACGACTTCGCCAGCGGCCAGACGTCCGAGCGCCACGTCATACGAGTCCTTGCCGTCGGCACGGTCGACCTCGATGTGCCGCAGCGATCGCATGTACGGGCCGACCAGCCGGTGCACGAACAGCTCGCGCTTGGCCATGAACCGCACCAGCCGCCCACTGGGTCGGGCTGCGAAGCCTCCGAAGATGAAGTCGACATAGCTGAGGTGGTTGAACGCGAGCACCGCACCACCGCTGCTCGGCACGTGCTCCGTGCCGGCCATGTCGACCCGCACCCCCAGCGCCGCGAAGGTCGCGCGGACCGCCAGGACGGTCGCCGGGTAGGTGAGATCGCGCACGGGGTCAACCTAGTGGGACTGTCTCGCCACCTCCTTCGCTGCCGGTGACACCGCCCCCGCCCGCCGAGCCACGTGGCCGTCGGGAGGTCACTCCCAGCCCCAGCGCGGCCCGGTCCCTCGCGGTTGCCTGCCGCAGGGTGACGATCACCGCCGGTACGCAGGCAGCACCGGCTTGGGTGGGCCGGGCGGGGTGGCGTCCGGCCGCCGCAGGTAGCAGGGCTCGGCAGGACCGAGCTCGATCCGCCCGTCGACGACCGCCTGGGCAAGCACGGCCGCGTCGGGGTCGAGCGGGGGGGCGAGCAGACGACCGTCGGCAAGTGCGGCTGCGAAGACGTCGGCGTAGAGCTGTGCGCCCCGACCGACCAGCACCGTGCCGGGCGGCAGCCCGGCGGCCAGGTCACGCGGCCGCTCGACGCGCGGGCCGTCGGTGCGACGACCCTCCGCGTCGTACGCCGCCCAGTGCACCTCCTGGCGTCGGGCGTCGGTCACGACCACCACCGGGCGGCCCGGTGCCGAGGCCCGGACGACCGGGCTGAGCCCCAGCACGTCCAGGCTGCAGGCCCCCTGCACGGTGGCCCCGGTGACGGCGGCGACCGTGCGGGCGGTGACCAGTCCGATCCGCAGGCCGGTGTACGGTCCCGGTCCCACCCCAACGACCACGTCGGTGAGGTCGCCGGGCGCGGCGCCGGCATCGGTCAGCGCCTCCGCTACGAGCGGTGCCAGCAGCTCGCCGTGCCGGCGCGCGTCGACGCTCGTGCGGGTGGCCAGCACCCACTGCCCGTCGTGCACGGCGACCGTGACCGCCGGCGACGACGTGTCGAGCGCGAGCAGCAGCACCGCTCAGCCGCGCAGCTGGCGCAGCTCCCGACGAACGGTCGCCGCAGATGGCAGAGGCTCGGTCGTCACCTCGGAGGCGTTGACGCCCATGCTGCACCTGCGGCCGGCCTCGTCGGTCGCCTCGACGTAGACCCGCGGATCGTCGAAGCCCTGCAGCACGGCCCTGGTGATCAAGAAGCCCTGGCGCCCGGCGCGGTCGTGCACGGTGACCTGCTGGCTGCCGCCGGCCCCGCTGACCCGGAAGTCCACCCGCCACCGCTCGCCGTCCGCGTTGCGGAGCGGCAAGGCGAAGAACCCGACCCCGAGGTCCCCGTCGTCTCGACGGCGCAGCGCGAGCGCGGAGATCAGCCGCGGTCGGCAGACGGAGAGGCCGCCATGGAACCGGTCCGTCGGGAAGACCTGCAGCAGGCAGAACCGGTCGGAGTCGTCTGACCGCGCCACGACAGTGAAGTCGGTTCGACGGCCTTGCGGCTCGAGACTCGTCGAGAAGGTCCACGTCCCGCCGGTGGCGACGATCCCGTCGAACTTGTCACGGACCCTGTTCTTGCCTGAGGTGGCGATGACCCGGCCGTCCCACTCCGTCCGGCCAGCCACGTTGCGCACGTCGACCTCGACCGGGTAGGTCCCCGCATCGGTGAGGCCGCGCACGGTCACCTTGACCCGGCCACCACCGAGGCACCGCCCGCGGACGGTGGTCGCCCCCGGGTCGGGGTCGGCCCGGTCACCGGACCCGGTCGGCTGCGCGCCGGCAGCCGGTCCAGGCACCAGGGCGGCCAGGCAGGCCAGGCCGGCGGCCAGGCCGATGACACGGACGCTGCGATGCGACATGCGATTCCCCCCGAAGAGCGGGTCCGAGCCCGGCAGTCTGAAGTCCGAGCAGCCTGTGCATCGTGGCACAGGAAGCGCGACGGCGGACGTCGTTGGGTCAGCCCAGCAGGGTCGAGCGCAGCGGGGTCGCGGCCCAGCGCGCACCGATCGGCCGGACCCGGACCTCTCGCGGGTCGGTCCCGTCGACGGCACCGCCCGGCCACGTCAGCCCGATCTCCAGCCACGAGTCGGCAAGACCCTCGGCCAACCCCTCGCCCCACTCGACGACGGTGACCGCGTCCGGGAGCGTGGAGTCCAGGTCGAGGTCGTCGAGCTCGGCGGCGGCGCCCAGCCGGTAGGCGTCGACGTGCACCAGCTCAGGCCCGCCGTCGGTCGACGCGTGCACCCGGGAGATGACGAACGTCGGCGAGGTGACGGCGCCGCGCACCCGCAGGCCCTCGCCGAGCCCCTGGGTGAGCGTGGTCTTGCCGGCGCCGAGACCGCCGGTGAGCACGACCAGGTCGCCGGCCCGCAGCAGCTCTGCCAGCCGTGCGCCGAACGCCCTCGTGTCCGCCGCGGACGGTAACGGGCAGACGAGCTCCAGCGTCTTCGCGAGCTCCAGCGAGGGCCCCTCGCATCCCGTCTCGACGTATCCGCGCCGTAGCCAGAAGCTCACGGTGTCGGGCAGCTCTGCGCGGGCGGTGAGCCAGACGCCGTCGAGGCCGCGCAGCTCGGCGACCTCCTCGGCGACACCGACCAGCGCGGACGCGACACCGTGACCCTGGTGTGCGGGGTCGACGCTGACCCGCCGCAGGCCGAGCCGGCCCGGCCGCTCGGCGGTGTCGAACATGGCCGCGCCGACCGGAGCGCCGTCGTGCAGCACCAGGAGGCCACCGGCGGCGCCAAGGCCGCTGGCCACCGACTCGGTCGTCTCCTCCAGAGCGGTGCTGGGCGGGTCGAGCCGGGGACGAGCGCCGAACGCCCGGCCGATCACCGCGCGCACGTCGTCGGCCCGCTCGTCGCCGACCTCGACGACGCAGAGCGACGTCACGCCAGCTCCCGCGCCAGCCCGGCCGCCAGGGCAAGGTCGGCTCGCAGGGCGGCCATCGGCTCGCCGGCGGGGCCGAAGCGCAGCGCCGCCGCGGGATGGTACGTCGCGACC
>JACCWP010000117.1 GCA_013697585.1 Nocardioidaceae bacterium
CGGTACGACCGCTATTGTCAGCCCGACAGTGGTCAGCAAGAACATCTGGCACAGTTTGCGTCTGCAGGTTCACGTGGCCGGGTCGGACAGCCGGACCGACGTGTGGCTGGACGGGACCTCGATCCCGAGTCTGACCACCACCGCCTCGCTGGGCACGGCTGCGGTGAGCAAGGTCGAGATTGGTGATCCGGCCAAGAACCGCACGTTCACTGTGAGGTTCGACAGCCTCAGCGTGGCCCAGGTACAGATCGACTCGGCGCCACCCACGGCCCCGTCCAGTCTCACCGCGACCGCTACCTCGCCACACCGGGTCGACCTGGCGTGGAGCGCAGCCACCGACGGCGTCGGCGTCACCGGTTACGACGTCTGGCGAAACGATGTCCAGATCGCATCGCTCGGCACCGAGACCTCCTACCGCGATCCCACCGCGCAGCCCGCCACCAGCTACACCTACCGGGTCCGTGCCCGAGACGGCGCCGGCAACGTCGGACCGTTCAGCCCGGAGGCGTCGACCACCACGGGGCTGTCTCTCGTCCCCGATCCGATCATCGCGGCCGCGGGCGACATCGCCTGCGCACCGGCTGGCGTGGTGACCGCCACGACGTGTCGCCAGATGGCGACCTCCGACCTGCTGGTGGGAGGGCAGCTTGACCGAGTGCTCACGCTCGGGGACAACCAGTACGAGCAGGGCACGCTCGACGACTTCATGAATTCCTACGATCCGAGCTGGGGCCGGGTACACGACATCACGTCTCCGGCCGCCGGCAACCACGAGTACGGGACCACGAATGCAGCCGGTTACTTCGAGTACTTCGGGGCAGCCGCCGGTGACCCTGCCAAGGGCTACTACAGCTACGACATCGGCACCTGGCACCTCATCGCGTTGAACTCCAACTGCGCAAAGCTCGGCCCGGTGGACGGCTGCGCCGAAGGGATGCCCCAAAACGACTGGCTCGAGCAGGATCTGGCCGACCATCCCAACACCTGCACCCTCGCCTACTGGCACCACCCACGGTTCAGCACCGGTGAGCACGGCGGCGTGCTCGCGGTCGCGCCGTTCTGGGACGACCTGTACGACGCCGGTGCGGACGTGGTGCTGGGCGGACACTCGCACAACTACGAGCGGTTCACCCCAATGAACCCGGCCGGAGTTGCAGACCCCACCGCCGGGATCAGCGAGTTCGTGGTCGGCACCGGCGGCAAGAACCACGTCCTCAGGACCACCACGCCACCGTCGACGAGCATGGTCCGCAACTTCGACACCTTCGGTGTCCTCGAGCTGACACTGCGCGCCGACACCTACGACTGGGAGTTCGTCCCGGAGGCGGGCGGAACCTTCACCGACAGCGGTTCCGGCGCCTGCAACTGAGACGCGTGCGAGCCGTGGAACCGGACGGGGAAGCTCGGCTGCGATGCCGAGCCCCCGCCTGCCTATTGGAATGGATGTGCAAGCTCAACTGCTTGGCTGCGTCCATCCCCGGCCGCGAGCGCGTGGTCTCGTGCGCGGAGGTCTTCGACTGAGGTTCGCCCACCCTGACTGGGTTGCACTGCAGACCCGTCAGGCGGGGCTCAAGGGTACCGGACCGATGACCGATGACCAGCGTCGCGATCGTCCACTCCAGCTGCGTGCCCATCGGCTACATGACCTCTGCTTCGAGGTCAATGCGCATGGCGTCGTGGCATAGCACGCGGTAACCCCGTGTCCGCCGCATCGGCTCCGAGTCGATCAGCACGTCGAGGCCGGCCCATCTTCGGCTCCTCGAACACCGCACCGTTCAATCCCCACCCACGGCGCGGCCACCGTCCCCGGCGAGTTGCTCGACAGTAGACCGTGCGCCACCCGCTCGGCCTTCGCCTGGTGCCAACTGGCGAACGTCTCGCACGCCATCGCCAGCGAGCCGGCCCTTACTGCATGGTACGAGGCCGAGCGGGGACAGAGACCCACGAGCCACCATGCGGGACCGGGTGCTCCGAGTTGGGCGGCGAGGTCGGGCACATCGCTGGGACGGGGTTGTGCCGATCACCGTCTGTGACCGCGCAGACCGATTCTGCGCAACTCCGTTGTGCAGCGGGCAACACAGTGAAACGCTCGCCACCTTCGTCGACGAATGAGACTGACTAATGCATCGTGCTGTGTCCCCGAGACCTGCGCCAGTTACTGGCGGTGGCCGTGCAGAAGGAGATAGCGGCGCTGCTCAAGGCAGACAAATGGTGCGCAGGAGTGCAGTGCCGTTGAGGACGGCTGTCGCGCTTTGCTGGCAGTACGCCGTGGATATGCTCACTATCGACGCACGACTTGGAGGCACTCCGTGACCACTCCTCTGTCTCGGCGCGGCTTTCTGGTTGCCGGCCTGTCAGGCCTGGCGGTCGGCGCCTTGCCGAACTCCTCGGCCTGGGCCGCTACGGGCTTGGAGTCTGCGGTCGGGGCCTGGAGTGCACCGTTCGACCTGGGCGGGATCGCGATCCACGCCCAGCTTATGTTCAACGACCAAGTTCTCTACTTCCAATACATCGAGGGCGACCCGACCGTCGATCACACCAGCCTGATCAAGACGTGGGATATCAACACCGGGATCAGCCAACTAGCAGAAATCGGCTATCACCACGACCTGTTCTGCGCCGGGATGAACCAACTTCCCGACGGGCGGGTGTTTGTCTCTGGCGGGCATGACCACACGACCGGCGAGCGCGACGCCGCCTTGGGCGTGAAGACTACCGATATCTACAACCCGCTGGACCGGTCCTGGACTCCGGGACCCGAACTAAGCATGAAGCGCTGGTACCCCACAGCGGTCGCAATGCCCGATGACTCCACGCTGATCATGGGCGGTGGTGAGGCAGGCGGGCTGCCCTCGCCCACGGTGGATCGCTACGACCCGGCCACCAACACGATGACCACGCTGCCCAACACCGCCACCAAGAACCTGGGCTTGTATCCCCGGGTGCACCTGCTGGCCGACGGGCGTCTGATCAAGACCGGATATGCACGGCGCTCGCAATTTTTCGATCCGTCCAGGAGCACCTGGATCGGCGGACCCTCAATGCAGTACGGGAGCCGCCGCGACGCCAACTCGGTGCTGCTGTCCGGCTCGACTAGGGCGCTCACCTTCGGTGGCCAGGCCACCAGGACCACGCCGGCCACCGGAAGCGTCGAGATTCTCGACACGGCTGCCGCCACGCCGAGTTGGCGCACGACTGCGCCCCTGAAGTACCCCCGTTTGCACGCCAACGCGGTGGTGCTGCCCGACGGAACCGTCCTCGCGATCGGCGGGGGCGCCGTCGGCAAGTACCGGAGTCCGGTCAAGGCGGCAGAGTTGTTTGATCCGGTCACCGAGACCTGGACCGAACTGGCCGCGCAGTCGGCACAGCGCATGTACCACGCGACCGCCGTCCTCCTCCCCGACGGTCGGGTGCTCTCAGCAGGTTCAACCGCCGGCACCCTGAGCAAGACCGGCGAGATCTTCTCTCCGCCCTATCTGTTCAAGGGGACCCGCCCAACGATCACCGAGGCGCCGGCCACGCTTGGCTATGAAGCGACTGCCACGGTCATCACCGATGTCCCAGTGGCCAAGATGGTGCTCATCCGGCCCTGCGCAGTGACCCATCAAATCGACTCCGACCAGCGCGTCGTCCCAGTGGACTTCACCAGCGTGGACAGCATCCATACCATCATCGGCCCTAAAAACTCCGCGCACGCCCCTAGGGGCTACTACATGCTTTTCGCGCTAGGCACAACGGGGGTGCCGTCGGTCGCGAAGTGGGTGAAAATCGCTTGACGGGCGGAGCTACCGAGCACAGCCTCACCGAACGCCCGAGCGATGACGTGATGGCAGCGGCCACACCGAGACTGATGCGCCGTCGACCTTGCTCGGCCCGCTGCACAGTCCGCACCGGCACCCCAGCCTGCAAAGCGACGTCAGCCTGAGTGCGACCGGCGTGGATGCGCGCCGCCCGGATGGCAGCGGCGAACGTCAGCTCAAGCGGTGGGCGCATCGGACGGTATGGGCGGCGTCGGTGTTCATGTCCCCCCCTCGGACACCGCCAGCGATCGGGTCTGACGTGGCCGTCGCAATCGCGCACTGCGTGTGATCACATCGACACGCTTCGATGTTTTTCCGGGGCAGAATAGCGATTCGGTCCTCGCGCGTGTCCCCCGGGTGGTGTCATTGACCGAGGCCGGCGCTGTCGCGCCACTGCCCTTCCCCGCGCATATCGCACCTGGAGTACACCCATGCTCATGTCGTCGAAGTGCATCCCCGGACTTCTGTGGTCGGTTTTGCTGCCAGGCGCCTTCCTGGCGTCGGTCCTGACCGGTCCAGCCGCATCGGCGAGCCCGAGCTCGGAGCCGGATGTGACCGACGACGTGAACGGGATCGTGTTCGCGAGCGTGCAGGTCGGCGATCGCACGTTCGTCGGGGGTGAATTCACCACGGCGGGCGGGCAGCCGCACCTCAACGCTGCCGCGATCGCGGCCGACGGCACGGTCGACCCGACGTGGGCACCGGAGCTGAACGACCGCGTGTACTCGCTCGCGGCCTCGCAGGACGGGTCGATGATCTATCTGGGCGGCGAGTTCACCACCGTGAACGGCGCGTCGAGGGCCCGGCTCGTGGCAGTGGACGCCGTCACCGGAGACCTCGTCCGGGGCTGGCGGGCCAACGCGCCAGCGGAGGTGTCGGCGCTGGCGGTGTCCGGTGACCGCCTGTACGCCGGGGGTCTGTTCCGGCGCATCGACGGGGCGGCGGCTCCCCGGCTGGCTGCTCTCACTGCGTCCACCGGCGAGGTGGACAACACGTTTGCGCCACGGCCGGACGGCAAGGTGAACTCCCTGGTGGTCTCGCCAGACGGTCAGCGGCTGTACGCAGGCGGCCGGTTCACCACCGTCGCCGGGGTGTCCCGCCCCGGGATCGCCGAGCTCGACCCGACCAGCGGAGCCGCCACGAGCTTCGCTCCCGAGGGCGGCGGCACCGTCCGTGCCGTCGCGCTCACCCCGGACGGCAGCCGGCTGTTCTTCAGCACCTTGTCGAACCTCACCTGGGCATACGACCCGGCGCAGTCCAACACACCGAGGTACACGGTCAAGACCGGCGGTGACGTACAGGCGATCGCCGTCTCGGCCACCGAAGTCTACGTCGGCGGCCACTTCGGTCAGATCATCGGCCAGCCGCACCTCGACCGGCCGCGGCTGGCGTCCTTCCAGGTCTCCGACGGCACTCCCACCGACTTCCGGGTTGAGCTCGACAGCTTCTTCGGCGTCTGGACCCTCACCGTGACCCCGCAGTACCTGGTGGTGGGTGGAGCGTTCGAGAACGTCAACGGACAGCCTCAGCAAGGTTTTGCACGATTTTCCGGCACCGTCTGATTCACTGCCACCCGGGGCGACCTGGTCCTCGCCAGCTGACGGGCGTAGGGCAGGTCAGCCCAACCGAGGCGGTGCATGCGCGGGGCGGACGGACAGGTCGCGCCGAGGGCGGGGCTCGCGGCCAGGCGGCTGGGCGGGGCGCGGCAGGTCGGGTGCGGCCGGAACCGACCTGGTTGTCGACTCCTCGGCGGCCAGGGTGATCTGCTCGCCATGGTGGGTGAACTCCAGCTCGGCCGAGCCGTGCACCGTGTAGGTCACCTCGTCGGGCGTCACGTCGACCCGTAGCCGGGCCGGGCCACGTACGACGCCGAAGCACAGCTGCCTGATGCCCTCGGGCAGCCGCGGGGCGAAGGCGAGGCCCTCGTCGTCTCGCAGGCCGCCGGCACCGGCGACCAGGGCGATCCAGGCACCAGCCAGCGATGCCAGGTGCAGCCCGTTGTCGGTGTTGTGCTCAAGGTCGTGCAGGTCCATGAACGCGGCTTCGCAGGTGTAGTCGTAGGCGAGGCCCAGGTGGCCGACCTCGGCGGCGATGACCGCCTGCGTACAAGCCGACAAGGACGAGTCGCGGACGGTGATGGCCTCGTAGTACTCGAAGTCGCGCCGTTTCTGTTCGAGGGTGAACTCGCTTCCGCACAGGTGCAGGGCCAGCACGAGGTCGGCCTGCTTGACGACCTGCTTGCGGTAGATGTCGAAGTAAGGGTGGTGCAGGAAGAGCGGATGCTCGTCGACCGGGTCATAGCGGCTGAAGTCCCACGCCGCGTGCGAGGTGAAACCCTCGGCCTGCGGGTGCACACCGAGGTGCTCGTCGTATGGGATGGCCATCCGCTCGGCCGCGTCACGCCAGGAGGCCATCTCCTCGGTGTCGACACCAAGCGTGCCCGCCTCGCGCGGGTGTCGACCGCAGGATGCGGCCGCCGCCCGCAGGTTGCGCCTGGCCATCAGGTTGGTGAACACGTTGTTGTCGGCCACGGCGCTGTACTCGTCCGGCCCGGTCACACCGTCGATCCGGAACCCGCCGGTGTCGTCGTGGTGGCCGAGCGAGCGCCACAGCCTGGCCGTCTCGACCAGCAGCTCCAGGCCGACGTCGGCCTCGAAGTCGTCGTCTCCCGACGAGGCGACGTAACGGACCACGGCGTCGGCGATGTCGGCGTTGATGTGGAATGCCGCGGTCCCCGCCGGCCAGTACCCAGAACATTCCGCACCGTCGATGGTGCGCCACGGGAAGGCGGCCCCCGCCAGCCCGAGCTGGCTGGCGCGCAGGCGAGCCACGTCGAGCGTCGAGTGGCGCCACCGCAGCACATCGGACACCGCATCGGGCACGCTGTGAGTCAACAGCGGCAGCACGAAGGTCTCGGTGTCCCAGAAGCAGTGCCCGTCGTAGCCAGGCCCGGTCAGCCCCTTGGCCGGGATCGAGCGACGCTCCGCCCGGGCCGAAGCCTGCAACACGTGGAACAACGCGAAACGCACAGCCTGCTGCAGCTCTGGGTCGCCGTCGACGATCACGTCGGCGCGGTCCCAGAAGTCGTCCAGGATCCCCCGCTGCTCGGCCACCAACCCGTCCCAGCCGGCGTCCCGGGCACCGGTCAGCGCCGCCGCCACCTGGTCCCGCAGCGCAGGGACCGACCGGGTCGCCGACCAGCCGTACGCGACGTACTTGGTCACCGACATCGACTGCCCCGGCTTCAGCGAGGTGGAGAAGGTGACCCGGGCCCAGTCCTCGTTGGCCTCTGCCTGCATGGACAGGTCAGCGTCGCTGATCGCCTCGTGGTCCATCGCGGCCGCCATCCGCAGCCCACTGCGCCGGGTGCGGTGGACCATGTGCGCGCCGGCCTCATGAACGCCGGACTCCTCGCTCTCCAGCGGGTGGTCCAGCGCGGCGGCCACCCGCGGGTCACCGGTCTTGGTCGGCAGGCCCTCGTTGGCCACCAGCTCCGACTGCAACACCACCCTGGCCGGATCGTCGAACACGTCGACCTGCAACCGCACGGCCAGCACCGCGCGCTGGCTGAGCGACACCAGCCGTTGCGAGCGCACCACCACCGGCTGGTGCGCGGGCGAGATCCACTCGGCGGTACGCACCAGCAGGCCCGCCCGGAAGTCGAGCACCCGTTCGTGGGTGCGCAGCTCGCCGTAGCGAACGTCGAACGGCTCGTCGTCGATCAGCAGTCGTAGGATCTTGCCGTTGGTCACGTTGATGACCGTCTGGCCGTCCTCGGGGAACCCGTAGCCTCGCTCGGCGTGCGGCATCGGGCGGCGTTCGTGAAACCCGTTCAGGTAGGTGCCGGGAAGCCCGTACGGCTCACCCTCGTCGAGGTTGCCGCGGACGCCGACATGCCCGTTGGACAGGGCGAACAGCGACTCGGTGCGCGCCAGCGCCTCGACGTCGAGCGAGGTCTCGCGCAGCGACCACGGGTCGACGTGGAACTGGCTCTCACCACGGGCGCTGTCGGTACGACGCCCTAGGCCGGCATCAGCCGAGTCCAGGCGCGGGTCACGGTCGCGGCGGCGGATGGCGGACCGGCCGCCGGGCACGGTCATTGCATCAGCTCCGCGAGGTCGTCGACGACGATGTCTGCACCGTGGGTGCGCAGCTGCTCGGCGTGCCCGACCCGGTCGACGCCGATAACGTAACCGAACCCGCCCGCCCGACCTGCCTGCACACCCGCGATCGCGTCCTCGAAGACTGCTGACTGCTGGGCAGTCGCGCCGGACTGCGCGGCCCCTGCCAGAAACGTGTCAGGCGCTGGTTTGCCGGCAAGGCCCGCCTCTCGTGCGGTGTTGCCGTCGACCACGACCGGGAACAGGTCGGTCAGGCCGGTCACCGCCAGCACCTCACGGGTGTTGGCAGACGACGACACCACCGCGGTCGCCAACCCGGCGGCCCGCACGGCGCGTACGTAGCGAACGGACCCCTCAAAGACGTCCACTCCGTCGTCGTGAATGCGACGCTGCAGCGCCTCGTTCTTGCGATTGCCCACCCCGTGCACGGTGTCGGCGTCGATCGGGTCGTCTGCCGACCCCTCGGGGAGGTCGATGCCACGGCTGCCCAAGAAGTCCCGGACACCGTCTTCGCGCCGCTTGCCGTCGACGTAGTCGTTGTACTCCCCGGCAGCGTCGAACTCACGGAACGCTTCGCCTCCAGCATCGGCCCGCCGCCGCAGGAATGCGTCGAAGGTGTCCTTCCACGCTTGCGCGTGTACGGCCGCGGTGTTGGTCAGCACGCCATCGAGATCGAACAAGCAGGCTCGCACCTGCTCAGGCAGCCCGAAGGTGGCAGTGCTGTCGTCGCTCATCGCACAATCATGGGCGGTGTCGGGCGCAGATGTGCGCAGACTCGCCACTTCGCGCACCCGGGGCCTGCGCCGACCAATCAGCCGAGGTAGCGGCCCCGAACCTCGACCGTGAGCCTGGCGGACTGGAACCAGCTGTTGCACGCAGCGGCAGCCGGGGACCGCGACAGCTATGACCAGTTGTGCCGAGAGAGCACCCCGCTGCTCCGGGAGCACGCACACCAGGTGTTGCGCAACCCCGACGACGCCCAGGACGTCGTCCAGGAGGCGCTGTTCGAGGTGTGGCGGCTGGGCGAGCGGTACGACCCTGCGCGCGGTCACGCTCGCTCGTGGCTCATCACCATGACCCGGCGCCGCGCGATCGACCGGGTCCGACGCGCCAGCGCCGCACGCGATCGCGAGGATCGCTTCGGTCGCCAGCACCTCCCGGTCGACCACGACAGCACGGCGGACTCCGTCGTGGACCTGTTGGACCGCGCTTCGGTGCGCGGCGGGCTGCACCACCTCAGCGACCTGCAACGCGAGGCGATGCTGCTGGTCTACTACGAGGGCTGCACGAGCGCCCAGGCAGCGGCCAGGCTCGACATCTCGATAGGAACTCTCAAGACCCGGGTACGCGACGGCGTCACCCGGCTGCGATCAGTGCTCGACACCACCGGCTGAGGCAGCGCACACAGTCACTGGCCGAACGGTCAGCGGCTGGCGCCGACCCCGACCTCCTCTCGCAAGGCGCCCGGGCGCCTCGTCCGCAGCGCCCGTGCGTTGCCCGTCACCAGGGCGCCTAGCATCACTGCCGCGGTGCCGAGCACGACCCCACCGAACGCGTCGAGCAGGTAGTGCCAGCCGAGATAGACCGTCGACAGCACGGTCAGCGCGAGGAATCCCCAGAGCAACCAACGGATCCTCGCGGACAACCCTGCGAGGTGGGCGATGAGGCACGCGGTCACCAGGATGCCCACGTGCAGTGACGCAAATGCGGCGATGGTCTGAACGGCGGCGGTGGCCTCGGGATCGGCGACCACGTCCAGGCGTTCCTGCCACATGCTTGTCTGCAGCCGTCCGGCGGCGGTGTGCGTGAGCTCCTCGAAGCGACCGGGGTCGGCATAGACTGGACCGACCGTCGGGAGCGCGAAGTAGGTGGCGACTCCCAGTACCCAGTCGATGGCCACGGCGGTGACGTACCAGGACCCGAGCCGCAGGTTGCGCGACCAGACGAGCGCTGCCGCCAGTGAGACCGGCACGAACCCGATCCATGCGATGTAGACCGCAGACAGGGCGTGCGCGGCGACATCGGTGCCGAGCAGGTCGTGCAGCAGGACAGCCGGATTGTTGCCGAAGGTCAGCGCCTCGTCCAAGCGCGCCAGTTCGGCGTCATAGAGGCGGTCGTTGACGAACGGCACGAAGCTCTTCAGGTTCCGGAACGCGACATAGGTGAGGTACCAGCTGCCGAGGCCGACCGCGAGCAAGGTCACCTGCCGCCGCGGCCAGCGTTCGCGCACGACTGCGCGGAACTGCGCGGGCATCTGGCGGACCGTGTCGGCCCGGCGGACGCAGCGCGGCACCACGTCGGTGAGGAAGGCGGCGCCGATGACGAGCGTCAACCGCAGATACGTGGGGCCGGCGGCGTCGTCGGGGTCGCGCAGCGGGAGGTCGTAGCCCACGGCGACCGCGACGGCCACCGCTGAGATCACCGCCGCGAGCGCAACCGCGAACCCGTAAGCCCGCCACACCATGGCACCGAAGGCTATACCCGGGCGGGCACACTGTTGGTGTGAGCGACACCTCCTGCGCGTCCGCCCATGGCGACTCCTCCGAGGGTGTCGGCGTCGACCAGGTCGCGACCGTCGTCGCCGTCTTCGCCTCGCCGGTGGCTGCCCACCTGCTGCATATCGCCCGCCGGCTGGGGTGGCGCACAGCGCTGGTCGAGCCGGACCCGGACCGCGTGGTCGAGGAGGTTCGCGCCGAGGCCGACCAAATCGTGACCGGCGCGGACACGCTGAGGCTCGCCGACGCCGACGTCGTCGTGACCGACCACCACCGGGCCGAGCTGGGGGTGGTGCTTCGCGACGCGCTCGAGGGCC
Source organism: Nocardioidaceae bacterium (assembly GCA_013697585.1). Lineage (GTDB taxonomy): Bacteria > Actinomycetota > Actinomycetes > Propionibacteriales > Nocardioidaceae > JACCWP01. The sequence continues at coordinate 10,734 of JACCWP010000117.1, forward strand.
AGGCCCGTTGGGTCGGTGTGATGGGCAACCCGCGCCACGAAGGTCCGCACGTCGCCGCCCTGCGCGAGCTGGGCGTGTCCGACGAGCAGGTCAGGTCGGTGCATCGCCCGATCGGGTTGGACATCGGATCGAAGCGTCCACCCGAGATCGCGTTGTCGACGATGGCGGGGCTGCTGGCCGACCGGTCCGGCCGCGCTGGAGGCTTCCCCTAGGCTTTGTTTGAGCGTTCAACTGAAAGGAGCGACCGCCGATGCCGATCCAGCGCCTCAACCACGCTGTCCTGTTCGTCCGTGACGTGGACACCAGTGCCGCGTTCTATATCGAGGTGCTCGGCTTCCGTCCGGTCATGCAGCTGCCTGGCCAGGCGGTGTTCCTGCAAGCCGAGGGGTCGACCAACGACCACGACCTCGGCCTGTTCCATCTCGGTGCCGAGGCAGGTCCGTCCGGTGCCGGACGCACCACGGTCGGGCTCTACCACCTCGCCTGGGAGGTCGACACGCTTGCCGAGCTCGGGCGCGTGCGCGAGGCGCTGACGCAGGCCGATGCGCTGCGTGGCGGGTCCGACCACGGCAGCACCAAGGCGCTGTACGCGCACGACCCGGACGGGATCGAGTTCGAGGTCTCCTGGTTGGTCCCGGCTGACCAGCTCGACGGCGGGGAGCACGACGACCCGATGATCGCGCCGCTCGACCTGGACGCCGAGATCGCTCGCTACGGTGCCGACACGGCCGGTGGCGTGGGTGTCTCGCACGCTGTCCGCGCCGGCTGACCCGACTACCAGCCGCGGGTGCCTGCCTCCCCCTTGAACGGGCCGGTCACCCGATCGGTGATCCAGCCGCCGTAGAAGCCGCCCGCCTGCGCACGTACCGGCTCGCCGTCGACCGTGCAGCGCTCCACGCGGCCGGGATAGACCGCGATCTGGTCGCGCAGCACCGCAAAGCCGGGCGTCGGCGCGGGGTAAGACCAGCCGGCAGCGGCGGCGGCGACCCCGCCACCGACCAGGTCGTGATAGGTCGCCTGACCCTTCCACTCGCACCATGAGCCGCCGGTCGCGGTGCGCAACGCGCCGGCGACGAAGTCGTCAGCAGGCACGTAGTAGGTCGGCGGGTGGCTGGTCTCCAGCACGCGTACGGCCCGGGTGCTCCGGGCGACGACCTCGCCGCCCACCACGATCTGCACCGTCTCGTCGGTCGGTTCGACGCGGGGCGGTCGCGGGTAGTCCCAGACGGACTCGGTCGGCTGCGCGGCCATCCCGACAGTCTGCGGCAGACTTGGGCAGATGGCAGCGGCGGCTGACGTCGACTGTGGTGCGCACGCCTGTGGCTAGGCCGCGCGGG
>JACCWP010000024.1 GCA_013697585.1 Nocardioidaceae bacterium
GACGTCGTCGAGTTCCGCTTCAACGTGTGATCTCGGACGTTTCCGCAGGTCAGCGGCTTGCGCTGGTCTCCCGGTCCGCAACAGGTCCGCAGGAGGTCGCCTCGGCAAGCATCGCCTCGGCTGCCGCACGGGTCCGGTCCTCCCCGCTCGGCCAGAGGTGCGAGTACGTCGAGAGGGTCTGGGCGCGACGATCCCCGTGGGCGTTTCCTATGGACGGGTGCCCTGGCCGTGGTTGTGGCGAGGCATCAGCTGGGCCGGCGGGCTGCTACTCGTGGCCTACGGAGGCGTCAACACGATCGTGGCCCTTGCGGTGCTTGCAGGGGTGATCCGGCCTGACGGCGGCTATGACGCCGACGCCATGAGGGGGCATGCGTACCTGTGGCTCCACGCTCAGCGAGGGACTCCACCCTCAAACTCGAAGAGCCGCATTACGGGAGGCGACTCACAGTATTCGCGCCCTAACTAACTGTTACCAGAGATTCCGCCGTGGTCTCTCCTACTCGGCGCAGCGCATGTGATTGCGGCCAGAGGTTGTCGTCGCGATGACTCACGACTAGGAAGGCGTGGTTGATCGTCGTTGGCCCTCTAGGTTCCGCGCGTTCCGCGCGTTCGGCGGCAGATTCGGATGTTGATCCGAAGCGGATTCGGCAAAATCCCGTGCTCGCGGGGACGAACTCGGCCGCATGCGTGGAGCCTTCCGAATGACACCGGTCCCTGGGACGCGCACGACCGTGACCGCGTCGATCCCCCTAGCGTGCGGTCGACCATGCCAGACCAGCTGCTCGCGGGGTCTTGTGTCAAGCCTCCGGCCGGAGGAGGGTGACAGTCACGCCATGTCGATCAGTGCCTCAAGGAGGAGGAACTGCGACCATATCGCTCGAGCTCCCGCCCTACCCGTGGCAGAGGCATCGCCCTAGGCGCGTCTGACCGGTCACTCCGGCACCGGCGCGGCCAATCGCTAGGAGAGCACCATGAAGGCAATTAAGATCCCCGTGGCGGTGCTGGGCGCCGGGCTGCTGATCGCCGGCACCCTGGTGGCCGCGGCCTTGCCCGCCGCCGCTCAACACGGGACCGACGAGGGCCACCTGCTCGATCCGATCACCGCGCAGCCGGATACCGACGGCGACGGCGACTGGGGCAAGATCGAATTCGTCAGTAATCTGCGTGTCAGCGACGCCGAGCCGGATCTGATCGCTGACGTGACCGCATTCGGCAACTACGCCTACCTCGCCCGCTGGGGCGGTGAGGACTGCGCCGGGCCGGAGGGCAACGGCCCGGACGGCGGCGTGTACGTCATCGACATCTCCGACCCGGAGAACCCCGTCGAGGTCGGCTTTATCCGCGCGCACCAGGACACGCTGATCGGCGAGGGCATGCAGGTCGTCCACCTCGAGACCGCCGAGTTCACCGGTGACGTGCTCGTGGTCAACCACGAGGCATGCGGCAAGAACGGCAAGGGCGGCGTCTCGCTGTGGGACGTGACCGACCCGCTCAAGCCCAAGAAATTGTCGGAGAACTTCGGCGACTTCACGGCGGACGACACGGCCAACCACCCCCATGTGGCCAACCAGACGCACAGTGCCTACCTGTGGCAGGCCGGCGACCGCGCCTACCTGGTCGCGACCGACGACGACGAGGCACAGGACGTCGACATCTTCGACGTCACCAACCCCAAGAAGCCCATCCTGATCGGCGAGTTCGACCTGAACCAGTACGACGTGGCCCAGCCCGAGCTGGGACTGGACGAGTCATTCCTGCATGACATGGTCGTTAAGCAGATCGACGGCAACTGGATCATGCTGCTGTCCTACTGGGACGGCGGCTACATCCTGCTCAACGTCAATGACCCGGCCAACCCGGTGTTCTTGAGCGACACCGATTTCGCCGCCATCGACCCGCAGCTGTTCGAGGCGACCGGAGCCATGCTCACGTCGGAGGGCAACGCGCACCAGGCCGAGTTCACCGCCGACGACCAATTCGTCATCGGCACCGACGAGGACTTCGCCCCGTACCGCACCGCCGATTTCGAGATCACCACCGGGCCGAACGCTGGCGTGTACGAGTCGTCCATCGTGCCCGGCGGAGCGGCGCCTGCCATCCTGGAGGACCTGACGCTGAACGGGCCGGTCGTGTACGGCGGATACGGCTGTCCGGACTCCGAGCCGGTCCCGACGCCGGAGAGCATTCCCGGCTACCTCGCGTCCTTGCAACCGGGCGAGGAGACCATCCTGGTGCTGCAGCGGGGCCCCGACGGCGACCCCAGCGCACCGGAGGAAGCGTGCTTCCCGGGTGAGAAGGCGCACGAGGCGGCGCTGGCAGGCTGGGACGCTGTCGTCCTGGTCAACCGTCACGTCGATCCCGATGAGGCGTTCTGCGGCTCCGGAGCCTTCGTCGACGAGATCGTCGCCGTGTGCACCACGCACGAGGCGTTCCACCTGATGTTCAACACGGCTGTCAGCAGCACCTACCCCGAGCCCAACCCGGCGATCGGCGATGTCGGTGAGCGGATCTCGGTCGGCTCGG
>JACCWP010000138.1 GCA_013697585.1 Nocardioidaceae bacterium
AGCTGGTCGCACCGCACATCGAAGATCCAGCCGAGGTGATCGTGGCCACCGAGACCGACCGAGGCCTGTTCGTCGCAGCGTTGGTCGCCGCTGGCTACACGGTGCTGGCGGTGAACCCGATGTCGACCTCGCGCTACCGCGAACGGCGCACGACATCGGGCGCGAAATCTGATCCCGGTGACGCCCGGGTGCTCGCGGAGCTGGCCCGCACCGACAGCCACAACCACCGACGCGTCGCCGGTGACAGCGAGCTGGCCGAAGCGGTGAAGGTCCTGACCCGGGCCCATCAGTCGCTGATCTGGACCCGGCAGCGACAGCTCAACCAGCTGCGTTCGACGCTGCGCGAGTTCTACCCGGCTGCGCTCGAAGCGTTCGATGAGCTGGGCCACAACGACGCCCTGGCCGTGATCGGCGTTGCACCGACGCCGACGCTGGGGCGCCAGGCCTCGAAATCGAAGATCGCCTCGGCGTTGCGGCGCGGTGGCCGTCAGCGGCGCGTCAACGACCGGGCCGAGCAGATCCAAGCGGCGCTGCGCACCGACCAGCTCGCCGCCCCGCCGCTGGTGAGCGAGGCCATGGGCTCGACCGTCGTCGCCCTCGTGTCGATCGCAGCAGAGCTGACAGCTCAGATCGGCCGCATCGAAGCCGAGCTGACCGAGAGTTTTGACCAGCACCCGGACGCCGAGATCATCCGTTCCCTGCCAGGACTAGGGATGATCCTGGGCGCCCGGGTGCTCGCAGAGTTCGGAGATGACCCGAACCGCTACGCCGACGCCAAGTGTCGCAAGAACTACGCCGGCACGTCACCCATCACCCGAGCCTCAGGCAAGAGCCACGTCGTGCTGGCCCGCTACGCCCGCAACAAGCACCTCGCTGACGCCTGCTACCTCTGGGCCTTCTCGACGCTCACCAAGAGCCCCGGAGCCCGCCAGTTCTACGACCAACACCGGACAGCAGGCGACACCCACCACCGGGCCCTACGAGCCCTCGCCAACCGGCTCGTAGGCATCCTCCACGGCTGCCTCCGCCACAACACCCCCTACGACGAGCACACCGCCTGGGGACACCGCAACCAGCTCGCTGCTTGACATCTTCCAGGCGTGGGATGTCTAGGTCGGTTCGTCGGGCCGGATGGCGCGGGTGAGGGCGCCCACCAGATCGGCGTCGACCATCTCGGTGGCCACCTTCACGGCGTTGAACACCGCGGTGGCCGACGACGAGCCGTGACTGATGATGCAGGGTCCGCCGACGCCGAGGAGCATGGCCCCGCCGGTGTTGTCGGGGTCCAGTTGACCGTAGAGCGGCAAGAGGGCCGGGAAGAGCACCTCGCCCGCCGCCTTGGTCTCGTCGCTGGAAGCGAAGGCGCCCAGGATGGCCTCGACCAGGGCCTTCATGCCGCCCTCGAGGGTCTTGAGGACCACGTTGCCGGTGAAGCCGTCGGTCACCACCACGTCGATGTCGGGAGACATGATGTCTCGACCCTCGACGTTGCCCACGAACGTGCCCCCGCTCGATGCCGCCCAAGAGCCCTCGGCCAGGAGTGTGTGGCTCTCCTTCACCAGGGGACTGCCCTTGGTCGGCTCCTCGCCGATGGACAACAGGCCCACGCGTGGCGTTTCGATGCCATAACGGTGGCGGGCGTAGACCGCACCCATCTGGGCGAACTGGACGAGCCACTCCGCCGAGCACTCGACGTTGGCGCCGGCGTCGAGCAGGACCGTGGGGTGGTCTGTTCCGGGGCAGGGGATGGGCGTGGCGATGGCCGGACGGAACACGCCCGGCAACCGCTTCATCCGCAGCAGGGCCGACGCCATGGTGGCGCCGGTGTTGCCGGCCGAGATCATGGCGCAGGCCTTGCCGTCGCGCACGGCCTCGGCGGCGCGGACCAGCGACGAGTCCTTCATGGTCCGCACGCTTCGGCCCGGATCGGCGTCCATGGCGATCACCTCGGAGGTGGCGATGACCTCGAAACCCTCGGCGTCGCCGAGGTCCTCGGGTCGGCCGACGAGCACGATGGACACGCCGAGCTCGTCACGGGCACGGACGGCGCCGGCCACGATCTCGGCCGGCGCCTTGTCACCGCCCATCGCGTCGATGGCGACGGGCAGACGGTCCGGGTCGGTCATGGGGTGAGGAGGTTCAGTCGACGTCGATGGCCTGGCGGCCGTGGTACCA
>JACCWP010000139.1 GCA_013697585.1 Nocardioidaceae bacterium
CGTGCGAGCCGGCCATCCACGGCACCAGGTCGACCAGGGTGGGCGGCACGCCGGAGGCGATCGCGATCGCCCGGGCCGCGAGGGAGGGTGCCGAGGTCGGCGACGTCGAGGATGCGGTCGCGGCGCAGCTGGTGGGACACGCTGCGGCCGGACCGGCTGGACGAGGTGGAGCTGGTCGGGACGTCGTGGTCACCGATCAGCTTGGACAGCTCGCTGAGGAACTCGGTCTCGGACACGCCGCCGCCGTAGACCTTGACGTTGGCCGGCGACCACAGCTTCCGCGTCCCCTCCCGGCCACACACCTCGACGCCCTGGGACCGCGACTGGAGCAACGTCATGAGCACGATGCCATGGGACCCGTAGTGGCTGTACGGGTCGGGTAGGTCCCGCCACCGGTACACGTTCGCGGTGTCGTCGAGCACGCCGAGCAGCGGCACCGGCGGCCGGCTGCCGGGCGAGGCGGTGGCGACCTGCTCGGCGGCCTTCACCACGGCCACGGTGAGCGCGGTGGCCAGCGAGGGCCGGCGGTGCCGCGGCCCTCGGGACACCGAGTACAGGTTGCCGTGGCCGGCGACGAAGCCGCGGGGTCGAACTGCGGTCGCGGGTCCGGGCCGGCCGGGCTGTCCGGGCCGGGCTGGGGGGTGACCAGGCGGCGACCTGGCGGCTGGTGAGTGCCGAGGCCATCTGTATGGCGGTGCCGTAGATGTCGCCGCGCTGCTTGTCCGGGGGGCGATGACACCGGCGACCTGATCGGCGACCAGCGGGTAGCCGCCGGCGGCGAGCACGTCGACCGGGTGGTCAGTCGAACGAGCCTCGACTCGCAATGAGCGCGGTCGCCCAGTGCACGGTTGGCCCGGCGCCCGGTTCCCTGAGGCAGGCGAACCCTTGACCGCCAGCTCGGGGCACGACTCGCAATGAGCGCGTTCGCCCAGTGCACGGTTGGCCCGGCGCCCGGCGCCCGGTGGACCCGGGGGAACCCAACAACGGTCCTCCCACGCCCCTCCCAATCGCTCCGGCAACTCTCGGCGTGTCGCGGAGCACTGGGGCCACTCGACGCGACCGCCTGAACTGGGCAAACGCCCTGGTCACGATGGGATTCGCAGGTGTGCCCCCGGCAGGATTCGAACCTGCGCACACGGCTCCGGAGGCCGATGCTCTATCCCCTGAGCTACGGGGGCTCGGGCTTTGCGAGATTAGCGCAGTCCGTTGATGTGCCGTACGCCTGCCGACACATCGCACTAGCGTGACGACGTGATCTCCCCGGCCCTGCAGCGGCCACCGCTGGTGCTCGTAGTGGATGACCAGGAGTCGTTGCGCACCCTGATCCGGATGAATCTGGAGCTCGAAGGGATCGACGTCGTCGAGGCGCGCGACGGGGCCGAGGGGCTCGTCCTGGTGGAGCAGTGCCGACCCGACCTGGTGACACTCGACCAGGTGATGCCGCGGATGGACGGACTCACCGCCGCCGCCGCGCTGCGGGCTGACCCGCGGACCGCGAACCTGCCGATCGTCATGGTCACGACGAGTACGGCGCCGGCGCACCTGAGCCGCGCAAGGAGCCTCGGTGTCGACGCCTACGTCAGCAAGCCGTTTGAGCCCGACGAGCTGGTCAGCACCATTCGCGAGCTGTTGTCCCTTCGCTGTGCCCACCGCGGGCCGTCTGCCGAAGGGGCCGCCGATACTCTGAACCGGTGACTCCCGAGCAGCTTTCCCGCGTCGTCGCCGACGCGCTCGCCGCCTTGGTGGCCGAGGGGGCTTTGGTCCTGCACGGCGACCTGCCTCGCGAGGTCCGGGTGGAACGCCCGAAGGTCAAGGAGCACGGCGACTACGCCATGAACGTCGCGCTGCAGCTGGCCAAGCAGGCGGGCCGCCCGCCGCGCGAGATCGCCGAGCTGCTGGCCGCCCGGCTCGCCTCTGCGACCGGGATCGCCCACGTCGAGGTCGCTGGCCCCGGCTTCCTCAACGTCAGGGTCGGGGCGGGCGCCCAGGGCGCCGTCGCCGGCGCGATCGTCGCCGCTGGCGAGGCCTACGGCCGCAGCGACGTGCTGAGGGGCCGACGGGTCAACGTGGAGTTCATCTCTGCCAACCCCACCGGGCCGCTGCACCTCGGTCACACCCGGTGGGCAGCGTTGGGGGACGCGATCGGCCGGGTGCTCGCCGCGGCCGGCGCGCAGGTGACGCGGGAGTTCTACATCAACGACCGCGGGGCACAGATGGACAAGTTCGGCGCGTCGCTCGCCGCGGCCGCGGCCGGTCAGCCGGTCCCCGACGACGGTTACCACGGGGACTACGTGGTCGAGCTGGCCAGTCAGATCGCGGTCGACCGGCCGGAGCTGTCCGAGCTGCCAGCCGACGAGCGGGTGGCGGCGTTTCGGGACGAGGGCTACCGGCGCCAGCTGGTCGAGCAGCGGGCGCAGCTCGACGGCTTCCGTACCCACTTCGATGTCTGGGCTTCCGAATCGGCGCTGCACGATGACGACCGGGTCAAGCACGGCATCGAGCGGCTGCGCGAGCAGGGCCATCTGTACGAGGCCGACGGCGCGCTCTGGATGCGCACCACCGACTTCGGCGACGACCGCGACCGGGTCCTGGTGCGCAGCAACGGCGCGTTCACCTACTTCGCATCCGACTCTGCGTACTACGTCGACAAGCGTGAGCGGGGGTTCAGCCCGTGCATCTACCTGTTGGGTGCCGATCACCACGGCTACGTCAACCGCCTGCGCGCGATCGCCGCTTGCGCCGGCGACGACCCCGATCGCGACATCGACGTGCTCATCGGGCAGCTCGTCAAGGTCGTTCGTGGCGGCCAGGAGCTGCGGCTCTCCAGGCGAGCAGGGACCATCCTGTCGCTGCAGGAGGTCGTTGACCTGACCGGCGTCGACGCCTTGCGGTACACGCTGTGCCGCTTCCCCGCGGACTCACCGATGACCGTCGACATCGATCTGGTCACCCGGACGAGCAACGACAACCCCGTCTACTACGTGCAGTACGCGCACGCTCGGCTGTCCTCGATCCTGCGCAACGCGGTCGGGCTCGGTCTCGCAGCCGATGCCGACACCTACGACCCCGCATTGTTGGCGCACCAGCGCGAAGGCGACCTGCTGAGGGCGCTGGCCGACTTGCCCCGGGTGGTAGAGCAGGCGGCCGCCTTGCGCGAGCCGCACCGCGTCGCTCGCTACCTCGAGGAGACGGCGGCGACGTTCCACCGGTTCTACGACGAGTGCCGCGTGCTGCCGATGGGCGACGAGGAGGCCGGCGATCTGCACCGGGCCCGGCTGGTGCTCGTGGCCGCGACGCGCCTCGTGCTCGGCAACGGTCTCTCGCTGCTCGGGGTCACCGCCCCCGAGCGGATGTGAGGGTCCGACCAGCGATGTCACGTGCGCACGAGGCGGGAGCCCTGCACGCAGAAGCGGGTCACCGCGAGCCGCACTGGTTGCGCCCCCCGCTCGACGTCAACGCGCTGGTGCCGCAGCTGTGGTCCTCGACGGCGCACCGCGGCGGCGACGGCCGGGTGCGGGTCGGCGGCATGGCACTGACCGACCTGGCGGCCGAGCACGGAACCCCGACCTATGTGCTGGACGAGGCAGACTTCCGCTCCAGGGCCGCCGCGTTCTGTTCCGCGTTTGCGGGCTTCGACGTCTACTACTCCGGCAAGGCGTTCATGTGCGCAGCGCTGCTCGACTGGGTCGCCGCCGACGGGCTCAACCTTGATGTCTGTTCCGGGGGTGAGCTCGGTCTTGCCCTTCGAGCCGGGTTCGACCCTCGTCGAATCGGCTTTCATGGCAACAACAAGTCCGACGCCGAGCTGGTGCGGGCACTCGACGCCGGCGTGGGGCGGATCGTGCTCGACTCGCTCCAGGAGATCGAGCGGCTGTCGATCCTGGCCGAGCGAAGCGCGGCCGAGCCGAACGTGCTCCTGCGGGTCACCGTCGGCGTAGAGGCGCATACCCATGAGTACATCGCCACTGCGCACGAGGACCAGAAGTTCGGCTTCTCGATCGCGGGCGGCGACGCCTACGAGGCGACGTCACGGGTTCTCGCAGACCCGCAGCTGCGACTGGCAGGTCTGCACTCCCACATCGGCTCGCAGATATGGGACACGTCTGGTTTCGAGGTCGCTGTCCGCCGCGTTCTCGCATTGCACGCAAGGGTGTGCGACGAGCTCGGGGTGACGTTGCCCGAGCTCGATCTCGGGGGTGGCTTCGGCATCGCGTACACGACCCAGGACGACCCGGAGCCGTTCGACGTGTTGGCCAAAGGCCTTCGCGACATCGTCGATTACGAGTGCCGGGCACTGGGCATCGCCGTACCGGCGCTGTCCGTCGAGCCCGGCCGCGCAATTGTGGGGCCGGCGATGTGCACGCTGTACGAGGTCGGCACCACCAAGCAGGTCCCTCTCGGCGGCGAGGCGACCCGGCTCTATGTCTCGGTCGACGGGGGCATGAGCGACAACATCCGACCGGCGCTGTACGACGCCGACTACTCTTGCACGCTGGCGTCGCGCGCCTCCCCGGAGCCGGCCATACTGGCGCGGGTCGTCGGCAAGCACTGCGAGTCAGGCGACATCGTCGTCAAGGACGAGTTCCTGCCAGCAGACGTCCAACCGGGCGACCTGCTAGCCGTGCCAGGCACGGGTGCGTACTGCCGGTCGCTGGCCAGCAACTACAACCACGTCCCGCGGCCGGGGGTCGTGGCCGTGCGCGACGGCGCATGCCAGGTCATTGTCCGGCGCGAGACCGAGGACGACATGTTCGTGCTCGACGTCGGGATGCCCGCGTGACCCGCACGTTGGGGGTCGCCTTGCTGGGTTGCGGGGTCGTCGGCTCACACGTGGCCCGACTGATGGTCGAGCAACATGTTGAGCTCGGCGCGCGCGTGGGTGTACCGCTCGAGCTTCGCGGGATCGCCGTACGCCGGCCGGGTCGGGCGCGGGGGGTCGACGTAGACGCCGGCCTCTTCACGACCGACGGCGAGGCTCTCGTCCGCCGCGACGACGTCGACCTCGTGGTCGAGGTGATCGGCGGCATCGAGCCGGCTCGCTCCTTGATCCTCGCCGCGCTCGAGCACGGCGCCTCGGTGGTCACAGCCAACAAGGCCTTGCTCGCCGTCGACGGCGCGGCACTGTCCGAGGCAGCGGTGAAGGCCGCGCGCGACCTCTGCTACGAGGCGTCGGTCGCTGGCGCCATCCCGATCCTGCGCCCGCTGGCCGAGTCCCTCGCCGGAGACCGGATCACCAGGGTGCTGGGCATCGTCAACGGCACGACGAACTTCATCCTGGACAAGATGTCCACGAGTGGCACCGGCTTCGCGGAGGCGCTTGAGCAAGCGCAGTCGCTGGGGTATGCCGAGGCTGATCCGACGGCGGACATCGAGGGATTCGACGCCGCGGCCAAAGCAGCGATCCTCGCCGGACTGTCGTTCCACACCAGGGTGACGGCCGCGGACGTCTACCGCGAGGGCATCGCCGACGTCTCCGCCGGCGACGTCGCGTCGGCGGCCCAGATGGGCTGTGTGGTCAAGCTGTTGGCCATCTGCGAGCGGCACGCGACCCCTGCCGGGGAGGCCGTCTCGGCTCGCGTGCACCCAGCGATGATTCCCGGCGACCACCCGTTGGCGAGTGTTCGCGAGGCGTACAACGCGGTCTTCGTCGAGAGCGCCGCCGCGGGGCGGTTGATGTTCTATGGGCCGGGCGCCGGCGGCCCGCCGACGGCGAGCGCCGTGCTCGGCGACCTGGTGGGAGCGGCTCGCAACCGGCTCGCTGACGTACGCGGACCGGCCGAGTCCGTGCACGCGCAGCACGACGTGCTCCCGATGGGCGACACGCTGACCCGCTATCACATCGCGGTCGACGTCGACGACCGCGCAGGCGTGCTGGCGGCGGTCGCGCAGGAGTTCAGCCGACACGGCGTGTCGATCCAGACCGTCCGACAGGAGGGCCGCGGCGACGACGCCCAGCTGGTGGTGGTCACGCACATCGCCCGCGACGCCGACCTGGCAGTCACCGTCGGCGGACTCGCCGCCATGGACATGGTTCGCGAGGTGTCGTCGGTGATGCGCGTGGAGGCGATGCCCGAATGAGTGCCACGGTCCCGGCAGGTGCCCATCCTGGTCCGCCACGCGACAAGCGACCCGGCCCACGACCCTGGCCCGGGGTGATCGAGGCATACCGCGACTGGCTGCCGCTCGATGCGGGCACCGGTGCCATCACGCTCGGCGAGGGGGGGACACCCCTGGTCGTGTCGCCCTGGCTGTCTGATGTCGCGCGCGGCCGGGTGTGGCTGAAGGTCGAGGGCGACAACCCCACCGGCTCCTTCAAGGACCGCGGCATGACGGTCGCGATCTCGGGAGCACTGGCGGAGGGGGTTGAAGCGGTCGTGTGCGCCTCGACCGGCAACACCTCGGCGTCGATGACCGCCTACGCCGCGCGGGCGGGCCTGCACCCGCTCGTGCTGCTCCCCCACGGGCGCATCGCCGGCGGCAAGCTGGCGCAGACGATCGTGCACGGCGCGACCGTCGTGCAGGTCCGGGGCAACTTCGACGACTGCCTGCGGCTCGCCCGTGAGCTAGCCGACCGGTACCCCGTCTCGCTGGTCAACTCGGTCAACCCGCTGCGCCTCGAGGGCCAGAAGACCGCTGCGTTCGAGGTGGTCGACGCGCTGGGCGCGGCCCCCGATATCCACGTACTGCCGGTCGGCAATGCGGGGAACGTGTCGGCCTACTGGCAGGGGTACCGCGAGTACCATCGGGCTGGCCTGGCCGTTGGCGTGCCAGTGATGTGGGGCTTCCAGGCCGAGGGCGCCGCTCCGCTGGTGACCGGTGTGCCAGTCGACCACCCAGAAACCGTCGCCACGGCCATCCGGGTGGGCAACCCTGCGTCGTGGTCGCAAGCGATCGCGGCCCGCGACGAGTCGCGCGGTCGGATCGATGCCGTCACCGACGCTGAGATCATGCACGCGCAGCAGCAGCTGGCATTGCGCGACGGCGTTTTCGTGGAACCTGCGTCGGCCGCCGGTGTGGCCGGGCTGCTCGGACTCGCCGGCCGCGACCAGGTGCCACGGGGCGCACGCATCGTGGTCACGGTGACTGGGCACGGGCTCAAGGACGCCGCCGCTGCCGTCGAGGGTCGCGGCTCGGTCGTCGACTCGGTGATCGACGCCGAGGTCGACGCGGCCGCCCGCGCTGCCGGACTCTGATGGCGCGGTCCACGGACTGGTCAGCCAGTCCCGTCACCGTCATCACCCCAGCGACCTGCGCCAACCTCGGCCCCGGCTTCGACAGCTTCGGTCTCGCGCTCGACCTGGCCAACGAGGTCGTGGCCGAGGTCGTCGAGCGGGGGCTACAGGTCGAGGTCGAGGGTGAGGGCGCGGCCGAGCTGATGCTCGACGAGTCGCATCTCGTGGTGCGCGCTGCGCGGGCGACGTTTGACGTGCTGGGTGGTCAGCCCCCCGGACTGCGGATCTCCTGCCGCGATCGGGTCCCGCACGCCCGCGGGCTCGGCTCGTCCGCGGCGGCCATCGCCGCCGGTGTCGTGGCTGCCCGCGCGCTCGTGGTCGGCGGCGGCGACCTGATGAGTGCCGCGGACGCGCTGCGGCTGGCAGCGTCGCTGGAGGGACATGCCGACAACGTTGCGGCCGCCGTCCTGGGAGGGGTCACGGTCGCGTGGATGACGCATGCGGGTGCCCGTGCCGTGCGCCTCGAGTCCCACGTCGGCGCAACGGTGCTCGTACCGCAGGAGGCGGTGCTCACCAGGTCCGCCCGCAGCGTGCTGCCAAGTCACGTGCCGCACGCCGATGCAGCACACAACGCCGCCCGCGCAGGCCTGTTGGTGGCAGCCTTGACTGGTCGATCCGACCTGTTGCTCGACGCAACCGAGGACCGGCTGCACCAGGAGCAGCGTCGATCCCTGCTGCCGCGGTCCCTCGCCCTGGTCGACCGGTTGCGTTCCGCCGGCCACGCCGCGGTTGTATCGGGCGCCGGCCCGTCAGTGCTGGTGCTTCATCCCGAGCATGCCCCTCCTGATGATCAGGAGCCTGAGCTTCGAGCCGCGCTCGCCACGGGGTGGAACCGGTTGCCGACCAAGGCGTCACCCTGCGGCGCGCGCGTGCGTGCCTGAGACCGCCGGCCCGGGAATGCCACCGGGCGAGATCGGCTTGCGACGTCTTACGACTGTGAGCCGGTGGGGTGCTACTCTCGGCGAGCGCGGTGCCGCCCCTCCGGAGCCTCGGGGACAGCGCGGCCCAGTCGCACCCCTCTCCCTCCAGCGATGGTGAGACCGGTCCTCGTCTGGACTCGGCGAACCTCGTCCACACCGGGGATTCTCTCTGGGCAAAGGAGGCGAGGGACATCCACCCGACGTGGGAAGGACCTCACGTGACCGAAACACCCACCGCGCCGCTGCCCTCGACAGTTGCTGGGCTCCAGCAGATCGCCGGGGGACTGGGCATCAAGGGCACCGGCCGGATGCGCAAGAGCCAGCTGATCGAGGCGATCGCCTCCGCGCAGGGCCAGGGGCGCAGCTCCGACAACCGAGTCGACAGCAGTGCTGACACCCGATCTCGCACCCGTGCTGCCGCCGGCTCCGACGCGCCTGCCGACAACGGTGCCCACCGCGCCGACGCGTCCGAGGCGCCGCCCGTAGCCGCGACGCCGACCGAGGCGTCGTTCGACCACCCGCCGACCCAGGGGCGGGCCCGTGACGACACCGATCATGACAGCCGAGAGGTCGGCGACGACGGCCGCGACGACCGGGGCGACAGTCCGAGCGACAACCGGACCGATACCCGCAACGACCGCGCGGACAACCGCGATCGCGCCAACCGCAGCGACAACCGGAACGACCCGCGCAGCGACAACCGAGGCGACGGCGAGGGGACCAGCCGTCGCAGGCGTCGCAACCGCAACCGTGACCGCGGCCGCAACGACCGCGATCGCAACGACCGCGATCGCAACGACCGCGGCGAGCCGCAGGTCACCGATGACGACGTGCTGCTGCCGGTCGCCGGCATTCTCGACGTCCTCGACAACTACGCCTTCGTCCGTACCTCCGGCTACCTGCCTGGCCCGGACGACGTCTACGTCTCCCTGTCCATGGTGCGCCGCCACGGCTTGCGCAAGGGCGACGCTGTCACCGGCCAGGTGAAGCAGCAGCGTGACAACGACCGCAAGGAGAAGTTCAACCCGCTGGTCCGCATCGACAGCGTCAACGGCTCGGACAGCGAGGCCAGCCGGGCCAGGATCGATTTCTCCAAGCTGACCCCGCTCTACGCGCAGAGCCGGCTACGCCTCGAGACCGAGTCCTCGATCCTCACCACCAGGATCATCGACATCGTCGCACCGATCGGCAAGGGCCAGCGCGGGCTGATCGTTTCACCCTCCAAGGCCGGCAAGACACTGGTGCTGCAGGCGATGGCCAACGCCATCACGACCAACAACCCCGAGTGCCACCTGATGGTCGTGCTCGTCGACGAGCGGCCGGAGGAGGTCACCGACATGCAGCGGGCGGTCAAGGGCGAGGTCATCGCCTCGACCTTCGACCGCCCGGCCGAGGATCACACCACCGTCGCCGAGCTTGCCATCGAGCGGGCCAAGCGGCTGGTCGAGCTGGGTCACGACGTGATCGTGCTGCTCGACTCGATCACGCGCCTCGGCCGCGCGTACAACTTGGCGGCGCCCGCCAGCGGCCGGATCCTGTCCGGTGGCGTCGACTCGTCGGCGCTCTATCCGCCGAAGCGGTTCTTTGGCGCCGCGCGCAACATCGAGGACGGCGGTTCGCTGACCATCCTCGCGACCGCGCTGATCGAGACCGGTTCCAAGATGGACGAAGTCATCTTCGAAGAGTTCAAGGGCACCGGCAACATGGAGCTGCGGCTGCGCCGCGAGTTTGCCGACAAGCGGATCTTCCCGGCCATCGACGTCGACGCCTCCGGCACCCGGCGCGAGGAGCTGCTGATGAGCCGCGAGGAGCTGCAGATCGTATGGAAGCTGCGCCGGGTGTTATCCGGGCTCGACGGCCAGCAGGCGCTCGAGCTCGTGATCGACAAGCTCAAGAAGACCAAGAGTAACGTCGAGTTCCTCATGCAAGTGCGGGACACGATGCCGGTACAGACCAACGGTCGTCGTGGTGGCGGCGGTGACGACGGTTGACCACCGCGTTCGACTTCGAGGCCACGACCATCGGCGGCGAGGTCGCGTCGCTCGGCAACTACCGCGGTCAGGTGCTGCTCGTCGTCAACACCGCGTCCCAGTGCGGGTTCACCCCGCAGTACGAGGGTCTCGAGCAGCTGCATCGCGACTTTGCCGAGCGTGGGCTCACCGTCCTCGGCTTCCCGTGCGATCAGTTCGGCCACCAGGAGCCCGGGTCGGAGGAAGAGATCGCCAGCTTCTGCACGACGACCTACGGCGTCTCGTTTCCCATGTTCGCCAAGGTCGATGTCAACGGCGACAACGCGCACCCGCTCTACGCGTGGCTGCGAAGCGAGCAGATGGGCCCCCTCGGCGGCAAGATCAAGTGGAACTTCACCAAGTTCCTCATCGCCCGCGACGGCAGTGTTGTCAAGCGCTACGGCTCCACCACGAAGCCGGCGAGCATTTCCGGCGACATCAACGCCCAGCTCGCCGCCTGAGCCGAATCTTCGTCTCGGCCGGCCTCCGTCGTCCAGCGGGCGCAGCCGAGGTGATCGCACGGTTCAGACGGCACGGAACATGAAGGCACTGGTTACCGTTGCGCACCCTGTCGATGAGACAATGATCGGCGGTCCCGGTTCACGTCAGCGCTTCGTCACGGGGCGGGCGACCCGGCAGCCACGTACGAGAGGACACCATGAAGCCTGACATCCATCCCGCGTACGGCCAGACGCAGGTGACTTGCACCTGCGGAGCCTCGTTCACCACGCGCAGCACGGCGCCGAGCGGCTCCATTCACGCCGACGTCTGCTCACAGTGCCACCCGTTCTACACCGGCAAGCAGAAGATCCTCGACACCGGCGGGCGCGTGGCCCGCTTCCAGAAGCGCTACGCCAAGCAGGGTGACTCCAAGTAGCCGTGCGACCGGCACCAGCTCGGCGGGCACTGGATCCGACCGCGCCGGTGCCGCCACACACGTCCGACGCCACCGGCAAACGCTGATCGCGCAACCACGGGCCGCTGATCGCGCAACCACGGGCCGCTGATCGCGGGTGAGGGAGGTCGGGGATGTTCGAACAGGTCGAAGCGCTGGCCGCAGAGCATGCCCAGCTCGGGATCCGCATGTCCGCGCCAGACGTGCATGCCGACCAGTTCCTGGCCAGGCGGCTCGGCCGCCGTTATGCCGAGCTCGGGGCCGTGGTCGCGACGTACGAGGCCTGGCTCGAGGTCGACGGCGACCTCACCGCCGCGCACGAGCTCGGCCGGGACGACCCGGCGCTGGCTGCCGAGGCGCAGAGCCTGGCCGAGCGCCGCGATGAGCTGGCCGAGCGGTTGCGCCGGTTGCTGATCCCGCGCGACCCGTCCGACGGAAAGGACGCCATCGTCGAGGTCAAGGCGGGCGAGGGTGGCGAGGAGTCGGCGCTGTTCGCCGGCGACCTGCTGCGGATGTACCTGCGCTTCGCCGACCGCCAGTCGTGGCGCACCGAGTTGCTCGACGTCAACGAGTCCGACCTCGGCGGCGTCCGCTCGGCGACGGTGGCGGTATCGGCGAAGCGCGCGCCCGAGCCGGGCCGCGCCCCGTACGCCCTGCTCAGGCACGAGGCCGGCGTGCACCGCGTGCAACGGGTGCCAGTCACCGAGTCGCAGGGCCGCGTCCACACGTCGGCGGCGGGAGTGCTGGTGCTTGCGGAGGCAGATCCGGTGGACGTGGCGCTCGACGAGGCGGACCTGCGGGTCGACGTGTTCCGTTCGTCGGGACCGGGTGGCCAGAGCGTCAACACGACCGACTCCGCCGTCAGGATCAGCCATCTGCCGAGCGGGATCGTCGTCTCCTGTCAGAACGAGAAGTCACAGCTGCAGAATCGCGAGCAGGCGATGCGAATCCTCCGCTCGCGGCTGCTCGCGCTGGCCGAGGAGCAGGCTCGCTCCGACGTTGCCGACAGCCGGCGGGCACAGGTGCGCACCGTCGACCGGTCGGAGCGCATCCGCACCTACAACTTCCCCGAGGGCCGGGTGACCGACCACCGCACCGGCTTCAAGGCGTACACCCTGGAGGCCGTCCTCGACGGCGTGCTCGACGACCTCGTCACGGCTTCGGTCGAGGCCGAGGAGAGCGCGCGCCTCGACGCGGTCGGGGACCGGCCGGTCGGTTGAGGTCTGGTCGGGCGGTCTTGCGCACGCTGCGCGCCGATGCCACGCGTCGGCTGGCCGATGCCGGCGTGGCCTCCCCCCAGCTGGACGCCGAGCTGCTTCTCGCGTTCTCGCTCGGCGTGCCGCGCGGACGGCTGGCCATGGCTGCCGAGCCGAACGCCGAGCAGCAGCAGGCGTTCGACCAGCTCGTCGAACGCCGGGCCCGGCGGGAACCGCTGCAGCACCTCACCGGGCGGGCGCCCTTTCGCCGGCTCGACCTGCGGGTCGGGCCAGGGGTGTTCGTGCCTCGGCCCGAGACCGAGCTCCTCACGGGCTGGGCGATCGAGCACACCTCGACTGGCAGCGACCTGGTGGTTGTCGACCTGTGCACCGGCTCCGGCGCGATCGCTGCCGCGGTGGCCAGCGAGGTGCCCGCAGCGCGGGTGTACGCCGTGGAGCTCTCGCCGGAGGCGTACGCCTACGCCTTCGACAACCTGGCGGGCACCGGTGTCGACCTTCGGCTCGGCGATGCGGCCACCGCCTTTGCTGAGCTCGACGGGGCGGTCGAGGTCGTGGTGGCCAACCCGCCCTACATCCCGCTCGGCGCCTATGACGAGGTGCCCGCCGAGGCACGGCTGTTCGACCCGCCGGTGGCGCTGTGGTCGGGCGATGACGGGCTGGACACGATCCGGGTCGTCGCGCGGGTCGCCGCCCGGCTGCTGCGGCCCGGGGGCGTGGTGGGCTGCGAGCACGCGGACGCTCAGGGTGACTCGGCGCCGGCCGTCTTCCGGGACGGCGACTCCTGGTCCGACATCACCGACCATCGCGACCTCGCCGGCCGCCCGCGCTTCGTCACCGCCCGGCGCCGCTGACGGCACGGATGTGGGGACGCCGATGCCGCGATGGCACGATGTCGGCGTGAACAGCGAGCGCCGGCGTTTCGACTGCACGGATGACGACGCCCGCGAGGAGGGTCTCGATGCGGCCGTCGACGAGATCCGCGGCAACCGATTGGTCGTCTTGCCCACCGACACCGTCTACGGCGTGGCCGCCGACGCGTTCGAGGCTTCGGCCGTGCGACGTCTGCTCCGGGCCAAGGGCCGTGGCCGCGACATGCCCCCGCCCGTGCTGGTGTCGGCGGCCAGCACGCTCGACTCCCTTGCCTCGGGCGTCCCCACCTACGCCCACGACATGGTCAACGAGCTGTGGCCTGGACCGCTGACCCTGGTCTGCACCCAGCAGCCGACCCTGACGTGGGACCTCGGCAACAACCGAGCCACCGTGGCGGTGCGGATGCCTGCCGACCCGGTCGCGATCGCTCTGCTCGAACGCACCGGCCCGCTGGCGGTCACCAGTGCCAACCGCACCGGTATGCCCGCAGCCAGGACCATCGAGGAGGCCGAGGAGATGCTCGCCGACCGGGTGCGGGTCTATCTGGACGGCGGCCCCAGCGCCACCGACGTCGCCTCGACCATCCTCGACGTCACCGGGCCCAAGCCGCGGATCCTTCGGGCAGGCGGCATCGACGTAGCGCGGTTGCGCGAGTTCGACGCGAGCGTGGAGGACATCGGGCCGGTCGAGGGCGTCGGGCCGGTTGAGGACGCCGGGCCGGTTGAGGACGCCGAGCCGTATGAGGACGCCGAGCCGTACGAGGACGCCGAGCCGTACGAGGACGAGGACGCCGAGGACGACGAGGGTAGGTGAACCCCAGGTGCGCGAGTACCTGATGGTCTTCGCTGTCTCCGCGGCGGTGACCAGCTTGTTGGCCACCCTCAGCCGAGTCGTCGCCGAGCGCGTCGGCGCCGTCGCCACGGTGCGGGACCGGGACGTGCACGCGACGCCAGTGCCCTACCTCGGCGGCCTGGCGATGCTCGGGGGGCTGTGGGCGGGCTACTTGGTCGCGACGCGGCTGCCGTTCTTGTCCACGGCCGACACCCTCCCGGATGCTCGCTCCGTCCTGGTGGGCGGCACCTTGGTGTGCGCGGTTGGCGTGTTCGACGACGTGTTCGAGCTGGACGCCCTGGCCAAGTTTGGCGGCCAGGTGCTGGGCGCGGCTGTCGTCGTGCTGTCGGGTGTCTCGTTCCTCTACCTGCCACTGCCGGGTGGCGGAACGTTCGGGCTCAACCCCACTCAGGCGCAGCTGCTGACGGTGCTCGTCATCGTCGCGACAGTCAACGCGGTCAACTTCGTCGACGGCCTCGACGGGCTCGCCGCGGGCGTGGTGACGATCGGGGCGGTCGCGTTCTTCCTGTTCGCCTACCTGGTGGCAGCCGAGAACAACCTGACCCGAGCCATCGCCGCCGCGCTGCTGATGGCGGCGCTGGCGGGCGCCTGCTGCGGCTTCCTGCCCCACAATTTCTACCCCGCCCGGATGTTCATGGGCGATTCCGGCTCGATGCTGATCGGCTTGGTCCTTGCCTGTGGCGCCGTCACGTTGTCCGGGCAGTTCCCTCCCGGCGACATTACCGAGGGGCTGTTCGGCGCGACCGCGGGAGCGCAGCCCGTGCTGCTGCCGCTGCTGCTGCCGGTGGCGATGCTGCTGGTTCCCTTCCTCGACCTCGCGCTCGCCGTCACGCGGCGCACCCGGGCCGGCCGATCGCCGTTCAGTCCCGACAAGCTGCACCTGCACCACCGGCTGCTGGAGATCGGGCACTCGCACCGCCGCGCGGTGCTGCTCGTCTATGCCGTCGCAGGGCTGGTCGCCTTCGGCACCGTCGTGGTGAGCCTGTTCGGCGGATGGCGGCTCGTCACCGCGATCAGCCTGCTCGCCGTCGTGACGGCGGTCGCGGTCTTCTGGCTCCCCCGGGTCCACCGCTCACTCACCTGACCGGGGCGTACCCGCCCCCGTCCGCGTGCCGAGTAGACCTTGTGCTAACTTTCACAAGCGCAGGCCACCGCCGACAGCCGACGGGAACACTGATGACCACCGGGAACCGTGTGCGGCCGGCTGGCGGGTCGTCCGCCGCTCCGGCTCCAGTGTCTGATCGCTGTGATAGCGTCCCTGTCGGCTCGTACGGGACAGTGAACGGGCGATCCGTACCGCGACCCGCCGGCGGGAGCCACGTGCACGATGGGCGACGATCAGCCCGGGACCAGTCTGCAGGTCCGGGACCTCTTGGGCATTGGCGGCTACGTGGTCGCCTGCCTGGTGATCGGTCTCGGGCTCGGCTGGTGGGCAGACGACTCCCTCGGCACGACTCCGCTGCTGACACTGCTCGGACTGACGGTGGGCGTGCTCGTGGGAGTGGTCGGAACCTGGTTGCACATCCGTCCGTTGCTGACCGAAGGGGGTGCCGGCGATGAGCGAGGTGAGCCGGACGGCCGGCCGCGGCCGTACTAGCGACGACGTGGCAGGGTTACCCGGCATGGACGACAGTGCCGCCGACCCGGCCGCCAAACGGGCCGCCGATCGTGCTGACGGCACGCCCGCTCGCGCCCCGATGTCCGAAGTCACGCGGCGCCAGCGACTGGTCGTGATCGCGGCGGGAGTCGCGGTCTTGGTCGCGCTGCTCATCGGCGGCTCGATGGACGCTTGGTCGGCGGGGCTCTTCGCCGCGATCGGCGTCGTGCTCGCGCTGGGCAACGCCCTGCTCACCGAGGCCGGCATGATCCGGATGACGTCCACCGGGCAGGACCTGTCCCGCAAGCAGTTCGCCCTGTCGGCCTTCGGCCGCCTCGCGGTGATCTCTTTGGTGGCGGTCGTGCTCGTGCTCGCCTTCTGGCCCATCGGAGGCTTCGTACTCGCCGGGCTAGCGGTTTTCCAGCTGCTCACGATCGTCGTGACCGCCCTCCCGCTGCTGAAGGAGCTGCGCCACTCATGAGCACCGCGGTGCCGGTGGCGAGCGGCGAGATCGAGATCGGTCACCACGAGACAGTCGATGCCTTCGGGCTCACCTTCAACGCCGACACGATCTGGACCACCCTCCTCGCTGGGGCGATCGTCGTCGGTCTCGGCCTGGTGGTGCGTTCCCGAGCGACAAGCGGTGTCCCGGGCAAGCTGCAACTGATCTGGGAGACACTGGTCGACACAGTCAATCGCCAGGTCGAGCAGAACCTGGGCCGGGTGCACCCTTTCGTGGTGCCGCTCGCGCTGGGGCTGTTCACCTTCATCCTGGTTGCGAACTGGTTCGAGCTGATCCCCAGCGGTGAGGACCCGCACCTGCTGCCAGCCCCGACTGCGGACGTCAACCTCACCTACGCACTGGCTCTGCTGGTCATCGTGTCGATGCACGTCTACAGCATCCGGCGAAGAGGGGTGAAGAAGTACGTCAAGAGCTACTTCGAGCCCTATGCGGTGCTGTTCCCACTGAAGCTGATCGAGGAGATCGTCAAGCCCTTCACGTTGGCCTTGCGACTGTTCGGCAACATCTTCGCGGGCGGGATCATGCTCAGCCTGATCGGGCTGATGCCGTTGTACGTCCTGTGGGGTCCCAACATCGTCTGGAAGGCCTTCGACCTGTTCATCGGCCTGATCCAGGCGTTCATCTTTGCCCTGCTGACCATCTTGTACTTCGCCGAGGCGGGCGAGGTGCACGACGAGGAGCACGACAGTGAGGGCGGCGACGCCGCGCACGACGACCGGCCACAGCCGGCCACGGCGACGGCGCACTGAGCAGCACCGACCGATCCAGCGAACCCATCGGTCCGGCGACCGTCCGGACCGCGAGCCAAGGAGAGTCAAGTGGAAGAAGCGATCAAGATTGCCGGCGCGATGGTCGGCGGCGGGCTGGCGCTTGCCGGCGGTGCCATCGGCGCCGCGATCGGTGACGGTCTCGCCGGCAGTGCCACCATCTCCGGCGTCGCCCGCCAGCCCGAGGCCCAGAGCCGCCTTTTCACGATCTTCTTCCTGACCGTGGGTCTGTGCGAGGCGGCTTACTTCATCAACCTGGCCTTCATGGCGCTGTTCGTCTTCGTCGTCGGCGCCGCCTGACCCGAGGACCACCGACCGAGCCACGACTGACGGGACCACCAGATGCCCAGGACCAACCTGGCCGCGGAGAACTTCCTTGTGCCGAACGCGACGATCATCGTCGAGCTGCTCGCGTTCGCCGTGATCGTGTACCTGCTCGCGCGTTACGTCATCCCGCCGATCAACAAGGCGCTGACCGAGCGTCAGCAGACCATCCGCCGGCAGTTCGAGGAGAGCGAGCAGGCAAAGCAGGCGGCCGAGGCGGCCGAGCGTGAGTTCCGCGGGCAGCTGTCCGAGGCACGCCACGAAGCGGCGCGGATCCGCGAGGACGCGCGCGAGCAGGGCGCGCAGATCGTCGCCGAGATGCGCCAGGCCGCGCAGGCGGAGTCGCAGCGGATCGTCGCCACGGCGCGCGCGCAGCTCGACGCCGACCGACAGCGCGTGCTCACCGAGCTCAAGGCCGAGGTCGGCTCACTGGCCGTGACTCTGGCCGGACGCGTCGTCGGCGAGGCGCTCGAGGACGACAAGCGGCTGCAGCGCACGGTCGAGACGTTTGTCGCCGAGCTGGAGGCAGACCCGGACAGGGCCGCCGAGGACGGGTCCGACTCGGAGGCTGACTCGGGGGCTGGCTCCGGTCGTGACTCCGGGACCGGCGCCGATACCGACGCGGCAACCACCGGCGGACGCTGATGCGCGGCGCGTCGGCTCGAGCGGTCGCGGTGGTGATCGAGCGGGTGGGTGAGCTGCTGAACGGCGGTGCCAACTGCACCGCGCTGGGCGAACAGCTATTCGCCCTGTGCGGGGTGCTGGACAGTCAACCGAATCTGCGTCGAGCACTGAGCGATCCCTCGATCGACGCCGACCGCAGAGCCGACCTCTTCGGTGGCCTGTTGTCGGACTTCGATGACGCAACGGTCGACGTCGCACGCCTCGCCGTGCGCCAGCGGTGGTCGGTCTCGCGGGACTTGTCCGACGCGCTCGAGCAGGGAGGCATCAGCGCCTACCTCGCCGAGGCCGAGGCGGGCGGCGATCTCGACGAGCTCGAGGACGAGCTGTTCCGGTTCTCGCGCATCGTCGAGGCGGACCCCGAGCTGCGCGACACGCTTGGCGACCGCAGCGCGCCGGTCGACATCCGCCAGCGACTGGTCGACGAACTGATCGGGGAGCAGGTCGGCAGACCCACGCTGCGCCTGGTCCGGCACGCGGTCACGCTGCGACACCGCACCGTGCTGCTCGGCCTGGTTCAGATGCAGCGCTTCGCAGCTGCCCGCCGCGAGCGGCTGGTCGCCGTCGTACGAGTCGCGGGTCCTCTGAGTCCAGCCATGCGCCGGCGGCTGCAGGCCACGCTGACCGACCGCTTCCACCACGATCTTCAGCTCAACGTCATCGTCGACCCGGACGTGCTGGGCGGGGTGCGGGTGAGCGTCGGCGACCACGTCATCGACGGCACCGTCTCCACCCGGCTCGCCGAGGCCCGTCGGCGGCTGGCGGGCTGACCAGACCACGACATCCACGACACCACGGGACACAGACGAGTCGAGAGAGCAGGAACGACGACCATGGCGGAGCTCACAATCCGATCGGAAGACATCCGCGACGCACTGTCGCGATTCGTCTCCGAGTACAAGCCGGACACCGCCAGCACGGAGGAGATCGGCACTGTCGCCGAGGCTGGCGACGGCATCGCCAGGGTCGAGGGGCTGCCCTCGTGCCAGGCAAACGAGCTGCTCGAGTTCGAGGACGGAACGCTCGGCCTGGCACTCAACCTCGACGTCCGGGAGATCGGTGTGGTGATCCTGGGCGACTTCGCCGGGATCGAGGAGGGTCAACCCGTCCGGCGTACCGGCGACATCTTGTCCGTACCGGTCGGTGACGACTACCTCGGGCGTGTCGTCGACCCGCTGGGCACCCCGATCGACGGGCTCGGTGACATCGAGTCCAGCGAGCGCCGTGCCCTGGAGCTGCAGGCTCCGAGCGTGGTGCAGCGGCAGTCGGTCAACGAGCCGCTACAGACGGGGATCAAGGCGATCGACGCGCTGACGCCGATCGGACGCGGCCAGCGACAGCTGATCATCGGCGACCGCCAAACCGGCAAGACCGCAGTGGCTGTCGACACCATCATCAACCAGAAGGAGTTCTGGGAGACCGGGGACGAGACGAAGCAAGTCCGCTGCATCTACGTGGCGATGGGGCAGAAGGGTTCCACGATCGCCGCTGTGCGGGGAGCGCTCGAGGAGGCGGGCGCGCTGGAGTACACCACGATTGTCGCCTCGCCCGCGTCCGACTCGGCGGGCTTCAAGTACCTCGCGCCCTACACCGGCTCGGCCATCGGCCAGCATTGGATGTACGAGGGCAAGCACGTGCTGATCGTCTTCGACGACCTGTCCAAGCAGGCGGAGGCATACCGCGCGGTATCGCTGCTGCTGCGTCGCCCGCCCGGTCGCGAGGCCTACCCCGGCGACGTGTTCTACCTGCACAGCCGGCTGCTCGAGCGCTGCGCCAAGCTCAGCGACGAGATGGGCGGCGGCTCGATGACCGGCCTGCCGATCATCGAGACCAAGGCCAACGACGTGTCGGCCTACATCCCGACCAATGTCATCTCGATCACCGACGGTCAGATCTTCCTCCAGTCCGACCTGTTCAACGCCAACCAGCGTCCCGCGATCGACGTCGGCATCTCGGTGTCCCGGGTCGGAGGCGCAGCGATGACCAAGGCGATCAAGAAGGTCACCGGGACGCTCAAGATCGACCTCGCGCAGTTCCGCGCGATGGAGGCGTTCGCGATGTTTGCCTCCGACCTCGACGCGGCCTCTCGCCGCCAGCTCGACCGCGGCCAGCGGCTGATGGAGCTGCTCAAGCAGCCGCAGTACTCACCCTTCTCGGTGGAAGAGCAGACGGTGTCGCTGTGGGCAGGCACGAGCGGCAAGCTGGACGCGGTCCCGGCTGAGGACGTGCGTCGTTTCGAGACCGAGTTTCTCGAGTACGTCAGACGCGAGCACGGGGGCGTCTTCGACTCGGTGCGCGAGTCGCGGGCCTTCGACGAGGACACCGAGTCCGCGCTGAGCGACGCCTACGACGGGTTCGCCGACCAGTTCGAGACCTCCGAGGGCGGCTCCATCAAGTCCGGCCGCGAGGAGCACGAGGCCCTCGACGACGAGGATGTCGACCAGGAGCAGATCAAGAAGCAGAAGCGGGGCTGAGCGTGGCGGCATCGTTGCGCGAGCTGCGTGGCCGGATCAGGTCGACGCAGGCAACCAAGAAGATCACTCGCGCCATGGAGCTGATCGCGGCCTCACGCATCATCAAGGCTCAGCAGCGGGCGCAGGCGTCGCTGCCGTACGCCCGCGAGCTGACCCGTGCCGTCTCGGCGGTCGCGACGTTCTCCAACGTCGACCACCCGCTGACCACCGAGCACGAGAATGCCGACCGGGCAGCGGTCATCGTCGTGACTAGTGATCGTGGGCTGGCCGGTGCGTACTCGTCGTCGGTGCTCAGGCAGGCCGAGCGGCTGGTCGAGAAGCTGCGCCTCGAGTCCAAGGAGGTCAACCTCTACGTCACCGGCCGCAAGGGAGTCGGCTACTACACGTTCCGCCGACGCGACCTCGCCAGATCCTGGACGGGCTTCTCGGACGGCCCGGACTACGCCGACGCGCGCGAAGTCGCCGACGCCGTCATCGAGGCATTCCTGGCCGGAGTCGACGTCGACGAGGCAGACACCACGCTGGAGCCCCCCGACACCGAGCTGTCGCCAGTCGACGAGGTGCACATCGTCTTCACCCGGTTCCGGTCCATGCTGGTCCAGGAGCCGGCCGACATCCGACTGCTGCCGCTGGAGGTCGTGGAGGACGAGGACTCACCCGACGAGGGCGAGCTGCTGCCGCTCTACGAGTTCGAGCCCTCGGCTGCCGAGGTCCTGGACGCCTTGCTGCCCCGCTATGTCTCGAGCCGGATCTACGCCTGCATGCTGCAGGCGGCCGCCTCCGAGCTTGCGGCGCGGCAGCGTGCGATGAAGTCCGCGACCGACAACGCCGAGGATCTCATCCAGCAGTACACCCGCATCGCGAACCAGGCGCGTCAGGCCGGGATCACCCAAGAGATCAGCGAGATCGTCGGGGGCGCGAATGCGCTTGCCGATGCCACTGCAGGGAGCGAGTGAGGACCAGATGACTGCCACGACCGACGAGAAGCACGACCAGCAGGACAACGAGAGGCACGCCACCGGAAGGGTGGCCCGGGTCATCGGCCCTGTCGTCGACGTCGAGTTCTCGTCTGACGACATGCCCGAGATCTACCGTGCCCTGCACGTCGACACCGAGCTGGCGGGCGACACCCGCACGCTGACCCTCGAGGTCGAGCAGCACATCGGTGAGGGCATGGTGCGGGCTGTCTCGATGCAGCCCACGGATGGCCTCGTGCGCGGCGCCACGGTCACCGACACCGGCTCGGGGATCACGGTCCCCGTGGGCGACGTCACCTTGGGTCGCGTCTTCAGCACCATCGGGGACTGCCTCAATCTCCAGGAGGGCGAGAGCCTCGACGTCAAGGAGCGTTGGTCGATCCACCGCAAGGCGCCGGCCTTCGACCAGCTCGAGTCCAAGACCGAGATGTTCCACACCGGCATCAAGGTCATCGACCTGCTCACCCCGTACGTCCAGGGCGGCAAGATCGGCCTGTTCGGTGGCGCCGGCGTCGGCAAGACCGTGCTGATCCAGGAGATGATTGCTCGGGTCGCGCGCGACCACGACGGAGTCTCGGTGTTCGCCGGGGTCGGCGAGCGCACCCGAGAGGGCAACGACCTCATCACCGAGATGACCGAGTCGGAGGTCATCGGCCAGACCGCCCTGGTGTTCGGCCAGATGGATGAGCCTCCGGGCGCGCGGCTGCGGGTGGCGCTGTCCGGGCTGACGATGGCCGAGTACTTCCGGGACGAGCAGAACCAGGACGTGCTGCTGTTCATCGACAACATCTTCCGCTTCACCCAGGCTGGCCAGGAGGTGTCCACGTTGCTGGGCAGGATGCCGAGCGCCGTGGGCTACCAGCCGACGCTGGCCGACGAGATGGGCGTGCTGCAAGAGCGCATCACCTCGACCCGCGGGCACTCGATCACGTCGATGCAGGCGATCTACGTGCCAGCCGACGACTACACCGACCCGGCGCCGGCGACGACCTTCGCACACCTCGACGCCACCACCGAGCTGTCGCGTGACATCGCCTCGCTGGGCATCTATCCGGCCGTCGACCCGCTGACGTCGACGTCACGGATCCTGGATCCCCGCTACATCTCCCAGGACCACTACGACACCGCGACCAGGGTGAAGTCGATCCTGCAGCGCAACAAGGAGCTGCAGGACATCATCGCCATCCTCGGTGTGGACGAGTTGTCGGAGGAGGACAAGGTCGTCGTCTCCCGGGCACGCCGCATCCAGCGATTCCTGTCGCAGAACACCTACGTCGCCAAGCAGTTCACCGGCCTCGAAGGGTCGACCGTGCCGCTGGAGGACACCATCGAGGCGTTCACCAAGATCTGTGACGGAGACTACGACCACGTCGCCGAGCAGGCGTTCTTCATGTGCGGCGGCCTGGACGACGTCGAGCGCAAGTGGTCCGAGATCCAGCAGGACCTCTGATGGCCGACAGCCCACTGCAGGTCGAGCTTGTCGCGGCCGAGCGCATGGTGTGGTCCGGCGAGGCGACGTTCGTCCTGGCCCGCACCACAGACGGTGAGATCGGCATCCTGCCCGGTCACGCCCCGGTGCTGTCGGTCCTGTCGCACAGCCCGGTGCTCATCCGTGACGGCTCGCAGACGTTGGTGGCCGCGGTCGACGGCGGGTTCTTGTCGGTCGCGGACAACCGCGTGGCGATCCTGTCCGAGCGGGCGGCACTCGCCGACGACATCGACGCCTCCCAGGCGCAGCAGGACGTCGAGCGTTCGGAGGGCGACGACGACGAGGCCGTGCGGGCACGGCGGTGGGCAGAGGCGCGCGTCAGCGCGGCCGAGAGGGCGGGCTGACGGCTCCGTCGGCCTCGGTGAGAGATTGTGCCGATGGAACCGTGGGTGGTGGCGCTCGATGCCGTCGGTTCCATCGTCCTGCTCACGGCCCTGCTGCTGGGCGGCCTGGTCGCTCGGCGCCGTTGGATCAGCCACCGCGAACCTACCTTCGACATGAGCGTTCGCTTCGCCGGGTTCGAGGGTGTGCGCGGCTGGACACTGGGGATCGGGCGCTACCGAGGTGATCGGCTGCAGTGGTTTCGCGTGTTCTCGCTGGCCATACGACCCAAACGCACGTTTGATCGGTTCCGTTTCGAGGTCGTCGGCAGCCACGAGCCTGGCCACCCGGAGGCGTACGCACTGTTTCTCGGCCATGTCGTCGTCGACGGCCGGATCGACGGTGAGCCGGTGCAGCTGGCGGTGAGTCCAGCGGCGCTGACCGCGCTGCTGTCGTGGCTCGAAGCGGCGCCGCCCTCACGCCGACCGGGCTGACCGCTCACCCCTGCGACGGCTCGGCCTGCTGACCACGCCCGGGCGACCACAAGACGTCGCCCTCCTCGCGGTTGGCGTAGCGGGCGAGGATGAACAGCAGGTCGCTGGCCCGGTTGAGATAGCGCGCGGTCAGGGGGTTCATCGTGTCGGCGTGCGCGTCGAGGGCCGCCCACGTCGACCGCTCGGCCCGCCGCAACGACGTCGTCGCGACGTGGAGCAGCGCAGCACCCCTGGTGCCGCCCGGCAGCACGAACGAACGTAGCCGCTCCAGCGGTTCGTTGTAGTGGTCGCACCAAGCCTCGAGCCGGTCGACGGCCGCCTGCACGATCCGCAGCGGCGGGTGCTCGGGGTCGCGGACGACGGGGGTGGCCAGGTCGGCCCCGACATCGAAGAGGTCGTTCTGTACCTCGCGCAGCACGTCCGCGACGTCGGCCTCGACGTCACCGGCGACGAGCACGTGCCCGAGGTGCGCGTTGGCCTCGTTGACGTCGCCGTACGCCGCCACCCGCCGGTCGGTCTTGGCGACCTCGGACATGTCCCCGAGACGGGTGGTCCCGGCGTCGCCGGTGCGGGTGTAGATACGGGTGAGGTGGACCATGCCCGCGACCCTAGTCAGCCGGCGCCGGATGGACCGGGCCGGTGGTTGCGGTCGGCGGCGATCAGGTGCAGGGCGCGGTCGACATCGTCGGGCCACACCAGCACCTGGCCGCGCGACGCGACCGCCCGCGACGTGGCGCGCACCCCCTCGGCCACCAGGAGGCGGCGTAGCCGTTCGGCCTCGTCGGGCACCGTGGCCACGACCCCGATCAGCAGTCCCTGGGCGGGATCGGCCACCCGAGCGCCGGTGCGCCTGCTCGGCCGCATGGTCCAGCGCAGCAGCAGCGCGAGCAGCGCCACCACGACAGTGATGGTCAACGGGATGTAGACGTAGTCGCCTCCCGAGCCACCAGACAGCGGGACCGATGCGAGCACCCACCCAGTGTGCCCCGCTGCGCGGCGCGCCGCCCGGGCGTATCACGAGCAGCGTGCGACCCTCCTGTCGGGTGCCGGGTGCAACCGATCCGGCTTCCGCCGCGTCTGTACCAGTGCAGACCACCTCCGGGGGCGCCCATGCAGCTCGACCAGCAGTTCACTGAGTTCACCGGGGCGCTGCCCGGTCACGTCCGGCTGCCGCACCGGCTCGACGGGTCGTCGGTCCCGGCGGTCCGCGTCGTGCTCGATGCCACCGTTGATCGCTGCCTTCGCGGCGGGGCCGAGGCGGCCGGGGCAGGTGTGGTGCTAGAGATGGCGGACGTCGAGTGGATGGACCTGACCGGTCTGGGTCTGCTGGTCGGGGTCAACGAGCGGCTGCGCCGCGAGGGTCACCAGCTCGTGCTGCTCGACCCGCCGCGCCGGTTGCGCCGGGTGCTGGCGGTCAGCGGGCTGGGGCGCGTGCTGCACGCCACCACCGCTCAGTGCGCCGGCTCCCTACCCGGCTGATACCGCCGACGCTGACCCGGGGCCGAGTTCGGCCTACGCTGCGGCAATGACCGACGCGCCGGCTCGCGATCAGCCGTGGGTGATGCGTACGTACGCAGGTCACAGCTCGGCCGAGGGCTCGAACGCGTTGTACCGTGGCAATCTCGCCAAGGGTCAGACCGGCTTGTCGGTGGCGTTCGACCTGCCGACTCAGACCGGTTACGACCCCGACCACGAGCTCGCCCGCGGCGAGGTCGGCAAGGTGGGCGTGCCGGTGCCTCATCTGGGCGAGATGCGCCGGCTGTTCGCCGAAATCCCGCTCGACGAGATGAACACGTCGATGACGATCAACGCGCCGGCGATGTGGTTGCTCGCGCTCTATCAGCTGGTTGCCGAGGAGCAGGGTGTCGCTGCCGACCGGCTGCTCGGAACGACGCAGAACGACATCATCAAGGAGTACCTGTCGAGGGGCACCTATGTGTTCTCGCCTGAGCACTCGCTGCGACTGACGACCGACACCATCGCGTACACGGTCGACGCGATGCCACGCTGGAACCCGATCAACATCTGCAGCTATCACCTGCAGGAGGCCGGCGCCACTCCGGTGCAGGAGCTGGCGTACGCACTAGCGACGGCGACCGCCGTACTTGATGCCGTGCGTGACTCGGGGCAGGTGCCGGCCGACAGGTTCGATGCGGTCGTCGGACGGATGTCGTTCTTTGCCAACGCCGGCGTGCGGTTCGTCGAGGAGATGTGCAAGATGCGCGCCTTCGTCGAGCTGTGGGACGAGCTGACCCAGCAGCGTTACGGCGTCGACGACGAGCGGATGCGCCGGTTCCGCTATGGCGTGCAGGTCAACTCGTTGGGACTCACCGAGGCACAGCCCGAGAACAACGTGCAACGCATCGTGCTGGAGATGTTGGCGGTCACGCTGTCCAAGGACGCCCGCGCGCGAGCGGTCCAGCTGCCGGCGTGGAACGAGGCGCTCGGCCTGCCACGGCCGTGGGACCAGCAGTGGTCGCTGCGTCTGCAGCAGGTGCTCGCGCACGAGTCCGACCTGCTCGAGTACGAGGACCTGTTCGCCGGCTCGCCCGTGGTGCAGGCCAAGGTCGACCAGCTGGTCGTCGGTGCTCGGCAGGAGATGGCCAGGGTCGAGGCGCTCGGTGGCGCTGTCGAGGCGGTGGACTACATGAAGCAACAGCTGGTGACCTCGCACGCAGCTCGGCGGGCACGCATCGAGTCTGGTGCCGAGCAGGTGGTAGGCGTCAACTGCTATGTCGACACCGAGCCCTCACCGCTGGTCGCCGACCTGGACACGGTGGTCGAGATCGCCGATCCGGCGGCCGAGGCAGCAGCCGTCGAGGCGGTGCGTCGCTGGCGTGAGCAGCGCGACGCGACCGCCGCGCAACAGGCGCTCGAGCGGCTGCGCGACGACGCCAAGTCGGGCGCCAACCTGATGGCCGCCACCCTGGAAGCTGCCCGCACCGGCGTCACCACGGGGGAGTGGGCGGGGGCGTTGCGCGAGGTCTTCGGCGAGTACCGAGGCCCGACGGGTGTGTCTGGCGCGATCGGCGTCACCGTGCCGGGTGAGCTGCTGGCTGTGGTGCGCGAACGGGTCCGTGCGACCGGCGACGCGCTGGGCCGTCGGTTGCGACTTCTGGTCGGCAAGCCAGGCCTCGACGGTCACTCCAACGGGGCGGAGCAGATCGCCATGCGCGCCCGCGACGCCGGCTTCGAGGTGGTCTATCAGGGCATCCGGCTGACCCCGGCCGACATCGTTGCCGCAGCGGTTGCCGAGGACGTGCATTGCGTGGGCCTGTCGATCCTGTCCGGCTCGCACCTCGGGCTCGTGCCCGCCGTGCTCGACGGCCTTCGCGAGGCGGGCGCAGGGGACGTACCGGTCGTGGTCGGCGGCATAATCCCGCCCAGTGACGCTCGTCGCCTCGAAGCTCTCGGCGTCGCGGCCGTGTTCACCCCCCGCGACTTCGCGCTTACGGCGGTCGTCGATCGCGTGGTCGGCGTGATCCGCGAGGCGCACGGGTTGATCGACTGACAGGGCTAGGCTCCGAGCGTGGCGGACCAGCCCCGGGTACGGCTTCCTGAGCGTGCCGCTTCACCCGTACGCGCTCTCGGTGCCCGGCTCGCGATCGGGGTCGCCCTACTGGCGATCATCGTGACCGTCGTCTACATCGACCGCCTCGGCTACACCGACAACTCAGATGACGGGACGCTCGACCTGCTCGACTGCGTCTATTACGCCACGGTCACCATGACGACGACCGGCTACGGCGACATCGTGCCGGTCGACGACAGCGCCCGGTTGGTCAACGTCATCGTGGTGACGCCGTTGCGGGTGCTGTTCTTGATCCTGCTGGTCGGCACCACCCTCGAGGTGCTGGCCAGCCAGGGACGCCAGCAGTGGCGCATCACCCAGTGGAGGCGACGCATGCAGGAGCACGTGCTGGTGATCGGCTATGGCACCAAGGGCCGCAGCGCGGTCCAGACCCTGCGCGACAACGGCACCCCAGCGGAGGCCATCGTCGTGATCGACCCGTCTCCCAGCGGGGTCAGCCAGGCGCAGGAGGACGGTCTGGTCTGCATCGTCGGCGACGGGACCAGGCGCGAGGTGCTGATGCGCGGCGCCGCCGACCAGGCCCAGCAGATCATCGTCACCGCCGACCGTGACGACGCTGCCGTGCTGATCACGCTGACGGCGCGCGCCGCCAACCCAGAGGCGTTCGTCGTGGTCGCTGTGCGAGAGCAGGAGAACGTGCCCCTGGTGCGGCAGAGCGGTGCCGACGCCGTCGTCACGTCGTCGGAGTCGGTCGGGCGGCTGCTCGGGCTGTCCACGGTGAGCCCCGCGCTGGGCGCCGTGCTGGAGGACCTGCTCACGTCGGGCCACGGCCTCGAGGTCGCTGAGCGCGACGTCCAGCCTGACGAGGTGGGCAAGGCGCCACAGGGGTGTGCCGACCAGGTGATCGCGGTCGTACGAGGCGGCACGGTGCACCGGTTCTACGACCCCACGGTCACGCAGCTGGCACGGGGTGACCGGCTGATCGTGGTGCGGTCGGGGGAGGACCTGCCCTGGGCGGCCCGACCCGGTGCCTCCTGACCGGCGCCGGAGACTCAGGCGGCGAGGGCGAGCTTCTTCTTCTTGGCCTTGACCAGGCGGCGCTTCTTGACCGTGTAGCCGGGGGGGAGCGTGCCCTCTGCAAGCAGCCGGATCGGGCAGCGCTTGCAACGAGGCTTGCTCGTGCAGCACTTCTTCTTGGGCGCCATGTCGGCACGCTAGCACGGTGTTAGGGGAGCCTCACCTGACCGTTCGGGCAGAGTCGGCGACCTCTAGGATGAGCCGACCGTCGTCTTGGCCAGGAGGTCCTATGCCCGCCGCGCGCTTCGTCGACCAGCTCAACGCCCAGATCGGGCACGAGTTCGCCGCGCACCAGCAGTACGTCGCGTGCGCCGTGCACTACGACCTGGCGACGATGCCGCAGATGGCCGCGTTCTTCTATCGCCAGGCCGTCGAGGAACGCGACCACGCGATGATGATGGTGCAGTACCTCGTCGACTGCGACGAGCCGGTCGTGGTCCCGGCCGTGACCGCGCCCCAGTCCACCTTCGCCGACATCGTGGAGCCGGTACGGATCGCGCTTGCCCAGGAGCGTCGGGTCGCCGACCAGATCAACGCGCTGACCGCCACGGCCAGGGAGGAGAACGACTTCGCCTCCGACCAGTTCATGCAGTGGTTCATCAAGGAGCAGGTCGAGGAGATCGCGACCATGAGCGACCTGCTCACCGTCGCGACCCGCGCAGCCGACGACATCGAGGCGATCGAGGACTACGTCGCTCGCGAACAGGGTGTCGAGACGGCAGACCCGACCGCTCCTCCGATCGCAGGCGCCTGACCCACGAGCTTCAGAACAACCGCAGGCTGGGGTCGTCAAGTCCGCGCAGCGCGTCGTAGTCGACGCTGACACAGGTGATGCCGCGGTGTCCGGCGAGCACGCGCGCCTGCGGACGGATCTCCTGTGCCGCAAAGATGCCGCGCACCGGAGTCAGCAGCGGGTCGCGGTCGAGCAGCATCAGGTAGCGGGCCCGCTGCTCGCCGCCGTCGATGTCGCCGCGCCGCTTGACCTCCACCGCCACCGTGGCACCACCCAGGTCGCGACACAGCAGGTCGACCGGCCCGATCGCGGTGGGGTACTCGCGACGTACGAGCGTGAGCTCCTCGCCCAACGTCTCGGGGTGCTCGGCGAGCAGCTCCTGCAGGTGCCGCTCGACGCCGTCCTTGACCAGGCCGGGGTCGACGCCGAGGTCGTGGCTGGAGTCGTGCAGCA
>JACCWP010000152.1 GCA_013697585.1 Nocardioidaceae bacterium
TCCTTGGCGGAGGCTGCTACCCGCTCCTTCTCCCGGCTGGCGTTGTCGGTCGCTGTCGCGGTACCAGCGAAGGCACTCAAAGCGAGTGTGCCGGCGGCGACGATCGCGACCAGTCGACGTGCGATGACCAACATGGAGAGCTCCCTATCAACGCTGCGTGATCGTCCGCACCTCGAGCGCGGCGATCGTAGTAGGAACAGCATGGACGGTACTAACATTCTGTGGCAAGTCCACTACGTAAAGTATGTCCACTCGATGCCCAGAACCGGCAAACCGGCGAAGATCCGTCACTTCGCGAGCAGGCGCCACACCTGCTGATTCACCACGGGCTTTCGTGCCAGCCCATGACTGTCACGGAACGTGATCACGGAGCGAGCAGTCCGCTGGCCAACGAAGCCGGTACGCAGTCGGTCCGGCAGGCCGAGCGCCACCTGGACCGCGTACGCGGCCTTGCCCGCCGAGGAGCGGTGCAGCTCGGGCGAACCCGCCTCGAGGGCCCACGCGACCGCCTGCGACTTCGTCCACCGCGGCACCGACTGGGTGCGCGTCATTGG
Organism: Nocardioidaceae bacterium; assembly: GCA_013697585.1. Lineage (GTDB taxonomy): Bacteria > Actinomycetota > Actinomycetes > Propionibacteriales > Nocardioidaceae > JACCWP01. Next base: position 555 of record JACCWP010000152.1, read on the forward strand.
ATCGAGGCTGGCCCAGGTCGGGTCGTCGAGGGCGCCGGTGCGCGGCAGGTCATGGCCCTGCTGGTATGCCAGCAAGCGTTGGCGCGTCGCGCCGTCGAGAGTGCCGGAGATGGCGATGCCGAGCAGCTGCTGCGCCTTGCGGACGTGATCGCCGGTGGTGCCGAGCCAGCCGAACGGCCGGCTGGAGCCGCGCGGCGAGACGGCCGCCGCAGGGCAGGCAGTGGTGCGCACGGCAGTAGTTGCGACGACCGCCGGGGTCTCGGCAAAGAAGATGCAGGTGCCGTAATCGCGCGGCGCCACCTCGCCGGTCCAGAACGACGTGTTGCCCCGGGCGCCGTTCCATGACAGTGACACATGGATGTGCGATGTGTGCGGGTCCGAACCGGTGTAGTCGCGCCAGCCCGGGGAGTACGCGGACCAGATCTTGCGGTTGTAGATGACGTACATGACGCCCAGTCGGCGCGCCATCGCGCCGGCTCGGCCTTGCGAACCCGGCCCCACCAGCCAACCGAGGAAGTCACCGGCGGCGCGGCGATCAGCCGCGTTGTCGACGTCGAGCATCCAGTCCCAGGCGCGACCCTCCTTGTGCTCTGACTGGCCACCACTGGCACACGAGCGGATCGCCCCACCGTCGTAGCCGCGGTCATAGCTGGAGAGCACGAGGTCGCGCAGACCTGCCGTGCCGGGCAGCGCGGCAGCAGCACATGACAGCTGCGGCTGGTACGACGCCAGTGGCTCCATCGCGGTGCCCCAGTCGGCCTGTGCCGGCAGCCCGCGCGGCCGGTCCGGGAAGGGCACGGGGGTGCCGTCGGAGGCCGACTCGGTGGTGCCAACAGCTTGCGAGAGGAACAACCCCGTGACGAGGGTCCCGACGACGAGGACTCCCGTCAGGGCACGTCCCGTCCGGCGCGTGCGTTCAACAACCATCCGAGGGCTCCCATCGAGTCGACCTGCTCTCAGGCTGGTGACCCGGCCGGCCGGCCGGAATCTCTGCGGGCACTTCTCGGCCACTCGGCCACGGTGACCCGTCCGATGGGTCATGCTGGGCTCAGCCGTCAGGAGGACTACTGGTGAACGATCAGTTCGACGTCGCTCTCCACGACGAGGACGTCCACGCCGAGATCGAGCTCAGCAGCGACCTCATGATCGCGGCGTCCGAGCACGACGGCCCCCTCAGCGAGGCCGAGATCGACCAGATCCTCGGCCTCCGAGAGCGCTGAGCCTGACGTTCGGCAGCCGACACGCCGCGAAGGGGCAGTGAGACGTCAGGCCCAGCGATCGGGGGGTGGGGCAGGGGTGGGGTCGCGGCTACGGCGCCAGCAGCTCACTGCCGAGCACCTGTCCACGGCGGCGATGCACGACGAGCAGCTGACCCGGCTGCAGCCGGCGGTCGTCGATCCCGAGGGCCTCGAACAGTGCAGGCAGCACCGGTCGGTGCGTGCACACCACCGTGCGCTGCTTGCCGACCCGTAGCCCGCGGGCGGTCTCGCGAACCCGTCGCGGTCTTGCCCCCTCCTCGCTGAGCGAAGTGGCGAGGTCGAGCCTGATCGAGCGGCCGCGAGGCGCGGCATCGACATAGGGCTGCACCGTCTGCCGGCAGCGCAGCGCGTCACTGCTCACCGCCACCCGCACGTCGAAGGCGCCGACCATGGGGACCAGCCGGGTCGCCTGCTCGCGCCCCACGGCGTCCAGTGGTCGCCGGCGGTCGTCACCGCGCCACGACTTGCGCGGCTCGGCGTGGCCGTGCCGCAGCACCACCAGCGGCGACGTGCGGTGCAGCCCGACACGCACCGCACGACCGAACTCCTCGAGCACGACCACGTCCCGGGCGTATGTCAACGTCGTGGCAGCGTCAGTCACGTCGACCCAGCGGACGCCGTCGATCTCCGCGTTGGGCTCGTAGGTTTCGGCACGGCGGGCGGCGGTGCCGTCGACGGGTCGAGCGCACCAGTACGTGACCTGCTTGATCGCTCGTGACGGCTGCGACATCGCGTACTCCTGCAGGCTGAGCCGCGGGCCCAGTCGCACCGCTACCCCGGTCTCTTCCTCGACCTCGCGCACGGCCGCCGTCACGGCCGCCTCGTCCGGGTCGAGCTTGCCCTTGGGGAAGGTCCAGTCGTCGTAGCGACCTCGGTGCACGAGCAGCACCTGGACCCGACCAGCCACGGACCGCCACACGACGGCGCCCGCCGCCGCGATCGGTGGCTCGGTCACCCGCGGCAGTCTGGCAGGCCGGCGGGTGGTGCTCGGCGGCGGTTCAGCCGAAGCGGCCGGAGATGTACGCCTCGGTCCGGTCGTCGGACGGGTTCGAGAAGATCGTCATCGTCTTGTCGTACTCGACCAACAGGCCGGTGCGGTTGCCAGTCGTCTCGTCGGGCTTGGCGGTGAAGAACGCAGTGCGGTCGGAGACGCGAGCGGCCTGCTGCATGTTGTGGGTGACGATGATGATCGTGTAGCTCTCCTTGAGCTCATGCATCAGGTCCTCGATGCGTGCGGTGGCGATGGGGTCGAGGGCCGAGCACGGTTCGTCCATCAAGATCACATCGGGCCGAGTCGCGATCGTGCGGGCGATGCACAACCGTTGCTGCTGCCCGCCGGACAGGCCGTACGCGCTCTGGTGCAGCTTATCCTTGACCTCGTCCCAGAGCGCTGCGTCGCTCAGCGCCTGCTCGACGTGCTTGTCCATGTTGTCGACATGCATGCCGGTGACGCGCGGGCCGTAGGCCACGTTGTCGTAGATCGACTTGGGGAACGGGTTCGGCTTCTGAAACACCATGCCGATGCGACGGCGCACCTCGATGGCGTCCACCTTGGGGCCGTAGATGTCGACGTCGTGATAGCTGACGCGGCCCTCGACCCGGGCCCCGGCGACCAGGTCGTTCATTCGGTTGAGGCAGCGCAGGACGGTCGACTTGCCGCACCCCGAGGGGCCGATGAGGGCGGTGATCTCGTGCCGGCCGAAACAGAGATTGACGTCGTGCACAGCGTGGAACTCGCCATAGAACACATTGAGATCGGCGCATTCCATGACGGCGTGCGGCCGGTCGGGAACCTGCCGGCGATTCGGAGCGTCGGTCGAGACCAGCGGCTCTGCCGCCGTGTCGACCGTCGACTCAGCCGCGGGGTTCGTCGATCCCGTGAAGCGGAGGTTCATGCGGCTATCTCCTCACCAGCGTCGCTGGAATCGGTTTCGGATGAAGATGGCCACACCGTTGAGCAGCAGGACCATTGCCATCAGCAAGATGATGCCCGCTGCAGCCGCGACCTTGTACTCATCTTGCGACTCAGAAGTCCAGCCGTAGATCTGAACCGGCATCGCCTGGAAGCCGGACAGGAAGCCGTTGGGCGTGAACAGGATGGTCCCGACGCCCAGCAACAGCAGCGGCGCCGCCTCCCCGATCGCGCGGGACAGGGCCAAGATCGTGCCGGTGGAGATGCCGGGGATCGCCGACGGCAGCACCTGCTTCCAGGTGGTCTGCAGTGGTGTCGCGCCGAGGGCTAGCGAGCCCTCCCTGATGTCGCGGGGCACGGCCCGGACCGCCTCGCGGGTGGAGATGATGATGACGGGAAGGATCAGCAGTGCCAGGGCCAAGGAGCCCACGATCACGATGTTGGTCGTCGCCGATCCGAGCAGACCGGCCACCGCTACCGCGAGCATCCCGTAGATGACTGAGGGAACCGCGGCCAGGTTCTGCAGGTTCACCTCGATCAGCCGGTTGTACCAGCGGGTGCTGTCGGCGAACTCCTCGAGGTACACGGCGGCGGCGATCCCCATCGGCACAGCCATCAGTGCCGTGCCGAGCATGAGCCACAGGCTGCCAAAGAACGCGGCCCGCAGACCCGCGGTCTCCGGGAACAGGGTGGAGTCGTAGTTGGTGAGCAGCTCGCTGTCGAAGCGCCCCGCACCGTCGATGGCTGTGGTCACGATGAGGGTCAGCAGGAAGACGATGCCGAGCGCGAGCGACAGCCACAACGCGGCGAGAAACACCAACGAGGCGGGGTTGTACTCGTGGCCGCGTGCGCGGCGCTGCGGCAGCCCGGCGTCGTACGTGGTCGCGCTCATCAGTAGACCTCCCGGAACCGGCGGACCAGCCGGATGCTCAGGATGTTGATGAGCAGCGTGATCGCGAACAGCAGCAGGCCGACGGCGAACAACGTGTTGTACGAGACCGAGCCGACCGGGTTCTCGCCACCGGCCGTCTGGGCGATGAACCCGGTCATGGTCTGCATGCCCTCCCGGGGATCGACCGTGAGGTTGGGCCGCCCTCCGGACGCCAGGGCCACGATCATCGTCTCGCCGACCGCACGGGACAGGCCCAGCACAATGGCCGCCGAGATGCCGGAGATGGCCGCGGGTACCACGACCCGCAGCGTCGTCTGCATACGGTTCGCCCCCATGGCCAGGCTGCCCTGCCGGAGCGCGTGCGGCACCGCCGACATCGCGTCCTCCGACAGCGAGGCGATGGTGGGAATGATCATCACACCGAGCACGATCCCGGCGGCGAGGGCGTTGGTGAAGCCCACCTGCAGCCCGAACCAGCCCGTCAGGACGGTGGGCGTGATGAACTGCAGGGCGAAGAACCCGTAGACCACCGAGGGCACGCCCGCGAGCAGCTCAAGGGTGGGCTTGAGGCGTCGGCGGGTGCTCGTGCTGGCGTACTCCGACAGGTACATCGCGGCGCCCAGCCCGAACGGCACCGCGATCATCAACCCGACGAGGGTTGTCATGCCCGTGCCAGCCACGAGCGGCAGCACCCCGAACGACATCGGCTCCAGGTTCGGCCGCCAGCTGGTGCCAGTGAGGAAGTCGAGCAGCGGCACCTCGCGGAAGAAGTCGATCGCCGGTCGGAGCAGAGCGATGATGATTCCGACCGTGATGAGCACGGACGTCATCGCAGAGAGCCGCAAGATTCCGAGCACCACGAGCTCTGTCGGGCGTCGTTGCGCTTGCAGAACCGCGGCGTCGAACGCCGGAGCCGGTGTTCGGGAACTCAAAGGCTTGCCACCTCTTCGCGCGAACGACGGGGGAGGCGGTTCCCCGCCTCCCCCACAGTGTGGACCTCGGTCAGCCCTGGAGGGAGGCGAGGGCCTCCTCGGTGCTGGCGGTCTGCTCCTCGTTCAGCGGGATGAACTGCGCGGCCTCGGCGATCTCGGACAGGTTCTCGATGTAGAAGTCGACGTAGCCCGCGACCTGCGGCTCCTCGGAGTACGCGGAGTTGGAGACGTAGATGAACAGTGGGCGGGCGAGGGGGGTGTACTCGCCGCTCTGCGCGGTCTCGGGCGAGGGCGCCACGCACCCGTCGCCGCTGTCGATCTCCAGTGCGGTCAGGCTGTCCTGGTTCTCCTGGTAGAAGGTGTATCCGAAGTACCCCATGGCACCCTCGGTGCCGGCCACGCCCTCGACGATGACGTTGTCGTCCTCGCTCTGCTCGTAGTCAGATCGCGAGGCGCCTTCCTCGCCGTTGATCTCGTCGGTGAAGTAGTCGAAGGTCCCCGAGTCGGTCCCGGGGCCGAAGAGGTTGAGCGTCAGATCCGGGAACTCGGGGTTGACCTGATTCCAGTTCGTGATCTCGCCCTCGGCGGCCGGCTCCCAGATGGTCTTCAGCTCGTCCGTGGTGATGCACGTGACGCCGACGTCGGGGTTGGTGACCACGGTCAACGCGTCCACGGCCACCTGCAGCTCCGTGTACTCGATGCCGTTCTTCTCGCAGATCTTGATCTCGGAGTCCTCGATGGGGCGGGACGCGTCGGAGATGTCGGTATCGCCTGCACAGAAGGCCTCGAAGCCGCCACTGGTCCCAGATGTCCCGACCGTGACCTGGACGTCTGGCTGCTCGGCTGCGTAGAGCTCCTGGGCGGCCTCGCTGAGGGGACCGACGGTCGACGACCCATCGATGGCGATCTCACCGGACAACGCCTCGCTGTCGCCCCCGCCACTGGCGTCTCCGCCGCAGGCGGCGAGCATGAGCGTGAGTGACACGAGCGCCGCGGGTACTGCGGCACGGCGCGCGAAACTGGAGTTCACGTCGGTTCCTTTGCGGTCAGAAACTTGCGGTCGCGACTGAACGTAGGGACGACAGGTGACCGCGTGGACCGCCGCGCGTGAACGGACGGTGAACCAAGCCCGACGATTCGGGGGGTCAGCCGCCGCGGCGGGCGGTGCTGTCGCGGCGCCGGCGGGCGTCGGCGATCAGGTGCTCCTGCAGGTCGCGCAGCGGCTCCCCGTCGCCGTCGACCTGGCGGCTAACCCAGGCGCCGTCGTGCTGCAGGTGCCACGAGGCAGTGGTGTCGTCGAACGACAGGTCGAGCAAGGTGCCCAGCTGGTCGATGTGACGGGCGTCGCCGACCCGGACGAGAACCTCGACCCGGCGGTCGAGGTTGCGGTGCATCAGGTCGGCCGAACCGATCCACACCTGGGGACTGCCTGCGTTCTCGAACCAGAAGACCCGGCTGTGCTCCAGGAACCGGCCGAGCACGCTGCGCACCCGGATGTTGTCCGACAGTCCCGGGACACCGGGGCGAAGGGCGCAGATGCTGCGGGCGCAGATGTCGACGGGCACCCCCGCCATGCTGGCCCGGTACAGCGCGTCGATGAGCTCCTCGTCGACCAGCGAGTTGACCTTGAGCCGCACCCGCGCGGGTCTGCCATCGCGCTGGTTGGCGACCTCCGTCTCGATCTGCTCGACCAGACCCTTGCGTACCGAGCTCGGCGCCACCAGCAGCCGCCCGTAGTCAGCACCCAGGGCATAGCCCGACAGGTTGTTGAACAGGTTGGTCAGATCGCCGCCGATCTGGTCGTCGGCGGTGAGCAGCCCGAGGTCCTCGTACTGTCTGGCGGTCTTGGGGTTGTAGTTGCCGGTGCCGACGTGGGCGTAGCGGCGGATGCCGTCGCTCTCATCGCGCACCACGAGGCAGACCTTGGCGTGCGTCTTGAGACCCATCAAGCCGTAGACGACGTGGCAACCCGCCTGTTCCAGCTTGCGGGCCCAGCGGATGTTGGCCTGCTCGTCGAAGCGGGCCTTGATCTCGACCAGCACTAGCACCTGCTTGCCCGACTCCGCTGCCTCGACCAGCGCGTCGATCAGCGGCGAGTCGCCGGACGTGCGATAGAGGGTCTGCTTGATCGCCAGCACCTGCGGGTCGGCCGCCGCCTGCTCGACGAATCGCTGGACGCTGGTCGCGAACGAGTCGTAGGGGTGGTGTACCAGCACGTCACCCCGCGACAGTGCGGCGAACATGTCGGCGGGGTTGGCGGTCTCGACCTCGGACAGGTCTGGGTGCGTGACCGGCACGAACGTCCGCGACTTCAGCTCCGCCCGGTCGAGGCCGGCGATGGCGAACAGACCGCGGTGGTCGAGCGGGCCCCGGAAGCGGAACACCTCGGCGTCGGTGATGTCGAGCTCGGAGACCAGGAGCTCGAGCACGTGCGGGTCGATGTGGTCGTGGACCTCGAGCCGCACCGGGGGGCCGAACCTGCGCCGCAGCAGCTCCTTCTCCAGCGCCTTGAGCAGGTTCTCGGCGTCGTCCTCCTCGACCTCGAGGTCCTCGTTGCGGGTGACCCGGAAGGCGTGGTTGGTGACGATCTCCATGCCAGGAAAGAGCATGTCGAGGTGCGCGCCGATCACGTCCTCCAACAGCACGAAGCGCTGCTCGTCCATCGGCAGCCAGCGGGGAAAGATCGGCGGCACCTTGACCCGGGCAAAGTGCTCCTGCTTCGTGTCGGGGTTGCGCACGACGACGGCCAGGTTGAGAGACAGCCCGGAGATGTACGGGAACGGGTGCGCTGGGTCGACCGCCAGCGGAGTGAGGACCGGGAACACCCGGTCGGCGAACAGCGAGCCCATCTCCTTCTTCTCGGCGTCGGTGAGGTCCTTCCACCGGAGCAGACCGATGCCGTTCTCTTTGAGCGCCGGACGGATCTGCTTGCGGAACAGCTCGGCGTGGCGAAGCATGAGTCGTCGGCCCTCGCGCCAGATGTTCTCCAGCACCTCGCGGGGTCTCAGGCCGCTCGCCGCGCGCACGGCGACCCCTGCTGCGATCCGCCGCTTGAGGCCGGCGACCCGGACCATGAAGAACTCGTCGAGGTTGCCGGCGAAGATGGCCAGGAAGCGCACCCGGTCGAGCAGGGGAAGCTGGGGGTCCTCGGCGAGCTCCAGCACCCGCTCGTTGAACGCCAGCCACGAGAGCTCGCGATCGAGGAAGCGTTCGTCGGGCAGGTCGTGGTCGGCCGGCTCGTACGGTGGCTCCACGTCGAAGTCGTCGGCACGCACCCGCAGCTCGTCGTCCGGTCCTGCGCCGAGGCCGGCCGCGGTACGTACGCTCAGCTCGTCTGCCACCACGCCATCCTCCCATCCCCAGGTGAACACCCGCGTCGCTCAGAGCTGGATCACCTCGATGTCTGTGTGCATGCGGGCGGCCGCGGACAACTGGGCCCGATGGTTGGACCACGACTCACGGATCAGTGCCCTGGGTGGCGGTAGCGGGTGTCGGTCGCGGCATGTCGGAACCCGAGCCCCGCGTAGACCCTGCGGGCGGGGGCGTTGTCGGCCTCGACATAGAGCAGCACCTCGCCGAGACCCCGGTCGCGCAGGTGGTGCAGGCCGGCCAGGGTGAGCGCACGCCCGAGACCACCGCCCCGCTCGTCGGGATCGACCCCCACGACGTACACCTCGCCGACCGCTGGGTGCGAATCGTCGCCGGGGTGCACCTTGGTCCAGTGGAAGCCGACCAACCGTCCCGCCCGCTCGGCGAGGAGGAAACCCGCCGGGTCGAACCAGGCCGACTCGACACGCCGCGCCAGGTCGGCGGCGCCGAGCGACCCCTGCTCGGGATGGCTGGCGAACGCGCGCCCGTTGAGCGCGAGCCAGGCGGACTCGTCCTGGCCCACCACGAACGTGCGCAGGACGACACCGACAGGCAGCTTGACCGTCGGCAGCTGGTCGGCTGGGCCGTGCCCGTTGCGCAGCCGACGTCGCAGCTGGCACAGGTCCCGCACCCGTACGAAGCCGAGCCGCTCGGCCAGGCGCGCGGCTGCGGGATGGTCTCCGTGCGACCACAGCAGCAGCGGGCGGGGAGCGGCCTCGACGACCGCGCGGCGCACCAGCAGCTCGCCCCAGCCGGCCCGCCGGTGGGCGGGGTGCACCACGCACTCGGCTGCTGTCCCGGCCTGTCCGCCCGAGCGGTCGAGGTGGACGTAGCCCGCCAGGGCTGCCGCCTCCGCAGACTCGCCCTCCGACCCGAGCAGGTGCAGCGTGCCCGGCTCGGGCACCGCTCGCCCAAGGGTGAGCAGGGCCTGCTCGTTGAGCGCGGCCGTGCCGTCGACGGCCGTTGCGGCCTCGATGAGCGTCGCTATCGCGTCCCGCTGGCGGCGGTCGAGCCGGCTCACCAAGTCGACGCGGCGAGTGGGTGTCACGACGGTTCACCCTAGGGCCGCACGCCGTTGGCCCGATGTGTGGCGGTCTGTCCGTGGTTGCGGCTACGTTCCCTGCATCGCGTCCACCCACCCCGAGGGGGATCCATGCACAAGCACATGATGAGCGGCCGGCTCCGCCGCGGCCTGGCGGTGGCCGCCGGCCTCTCCGCCCTGGCAGCCGCCACGCTGCCGGCGACAGCAGTTGCCGGCCAGGACGCCACCCGCGGGGAGGCTCGCCAGACCTACGACAGGTCGGCCGACCGGGCCGACCGCGTGCGGCTCGACCTGCTCGCCATCAACGACTTCCACGGCAACCTGGAGCCGATCGACCCGGTTAGCTCCAGCGGGCGGATCAACACGACCCCGGCCGGCGGCGCCGGCTACCTCGCCACCCACCTCGACCGGCTGCGGGCGCGGGCGACCTACAACGACGCCGAGACGCTGACGGTCGCCGCCGGCGACCTGGTCGGCGCCTCGCCGCTGCTGTCCGCGGCGTTCCACGACGAGCCCACCATCAAGGCGCTCAACCGGATGGGCCTCGACATCGCCGCGGTCGGCAACCACGAGTTCGACGAGGGCTACCGCGAGCTCAAGCGGTTGCAGCGCGGCGGCTGCCTCCCCGACGGTGCGGGCGAGGACAACCAGGACTCCTGCCCCGCGGGCACCGGTTTCGCAGGCGCGAAGTTCCAGTACCTCGCGGCCAACGTGATCAAGAAGTCGACCGGCAACTCGATCCTGAAGTCGACCACCGTGCGCGACGTCGACGGTGTCAAGGTCGGTTTCATCGGCATGACCCTTGAGGGGACGCCGGACATCGTGAGCCAGGCCGGCATCCAGGGCCTGCGTTTCGACGACGAGGTGCGCACAGCCAACCGGCTGGTGCCGCGGCTGCAGGAGCGCGGGGTCGAGTCCATCGTGGTGCTGCTGCACGAGGGCGGCTACCCCGCCGACCCGACAGCCTTCGACGGCTGCCCCAACCTTTCGGGACCGGTCGTCGGCATCGCCGATCGGCTCGACGCCGAGATCGACGCGGTGCTCACTGGCCACACCCACCAGCCGTACAACTGCTCGATCGACGACCCCGACGGTCGGCCCCGGCTGGTGACCAGCGCCTCGAGCTTTGGCCGCATCGTCAGCGACGTCCACCTGCTGCTCAACGAGCGCACGGGCGACGTCGTCCGTCGGGGCGCCTGGGCGCAGAACCACATCGTCACGCGTGACGTGCAGCTCGATGAAGGGATCGGAAACCTGATCAGCCTCTACCGAGACCTGGTCGAGGAGATCGCCAGCGAGGTCATCGGTTACGCGTCCCGCACGGTCGTGCGCACGCCCGACCCCGACGGGTCGATGGACTCCGAGCTGGGCAACCTGATCGCCGACAGCCAGCGGCTGTTCGACGGTGCGGTCGCGCCCGGTGACACCGGACCGGCCGACGTCGCGTTCATGAACCCGGGCGGCATCCGTGCCGACCTCGTGGTCACGAACGGCAACGAGGTGACGTACGGGAACGCGTTCACCGTGCAGCCGTTCAACAACTACGTGGTCTCGATGGACATGACCGGCCAGCAGATCCAGGACCTGCTGGAGCAGCAGTTCAGCGGCGACAACGCCGGCGCCTTCCGGGTGCTGCAGGTCTCCGAGACCCTGACCTACACCTGGGACGAGTCTGAGCCCGCAGGGAGCAAGGTCATCGACAGCACGGTTGAGATCGACGGGCAGCCGGTGGTGGCCGGCGACACCTACCGGGTGATCGCGAACTCGTTCCTGTCCGACGGTGGCGACGGGTTCAGCGTGTTCACCGAGGCGAGCGACAAGTACGTCGGCGGGCTCGACATCGATGCCCTGCAGGAGTTCCTGACCGAGAACTCCAGCCCGGCCGATCCCTACGTGCCGACGCCGACCGACCGGATCGAGGTGCAGGACTAGCAGGGCGGGGCTGTCAGGTCAGCGGGCGGCGGCCGGGGTGTTCTGCAC
>JACCWP010000154.1 GCA_013697585.1 Nocardioidaceae bacterium
GCCCTCACCTGCAGCATCACCGCCCCGAACCGCCCAACCGACCCACAGAAACCCGAGGAGAACCCGAAATGTGCGCTTCCCCGGCGAAACAACGCTAGGGAGGCGCACAGTTCGCTGGGGTAGTGGCCACCCTCGGCTTCGGGTCGGCGCGAGTCGACGGGCTGAGCGAGACGGCCCGGATCAGTGCCCGGCGGCTCGGCGCAGTCGGGCCTTGACCGGTTCGGGGAGCATCCGCAGCACCCGGCGGCGGCTCGGTCCGCGCAGCCGGTCCGCGACGCCCTGCACCATCCGCTGGCTGCCGTGCGCGCGGTCGGTGAGCATCTCGGCGAGTGCGGCGGCCGCGGCGTCGACCACCGCGTCGGGATCAGGTTCGGCGTCGGGCTGATCCGTGCCGTAGACCGGCGTGAGGTCACTGAGGTTGCCGACCACGGGGTATCCGCGCCGGCGAACCTCGGCCACCATCGAGGCCGCCTTGTCGTCGAACCAGCTGCGCAGATCGTCGGGGACTCGGACCCGCTCAGTGTCTCGGCGCTCGCCGAGCAGCTGCTCGGCGAACCAGAACTTCACCGTCGGGGCAAACTGTGGCCAGGCCAGGCGCCCATCGAGCGCGACGTTGATCCTGCGTACGAGCTCGGCCTCGGCCAACCCCAACGAGGCGTTGGTACGAGGGACGGTGGTCTCGTAGCCCGCCGGGACGATGCCGACGACCGAGCAGAACCGTTCCCACAGCAGCGTCGACGACGCGCCCGCAGGGGGCACCGTCGCCAGGTGGACCTGAGTGCCCGGCACGAACTCGCTCCAGTTGCCCAGCACCTCGACGATGTCCTGCTGGCGCCAGAAGACCCGAGCCGAGCGCCCCTCGTGGTCGACCAGCTGCTGCAGGTAGGTGGGGTAGTCGACCACCTGGTTGTTCTTGACCATCTCCTGCCAGACGGCCGGGACCTGGCGGCCGAGGTCGCGTGCGGTCATCACCACGTGTACCTCATGGCCGCGCAGGTCGTCGAGCGCCCGCTCGATCGCCGGTGCCTTGGCTGCGCCGAGCAGCTCGTGCGAGATGACCACGGCATCGCCGCGCCAGCCACGGGCGGCGCTTGCCACCGCCTCCCAGGCACCCTCCGCGTCGGGGTCGTCATAACCGCCGAAGTCGAGCCCGCGCAGGTCGAGGACGGCCGCGTAGTGCGCTGCGCTGGTCTGGCCGGGGTAGCACAAGCCGTGCTCGGCGAGCAGCGTTCGGTTGCGGAACAGCACCTCCTGCAGGTACGTGGTGCCGGTCTTCGGGGCTCCGATGTGTAGGTAGACGCGGGTCATGCGCGGATCATCGGTGGGAGTCCTCCGGGTCGTGCGGGCGCTTCGGCTTGCCGCGGGAGCGTACCCCCGCTGGCCCCAGCACCCGACCCCCCGCGGCCCGGAACTGGCGGCGACACGCGGGCGACACGCCGGCCAGGTCCGCCGCCTTCCGCCGTTTCGTGGTCAGGAGGTGCCTGCGAGGTTTGGGGGCACCCAGTCGGGTTGAGATCGCGAGAGCGGACGGTCAGGCTGCCAGGCATGCGTACGGGGCGGGCGGCGGCATACGTCGCGGTCGCGCTCCTGCTGGCCGGCTGCACCGGGGGCGATGGCCAGCCGCCCGCCGCCACAGCTGCCTCCAGCCAGCCCGCACCACGTCCGAGCCCGACCGAGCCGAGCGCCGATCCGTCGCGGGAACCTCCCGGCGCGACCGAAACTCCCACCACACCGGCCCGCTTCCGACCCGGCGCTGCGATCGTGACCGTGCGTCACCTGGCCGGTGCCGTCGGCCCGCGGCTGGCGACGTCCGCCGCCTACGACCGTGCCGCGGGGTGGGTCGAACGGCGTTTCACCGGCTATGGCTACGACGTCAGTCGGCAGGGCATCCGCGTGCCCGCCGGGGACTCCTGGGGCGTACCCGTCGACGCCGGGTCGTCGGCCAACGTCATCGCCACGCCGTCCAACCTCGATCCCACGCGGCCCTGGAGGCTGGTGGGTGCCCACCTCGACACCGTCGCCGTCGCGCCCGGCGCGGAGGACAACGCCTCTGGAGTCGCGGTGCTGCTCGAGCTCGCCCGGCTCGCCGCCGAGCACGGCACCGCTATCCCGACGGTCTTCGTCGCGTTCGGCGCCGAGGAACCGGTGGGTGCCGGGGAGGCGTTGCACCACTTCGGATCGCGGCTGCACGCCGCCCGGCTGCCCTCCGCGCAGCGCGACGCGCTGGCGGCGATGGTCTCGCTCGACCGGGTGGGCGTCGGCGCGGTCGTTCCCGTGTGTACAGGCGGGATCTCACCTCTGCGCGTACGCGACGGGCTGATCGAGCTGGCCGGCGGTCTGGGCATCGCCACCAGCGCCTGCACGGACAACACCACGAGCGACCACTGGTCGTACGAGCAGCGTGAAGTGACGGTCGCGCGGATCGGCAGCACGCCGTACGCGAGCTACCACTCCGCGGCGGACGTGCCGGCGGTGGTGACACCCGATCAGCTGGACCGCGTGGGGCGGCTGATGTGGGCCTGGTTGCAGCCGTGAGCCGCTGATCGCGCAACCGTGGGCCGCTGATCGCGCAGCCGTGGGCCGCTGATCGCGGGTCAGGGGAGGAGGGCGAGGCCGTCGACGTCGGCGAGGATCGCCCGTGCGCGGGCGCCGCGAGCGGGGCGGGGAGCGAAGTCCGGGCCGATGACGTACGGCGTGGGGCGCGTCGCCACCAGCCGACCGTCGCGAAACGTCAGGTCGAGCACGAAGCCCTCCTGCGTCTCGCGCATGAAGTCCATGTCGAACACGAAGTTGCCCAGCGAGTGCACGACGAACCGGCCACGGTGCCGTTGCACGTCTTGGACCCAGTGCGGATGCCCACCGAGCACGACGGTGGCGCCGGCGTCGAGGAGCCGCCGCCCCACCAGCCGCTGGTCGAGGACGGGCTCGTGGGTGTACTGGTCACCCCAGTGCGGCACCACGATCGTCACGTCCGTGCGCCCCGCGAGCCGGCGGACCCGCGCCGCCAGCCGACCGAGCTCGGCCGGCACGATCGCACCCGTGCGCGGCTGCATGTGCAGGCTCGCCGCCCCGGCTGAGTCGGGACCGGCGCGCCAGGTCTCGCCGATCGCGTTGAACGCGAGGAAGCCGACCCGCACTCCCCTGCGCTCGACCACCACCGGCTGCCACGCCGCCTGCCGATCGGAGCCGGCGCCCACCGGCTCGATGCCCGAGCCTGCAAACCGGTCCACCGTCGCGCGCAGCGCCTCCCGGCCGTAGTCGCCGGTGTGGTTGTTCGCCAGCGACAGGACGTCGAAACCTGCGTCGGCCAGTCCGTCCAGGACGGCCGGCGGCGCCGTGAACGAATCGTCGCCCTGCCGCGGCACTCCCTCGTCGGACAGGGTGCTCTCCAGGTTGCCGACGGTGATGTCGGCGGCGGCGAGCCGCTCGGCCATCGGCCGCAGCGGCGCCGACGGGTCGCCCGCAGCGGCGGCAGCCGTGCCCACGGCGCGGCCGAGCATGATGTCGCCGACGACGGTGACGGTGACGTCGGGCGAGTCCGGGCTCGGGGGGTCCGTCGACCGCGTCGGGGTCGGGCTCGGTGACGTGGACGGCTCCGGCGAGGTGGGGGTGGTGGCTGCGCCGCCTGTGGTCCCGCCGTCCGTGCAACCCCCCATCAGGACCGCCACCGCCACCAGCCCGCCCAACCTGCTCGCGTGGTACGCGGCGCGAGGCAGGGCCATGCCGCCACCGTACGGGCGGGTTTGACCGCGGCGTTACCGTGTGCCGCGACTGGTTGACGGCCCGTCCCGGTCCCGGCTGGACCCGACCCGCAGACCAACAGGAGACAAGGCACGTGGCCGACAAGGCGTCCGTTCCCCGCGGCGGAAGTCGACTCGTGATCGTCGAGTCGCCCGCCAAGGCGCGCACGATCGCGGGCTACCTCGGCCGCGGCTATGTCGTGGAGAGCTCGATCGGCCACATCCGCGACCTGCCACAGGGAGCCGCGGAGGTGCCAGCGAAGTACAAGGGGCAGCCGTGGGCACGGCTCGGCGTCGACGTCGACAACGGCTTCCGGCCGGTCTATGTCGTGCCGGCGGACAAGAAGAGCCACATCGCCAAGCTGAAGCGGCTGCTCAAGGAGGCCGACGAGCTCTTTCTCGCCACCGACGAGGACCGCGAGGGCGAGGCGATCGCCTGGCACCTCTATGACGAGCTGAAACCTCGGGTGCCCGTACGCCGGATGGTCTTCCACGAGATCACCGCGCAGGCGATCCGGGCAGCCGTGGAGTCCCCCCGCGACATCGACCAGGCGCTGGTCGATGCGCAGGAGACTCGCCGCATCCTGGACCGGCTGTACGGCTACGAGGTCAGCCCGGTCTTGTGGAAGAAGGTGATGTCCGGTCTGTCCGCGGGCCGGGTGCAGTCGGTCGCGACCCGGCTGGTCGTCGACCGCGAACGCGAGCGGATCGCCTTCCGCGCGGCCGCGTACTGGGACCTGCGGGCCACCATGGACGCCGGGGAGGGCGCGGACCCACGGCAGTTTCCTGCCCGGTTGGTCGCCCTCGACGGCACCCGCGTGGCCACCGGCCGCGACTTCACCTCGCGCGGTGAGCTGGTCGCCGGCCGCGACGTGGTGCAGCTCGACGGCGAGCGGGCGGGTGCGTTGGCGGCGGGGCTGGCAGATCGCACGTTCACCGTGTCGTCGGTCGAGTCCAAGCCCTACACCCGCAAGCCCTACGCGCCGTTCCGCACGACGACGCTGCAGCAGGAGGCGAGTCGCAAGCTCGGGTTCGGCGCCGCGGTCACGATGCAGAACGCCCAACGCTTGTACGAGAACGGCTTCATCACCTACATGCGCACCGACTCGGTGACGCTGTCGCCGGCGGCTGTGACGGCCGCGCGCGACCAGGTGCGCGAGCTGTTCGGGGCCGACTACCTGCCGGACCAGCCGCGGACGTACACCTCGAAGGTCAAGAACGCGCAGGAGGCCCACGAGGCGATCCGGCCCTCCGGCGAGAGCTTCCGCACCCCGGCGCAGACCGCGTTGATCGGCGACCAGTTCCGGCTCTACGAGCTGATCTGGATGCGCACGGTGGCATCTCAGATGCGTGACGCACAAGGGCACTCGGTGTCGGCCCGGTTGGGGGCGACGGCCTCGACCGGTGAGCGCACGGAGCTCGCCGCGTCCGGCCGTGTGATCACGTTCCACGGGTTTCTCAAGGCGTACGTGGAGTCCCTCGACGACCCCGACGCCGAGCGCGACGACCGCGAGACCCGGCTGCCCGACCTCACCGAGGGCGACGAGCTGACCGTCCTGGACCTGGGCGCGGAGGGCCACGAGACCCGCCCGCCGGCTCGTTTCACCGAGGCGACGCTGGTCCGTGAGCTGGAGGAACGCGAGATCGGTCGCCCGTCGACGTACGCGTCGATCATCCGCACCATTCTCGATCGCGGCTACGTCTACAAGAAGAGCACCGCGGTGGTGCCCAGCTGGCTCGCGTTCAGCGTCACCCGGTTGCTCGAGCAGCATTTCGCCCGGCTCGTCGACTACGACTTCACCGCCCGTCTCGAGGATGTGCTCGACGACGTGGCAGGCGGGCGCGAGGAGGCGCAGCGGGTGTTGGGCCGGTTCTGGTTCGGAGGTGACGAGGAGGGCGACGGTACTGGGCTCAAGCGGCTGGTGGGCGAGCTCGGCGACATCGACGCCCGTGAGCTGGCGACCTTCCCGCTCCATCCGCCTGATGCCGGGATCGCCCTGCGGGTCGGGCGATACGGACCCTACGTCGAGGACGGTGAGGGCAATCGGGGCAATGTTCCCGACGACCTGCCGCCCGACGAGCTCACCGTCGACAAGGCGCGGGAGCTGTTGGCCAACCCGGTCGGCGAGGAACGCCCGCTGGGGGCCGACCCCGAGACCGGCCGCACGATCATCGCCAAGAACGGCAGGTTCGGCCCCTACGTCACCGAGGTGCTCTCTGACACCGAGGCTGAGGCCGGCGCCAAGGGTACGAAGGCGCGCACCGGGAGCCTGCTCAGCGACATGGCGCTCGAGACCATGACGCTCGATGACGCGTTGCGGTTGCTGTCCTTGCCTCGCACGGTCGGGGTGGACCCCGAGTCGGGGGACCCGATCACGGCTCAGAACGGTCGTTATGGGCCGTACCTCAAGAAGGGCAGCGACTCCCGCTCGCTGGACACCGAGGGTCAGCTGTTCGCGATCACGCTGGATGAGGCGCTGCGGATCTATGCCGAGCCCAAGCAACGCGGCCGAGCCGCCGCGAAGGCGCCGCTCAAGGAGCTGGGCGACGACCCCGGCAGCGGCAAACCGGTGACCGTCAAGGATGGCAGATTCGGCCCGTACGTCACCGATGGCGAGACGAATGCCACGCTGCGCAAGGGCGATGAGCCCGACAGCATGACGATCGAGCGCGCGGCCGAGCTGCTGGCCGAGAAGAGGGCGCGCGGGCCGGCGCCACGCAAGCGCGCGGCGAAGAAGACAGCGAAGAAGACAACCAAGAAGCGGACGGCCAAGAAGACAACGGCGAAGCGGGGATGAGCCCTGCGGCGCCCGATCCGTCGCAGGTTGCCGCTCAGCCGGTGCACAGCGTCGGGGCCGTGCTGGGCCTCCCTGGCGTGCGCCGGTTCTGGTTCGCTCTCGGGTTGTCGAGCCTGGGCGACTGGGCCGGCCTGCTCGCACTGACCGCGCTCGCCAACGACCTGGCCGGTGCCAACTACGCGGACCGCAACTTTGCGATCGCCGGTGTGCTGCTCGTGCGTGTCTTCCCCGCGCTGCTGGTCGGACCGCTGGGCGGCTACCTGGCCGACCTGCTCGACCGGCGAGCGACTCTGGTCGTCGGGTCGCTGCTCCGGGCGGCCGTCTATGCCACCATCCCGTTGGCGGGGAGCCTGACCTGGCTCCTGGTCGCCACCGTGCTGGTCGAGATGGTCAACCTGGTCTGGCTCCCGGCCAAGGACGCCACCGTGCCCAATCTGGTGCCGCGTGAGCGGCTGGAGGCGGCCAACCGGCTGGTGCTCGCCACGACGTACGGTGCCGCGCTCCCGGCGGCGCTGCTCTTCGTCGGCCTCAGCATCGTCAGCGAGGCGCTGAACTCGACGCTGGGCTGGTTCGGCGGGTCGCAGGTGACGCTCGTGCTGTGCGCCAACTCGATCGCGTTTGCCGTCTCCGGGTTGCTGTTCCTCGGACTACGTGGAGTGATCCCGGCTGGTGCGGCAATCGCAGCCGAGGACCGGGCAGGGGTGCTGCGCGGGGTCCTCGACGGCTGGTCCTACGTCGCCCGTAGTGCGTTGGTGCGGTCGCTGGTGCTCGGCATCGTGGGCGCCTTCGCCGCGGGTGGGGTGGTGATCGCAATGGCTCGGGTCTATGTCGACGACCTCGGCGCCGGCGATCCTGGCTATGGCGTGCTGTTCGGCGCGGTCTTCGCGGGGCTGGGCGCAGGCATGTGGCGCGGGCCACGCTCGCTGCGAGGTGTGACGCGGCGCCGGCTCTTCGGGCTCGCATTGATCGCGGCCGGTGTGGTGCTGGTGGCCATCTCACTGGTCGCCGACATGGTGCTGGCTGCCCTGCTGAGCGTGTTGCTCGGGTTCGCGGCCGGGGTCGCCTGGGTGACCGGCTACACGATCTTGGGCCTCGAGGTCGAGAACTCCTTCCGCGGCAGGACGTTCGGCTTCATCACATCGCTCGTGCGGCTCGTCCTGGCCCTGGTGCTGGCTGTGGCCCCGGTCGTCGCCGGGCTCATCGGTCCACACCGGTGGAGGGTCAATGACGACGTGTCGCTGACGTACGGCGGGACTCAGCTGACGTTCCTGCTGGCGGGGGTGCTCGCCGTGGCCGTCGGGGTGGCAACCTTTGTCCAGATGAACGACCGTCCCGGGGTGTCCGTGACAGCCGAGCTGCGTCAGGCGTGGGGTGCGGGAGGTGCGTACTCGCCGCGCGGCGTCTTCGTCGCGCTCGAGGGCGGCGAAGGGGTCGGCAAGTCGACCCAGGCGCGGCTCCTCGGCGAGTGGCTCACGGCTGACGGCTTCGAGGTGGTGCTGACCCGCGAGCCGGGAGACACCGAGGTGGGCGCGGCGCTGCGGCGGATCGTGCTCGACCCGGCGACCGGTGCGCTGTCGCCGCGCACCGAGGCGCTGCTCTATGCGGCCGACAAGGCCGAGCACGTCGACCGGGTCGTCGGGCCGGCGCTCGACCGGGGCGCCGTGGTGGTGACCGACCGCTACGTCGACTCGACGCTGGCATACCAGGGTGCCGGCCGCGACCTCACTGTCGGCGAGGTCGAGCCGCTGGCACGGTGGGCCACGGGCGACCTGCGCCCCCACCTCACCGTGCTCCTCGACCTGCCCGCGGCCGAGGGGCTGGCTCGGGTCGTCGGTCGGGACCGGATCGAGGCCGAGCCGGTCGAGTTCCACGAGCGGGTGCGCTCGTCGTTTCGTGCGCTGGCCGTTGCCGACCCCGAGCACTACCTCGTGGTCGAGGGTGATGCTCCGCCGGACGAGGTCGCTGGCCGCGTACGCGCACGGGTCCAACCCCTCCTGTTGCAGGCCACCCGGGTCGCCGCCACCTGACCCCCCACCGCTGAGCCTGACGTCTCACTGCAGTTCTGCGGCGTGTCGCTGGCGGAACGTCAGGCTCAACGGAGAGGGGTGGGCGGGTGGCATGCTGGCAGGCGTGTCAGTGGCCCGGCTCGACGCGCCCGTCCCCAGGGGCGTGTGGGCCGGGGTGGTCGGGCAGGAACCGTTGGTCGAGACCCTGACGCCGGCCGTCGACGGAGCCCGCGCGTGGGTGGCTGGCCGGCGCGACGCGGCGATGACCCACGCCTGGCTGTTCACCGGTCCGCCCGGCTCCGGCCGCTCGGTCGCGGCTCGGGCCTTCACGGCGGCGCTGCAGTGCGACGGTGCCGGCTGCGGCGAATGCGCCCAGTGCCGCGAGGTGCTGGCCGGTTCGCATCCCGACGTGACGGTGGTCGACACCTCGGGGTTGTCGATCGGCGTCGACGACGTACGCGACCTGGTGCTGCGATCGGCGATGGCACCGACCCGCGGACGCTGGACGGTGATGATCGTCGAGGACGCCGACAGGCTGACCGACCCAGCGGCCGACGCGATGCTCAAGAGCCTCGAGGAGCCGGCGCCGCACACCGTCTGGTTGCTGTGTGCGCCGACGGCCGAAGACGTGCTCGCCACGATCCGGTCGCGCTGCCGGCACGTGTGGCTGCGCACCCCCCCTGCGGTCGCGGTGGCGGCCCTGCTCGAGCGCTCCGGTGTCGACGTCGGGTTGGCGGCGTTCGCGGCGCGCGCGTCCCAGGGG
>JACCWP010000167.1 GCA_013697585.1 Nocardioidaceae bacterium
CATGGCACCCTACACCGAGCTGTTTTGCCCACAGCAGCTGAGCGGCAGGTACGTGCCCGTCGGCGATCAGCTACGCGCTGATCGGCGGGAACTGCGTGGTTCCCACCGGCGGGGCATCTTTGCGCACATCGAGGATGTGGCCGGTTCCGTTTGACAGGAGGATGTCCAACGAAGCACGCGCGACAGACATCGAGGTGAGCAGGGTGTCCGCTGGCTCATCACCGAATGCTCGTGTGCGCATCGGCGTTCCAGTTCGCTCCGGGTTCAGACAGTTGACGCGCACGCCAGCGGACGACCACTCGTCCGCCAGTGCCTGCGTGAGGTTGACGACGGCGGCCTTGGCGGAGGAGTAGAGGCTGTAGCCGCTCCGCCCCCGAGTGTACGAACTCGAGGTGAAGAACAGCAGGCTCCCCTGCGTCTCGGCGAGCAGTCTGAAGAACTCCTGCGCAATGAGCATCGGCGCGATGTAGTTGATCTCCGTTGCCGCGTACATGGCCTCGTCCGACGTCTCCACCAGCGTGCCCCGGTGAAGGACGCCAGCGGTGTTGACGACCAGGTCGACGCGACCGAACTGCTCCACTGCGCTGCGTGCTGCGGCGGCCACGTCGTCTCGACGCTCGACGTGAGTCTGCGTCGACGAACGGCTGAAGGAGGCGACGTGAGCGCCATGACGTCGAGCCAGAGTGGCGATGTCGGCCCCGATGCCGTAGCTGCCACCGAAGATGACCATCGTCTTGCCCTGCAGTGCCGCTGTGTACTGGTCGTCGGTGTGTGTTGCCGCAGGAAGAGGATCCGCGAGCTGGAAGAGCTTGTCGGCCAGGTACACGTCGATCGGCTCTGTGACCTTCATGTTCCGCTCCTCCCCAGGCACGACCAATATCGGGACCTCGGGCATGTAACGAAGGACCACCGTGCAATCGTCGGTCGCCTGGAACGATTCGTCGCGCCCGGCGCGCGCGTATGCCTCCTTGATCACGGCTGCGCGAAAGGCCTGCGGCGTCTGCCCCCGCCGGAGGTTGGTGCGCGGCGGGATGGCACGAATCGTGTCCTGCGGCGTCACCTCGATGATCGTGTCAGCGGAAGGGATCGCCACGTCCACTGCCTGATGCGTGCGCAGGGCGCGCAAGCACTCGGTGATGATCCGCGGGCTGACGAGCGGCCGTACCGCGTCGTGAAAGAGCACGTTGCAGTCATCCTCCCCGAGGTGTTCGAGGGCACGCAGCGTCGTGTCGTTGCGCGTCTTGCCACCTTCCAAGATGCCGGCGACCTTCGTGTAGCCACCCGAGCGAACGATGTTGCGCACCGCATCGAGGTGACCGGGTGCCATCATGATCACGATCTCGTCGATGTCCGGGTGCTGGTCCAGGATCGCCAAGGTGTGTTCCATGATCGGTCGCCCAGCGATCTTGATCAACTGCTTCGGCAGATCCAAGCCCACCCGTGACCCGACGCCACCTGCGAGCAGCACGGCAACGTTCCTGACAGCTTGACCCACGTTGTTCCTCTCTCGACCGTGCACTCCGGCCTGTGCTCCGGCGTGATGTCCCCTTGCACGGCGGACCCCACCACCGGAGACGTCTGCGCTCATGATGTCATTCGTCGCACGTTCTCGACGAGTGCCCGCAGCCCGATCGCGGCGGCGCGCAGCAGCACCATCGGGCTAGGTCGGGTGCGCAGCGCCTCGACGACGTGGGCGAGGGCTCCTGGGGAGTCGTTGTCGAGCAGCCGGCGGGCACGTCGAAGCGCAGTGTCAGCGAGGATCGCGCTGGCCTGCCGGGTCACCACGTCAACCCGTTCAGGTTGGAGGTGTTCGGCATTGAGGGCGATCGCCGTGCGAACGTCGCGGATGGTGCCCGCCGTCCTGGCGAGGGTGCCTGAGCTGGACAGGGCGTGGACGCGGTAGAGGGCCATCGGCTCGACCTCGTACCACACCGGGTAGTTGGCGGCGATCCTGACCCACATCTCCCAGTCCTCCGTCCACGCCAGTCGGCGGTCGAAGCCGCCCAGCTGCTCGTACACGTCCCGGCGCACGACGATGGAGGGAGTCTGCAGTGCCTGGCCCAAGGCGATGCGCTCCAGCCACCGCTCGAGAACGCCGCTGTGCGGACGCAGGAGCGGCGAGATCGCCTGCCAGTGCCCTGCTTCGTCGGTGGAGATGTAACGGCAGAAGGTCGCTCCCAGGCTGGGGTCGCGAACGAGCGGCGCCTCCAAGCGGTCGTAGAACCCGGGCCGCACGGCATCATCGCCGTGAAGGAGGTGGATGATCTCACCCCGGGAACGTTGCAGACACGTCTCGAAGTTGCGGGTGTGCCCGACGTTCGCTGCTTGACGGTAGAACGCGACCCGGTCCCCGGCGAGCTCACGGACGACGGATTCCGGATCATCGCCGGAGGCGTCATCGACGACTTCGATCTGCATCTGCTCAGGGCCGGGGTCCTGCTCGAGCACCGATACCAAGGTGTGGCGGAGGAAGGCGGCGCAGTCGTGCGTGGGGATCATCACCGACCAGCGCGGTCGGTGCGCACCCGGCTTGACCGGTTCGACGCGCGCCCGGTGCCTCGTGCTGCTTACCACCGCCGTAGGATCGGGCCGAGCATCGGCGAGATTGTAGCGATGCAGAGGGTCGTCGAATGCAACAGCCGAACGTGAGCGGGCCAGGTCCTGAGGTCAGCGTCGTGATACCGACCCGCAATCGATGGCGCCTGCTGGAAGCGCGCGGGCTCGCGTCGGCGCTGTGTCAGCAGGACGTGAGCCTCGAGGTGGTCGTCGTCGACGACGGTTCGACCGACGAGACACCGCGGCGACTGGCCTCCCTCAACGACGACCGCGTGCGCACGATTCGCAACGAACGAGGCACGGGCGTCGCACGAGCTCGGAACAGTGGCATGGCAGCTGCTCGCGGGGAGTGGATCGCCTTCCTCGACGACGATGACATCTGGGCGCCACGCAAGCTGCGCCTCCAGCTCGACGCGGCTGCACAGGCGTCGGCTGACTTCGTGTACGGGGGCGTCGCTCACCTCGATGACGAGCTGCGCGTCCTCGCCACGTTCGCGCCGCCAGCCCCGGATCGAGGTCATCAGGCGCTGATCGCGGGGATCTCGCTGCCGGCTGGTGCATCGAACGTGCTCGCGCGCCGTCGGTGCTCGACGAAGTCGGCGGCTTCGATCCCGAACTGCGCTGCCTCGAAGACCACGAGTACTGGCTGCGGCTGGCCGCGGTGGCGCCGGCCGCCTCGCTGGGCGACGTGCTCGTGGGCTACGTCCGGCACGCGGGGGCCGCGCACCTCACGGACACCGCCGGAGTGGTGTCATCGTTTCGCACGTACGCGCGACGGCCCGCAGCGCAAACCGACCTCGGCGCCGTGCAGCGCATGGAGAGCCGCTACCTGCACTGGATCGCGGGGCAGCATCGCCGTTCGAGGCATCGCCGGCGCGCAACAGCGGTGTACATGCGCGCCGCGCTGTCGTCGCGTCGGCCGCACTACGTCCTGTTGGGTCTCGAGCAGATCGTCCGCTAGCGGGGGTTCGGGCTGAGGCACGTGCTGTACCGGAGGGGCCGGCACTCGTCACAGATGCCCCAGCTGACGACCGAATCGCTCGGCCACGCTCATCTCGACTTGGACTGGATCGCCCGTACCGTCGCAGTTGACCTGCACTTCGTGGGAGGTTCCAGCGCTGCCGCACCCGGAAGCGTCCCCTGCACCGGGTCACATGCCACCAGGTCTCCGTCGCATCGACGCCGGCGGCGTCGAGGAGCGGCAGTTGGGAGGCGTAACAAGCGAGCGCAGCATCGTTCGTTCGGTTGCTCGACTCGAGCACCTCCACCAACGACGGCTGCCAACGGCGCTCGAACAGCTTGCTGAAGCGTTGTGCGCGGACCTCGTTGCTGCGCCTGCTCGCCCGGTAGGGGACCTCCTCGTAGAGGATGAAGCTCTCCAGCCCGGTGACGCTTGCTGCGCCGAGGAAGTTGTCCGCGACAGAACGTGGTC
This sequence comes from Nocardioidaceae bacterium, assembly GCA_013697585.1. Lineage (GTDB taxonomy): Bacteria > Actinomycetota > Actinomycetes > Propionibacteriales > Nocardioidaceae > JACCWP01. The sequence continues at coordinate 3,989 of JACCWP010000167.1, forward strand.
GGGATGGATCACCCCCAGAGGCGCACAGGGAACGTGACTGTCGAGCGTCGAGTGAATCAGCCGCGCCATCGCTGCCGTGACGTCGTCGTCACGGCGTCGACCGTACTGGCCGTCGAGGAACCCCATCAGCTGCTGTGTGGCACCTACCAGCGCGACCGCCCGCGCGTCCTCCTCGAGTCGAGCCGACATGCAGCCCCAGCTCGAGGTGAAGCCCGAATCGCGATCCCAATCCGTCAGCACAGCGCGGCCCTCGGGCCGGGCTGTGCACACCGTGGCGATGATCGAACCCGGTCGAGCCGCGAGAGCTCGGCGCGCCGACAGGACCGCATCATCGAGGTGTGGCGAGAAGACGAGGAGAGGGAGCTGCCCGATATCGCGCATGAGAACTCCCAGAGGTTAAGCGCTCGAGGTCTCCAGCTTCACCAGATCGCACAGGCCGGCTGTCTCGACTGCTTTGAGCGTTCCTCCCTTGGGGTGACGCAGGGTCACCGAACCCACCGGGCCGACGCGCTGCAACGCGTCGATGAGCACGTCGATGCCGGCCATCGCGATCAGCTCCACCTCTGCGACATCGATGACGACATGAGCTGATGCTGTGGCGAGGACCCGCAGACAGGCTGCGAACTCGGCCGCCGTCGCGCCGTCGACGTCACCCCGAACCTTGATGATCACCCGGCCCTCATGTTGCACGAGGGCCGCTGAGAAGTTGTGCACGTTCCTCTCCCTTTCGCACACGGCTTGACGTGGACGAAGGTTCGAGTGTGTCACACGTTTCCGAGCAAGTCCCGGCGGTGCAAGTGATCTTGAGAGATCTCACTGAGCGTGTGAATACCTGACTGTCAGTAGTCGGTTCTCAACGCTGCACCTCGATGCGCAGGTGCCTTCTCGAAGGATCGCGTCGTTGCCAATCGT
>JACCWP010000056.1 GCA_013697585.1 Nocardioidaceae bacterium
GAGTTGACCATCCAGGCCATCACGGCCTGAACAACAACGACGAAGGATCAACCGTCGTACACCACGTCACAGGACTTGACCCGTGGTCCACTCGGAACCATCCCAGTGCTCGATCAAGGTCAGCCGGCGTCCTATGCGGCCGACGAGCTGGCCGACGGCCCAGACGTCGGACCCGGAGACTGCGGCCACCCCGGTGAGCCTGCCTTCAGGTGCCGGGCCTGACAGGGCGCTGGGTGCCGCCGTCCGGATGCCCCGAGCGCGGGCGTCCCCGCGACGAGCGACACGATCGCCCCCAGCGAGATGAACCCGAGCACGCACCTGCCGGCACCTGCAGCCATGACATCCTCCTCGACGCAGTCAAGTGCACCGATGCAAGGTCGCCCGGCACAACTGCGCCGCACGATAACCGAGGACCGTCGCGGACGGTGGCGTTGTGGCCGAAGGTCTGCGCGGTGCGCGCACCGTGGGGCGGCTCGGAGTCAGGGCAGCGGGGCGAAGGCGATGCCGCGGTGGTACTCCCCGTTGAAGCGTCTGCTGTCGGAGACCACCCACAGACCGTCATCGGTGGCAAGGAAGTCCTGGCCACCCTGGGCGGCCGGCTTGACCGGGTTCCACGGCAGGGCCAGCCCGGTGTCCGGGTCGATAGCGCCGAGGCCCTTGCGCTCGACACATCCTGTTGCCGGGTCGCAAGAGTCGCGGCCTTGCGGATTGTCCAGCCACCGGTTGTGTCCCTGCACGTACACGGCCGCGCCGGTGACGGCGACGGAGTGCAAGGTGTCACCGCCGGTGTAGTTGATCCAGGTCGGCTCGGTCGGTGCGAGCACATCGGTCTCGAACCGGGCAGCCGCGTCACAGACGTGGGTGCCGATCTGCGACTGCTCGTCGGTGACGAAGCCCGTCGACACGAAGACGAAGTAGCTCCCGTCCGGGGAGAAGTCCACGTCGTCAAGGTACGCCTGCCGGGTCGCCGTGTTCGACTCGCACTTGTCCCTCAACGGCGGGTAGTACCACGGGCTGAGCGTCGCGGCACCCGCATCGAGGTTCAGCATGAACGCTCGCGAACGGTCCTGGCCGCCGACGCTGGTGAAGTTCCCCACGCCCACCAGGCGGGTGCCCGCCGGGTTGACGGCGAAGCGGTAGACCTCGGTCTTGCTGGTGCTGAGCGGGACCTTCCCATCGATGGCGATGTCGATGTAGCCGGTGTTGCGGCCCGTGTCCGGGTTGAGCGCGACGAGGTTCCTCCCGAACGTGCCACCGACCAACAGGCGCCCGTCGACCAGCCGGATCTCACTGACCCGCCCCCCAGGGATCGCCGACGGCTGGAAGCCCGTGTCCAATGCCCCCGTCGTGGCGTCCAGCTTGGCGATGGCCGGCCTGCTCATCCCGTTCACTGTGTCGAACGATCCGCCGACGTAGACCGAACTGCCCTCGGAAAGCAAGGAATACACCGGGCCGTCGATGGAGGGCGCGAAGCCGTTGCTGATCGCACCCGTGCCGGCGTCGAACGCCACGATGTTCTGCCGAGCAGTGGTCGTGGTGCGGTCAGAGTTCTCGACGGCGCTGAAGCGTCCGCCGATGAACATCGTGCCGCCGAGTTTCGCCACCGCCAGCGCCAGGGGCCCCGAGCCTCCGTCATCGACCAAGTGGGGCGTGAAGTCGACTGGGTCCTCACTGACCACGGTGGGATGCTCCAGAGAGGCAGACGCGCTGCCGCCGGCTGCCGTCAGTCCGGCGAGCACGCCGAGGGCGGCCGCGATGGCCAGGGGTCGAATGCCGAGCACTACTAAGGGCTCCTTGCGCTGGGGTTTGCCACGTCTCGCGATGGGCGTCGCACGTTCAGGGTGCGGCAAGACGAGAGGACAATCAAGCGAAGTAACGATAACCCATTGTTGCCGTAACGCTGCGTAGCGAACGCAGAGAGCCTGCTTGCCCGGAAATCGATCAAGCAGAACTGGCCGTGGGCTGCAGAGTTTGGCGGCTCTACGCAGCCAAGCGTGGTAGCCGCCCTCTGATCGGGGTGGTCGGTTGAGTCTGCCAGTCGACGCCGCAGTGCAGCAGCATGCCGGGCGATCGGGACAAGCTCGTCAAGGACGCGCGGGTAGGCCGGTGCCCGATCCGTGGTCACCTCGACAGGCACCGCCCCGAGCGCGAGTGCCCTGGTGAAGAACGTTCGTGCTGCGGTCCGATCTCGTCTGGTGGACAGCCACACGTCGATGACCTGCCCGAACTGGTCGACCGCCCGGTACAGGTACCTCCACCGGCCGTTGACTTTGACGTAGGTCTCGTCGACGAACCAGCGGTCACCCGGCACATGACGGCACGTCCGCGCGGCCTCGACGAACTCCGGTGTGAACCGCTGAACCCACCGATAGACCGTGACGTGATCGACCGTGACGCCACGCTCGGCGAGCAGCTCCTCGAC
>JACCWP010000222.1 GCA_013697585.1 Nocardioidaceae bacterium
GCCCTGGAGCCCGCCCGCGCGCCGCGGCCACCCGGCTGCGGGCTGCTCACGCTGCCACCGCGATCCGCTCAGCCGCCCGCAACCGCACCGACCGGGAGCGGGGGTTGGTTGCGACGTCGGCCTCCGATGCCTGTTCGGCGCCACGGGTCAGCAGGCGCAGCTGCGGGCCGTGGCCGGGTGGAATCACGGGCAGGTCGTCGGGCACCGTGCTGCGGACTCGGGACGCGAGCTCGGTCTTGACGATGCGGTCCTCCAGCGAGTGGTAGGCCAGCACGACCACCCGGCCGTGCAGGCAACAGCAGTCGAGGGCGGCAGGCAGCGCGCGACGCAGGGCGGCGAGCTCGTCGTTGACGGCGATCCGCAGCGCCTGGAACGTGCGCTTGGCCGGGTTGCCCCCGGTGCGTCGGGTGGCGGCCGGCACCGCGGCCCGGACCACATCGACCAGCCGCGAGCTGTTGGTGAAGGGCTCGTCGGCACGGGCCCGGACCACCGCGGCGGCGATCCTGCGGGCGAAGCGCTCCTCGCCGTAGTCCCGCAGGACGCGAGCGATGCCGCCGGCCGACCACGTGTTGAGCAGCTCGGCGGCGGTCAGCCCGCCAGACTCGCCCGACCCGTCCATCCGCATGTCGAGCGGAGCATCCTTCGAGTACGAGAAGCCGCGCTCGGCGCGGTCGAGCTGCACCGACGAGACGCCGAGGTCGAACAGCACCGCCTCCACGCACCTGCTGGTGGACGCACTGCGACACCCGCTCGGCCCGGCGCTGGGCCAAGCGCTGGGACGGGGCGCGACGACCACGTCTGCGATCGCGTCGTAGCCCGTACGGACGATGTGGACCCGGTCTCCGAAGCGGGCCAGCCGGGACCGGGCAAGCGCGACGGCCACGGGGTCTCGGTCCAGCCCGATCACCCGCGCCTGCGGGCACCGATCCAGGATCGCGCCACTGTGACCCCCGAGACCCACGGTGGCGTCGACGAGCACCGAGCCGGGCTGCTGCAGGGCCGGGGCGAGCAGGTCGACGACCCGCTCCAGCAGCACCGGTACGTGTCCGCCGCCGTTGTCGGCCGTGTCCGCGTCGTCGCCCATCAGGTCAGCCGGCCAGCCGAGCGAGCAGCACCACAGTCAGGGCGGTGGCTGTCGACGCGACACAGCTGAACGCCATCACGTACGCCCCGTCACGGACGTCGTCGCGGATCCGACGCTCGAGCCGCGTCCCGTCCGGAGGCTCGGCCGCGGCGGGCAGCCGCCCACCCACGACCTGTGTCCGGGCCGTGCCCTGCTGCCCGTGCCGTCGCAGCCGAGGCTGCGCCCACCGGTGCCCTGACTGGCTGACGCCGACCACCATCTCGACCCCTCATGTCCTTGGTGCGTGCCTGGTGCGTATGCCGGTACGGGACCGCTTCATGCAGCCAGGTCTTCGGCCCGCCCTCCGGCTGAGCTGGTCGTTGCCGGTCGTCTGGCGCAAGGGGAAGGTGCGCCAGCAGACACCGGGAGCGGGGCGAAGACCTCGTCGCACGAGCGGTCAGCGGTGCTCGGCCGCGATCTGGTGAGGTCGCTCAGATGACTCCGGGCACCACCACCTCGTCCTGGTCGGAGAACGCCTCCTCCTGCTCGCGAGCGAACTCCTCCCAGGCCGCCGCGTCCCAGATCTCCACCCGGTCGCCGTTGCCGATGACGACGCACTCGCGGGTGAGCCGGGCGTACTCGCGCAGCGACGGCGGCAGCGTCACCCGGCCCTGCTTGTCGGGGACCTCGTCGGACGCGCCGGAATAGAGCATTCGACTGAAGTTGCGTGCCCGCTTGTCGCTGACTGCCTGGGCCTGGGACATCCGCGCACTGATCTGCTGGAACTCGGCCCGAGGCCACACGTACAGGCACCGGTCCTGACCTCTCGTGACCACCAGGCCCTCCACCAGCTCGTCGCGGAACTTCGCCGGGAGCACGATCCGACCCTTGTCGTCGAGCCGCGGGGTGTGGGTGCCAAAGAACACCGGTGCCCACCTCCCGCCGAGCGAATGCTGTCTGTCCTCCACTTCGTTCCACTCTATCCCACGATCCTCCACCGTCAACCACCTGGACAGCTGGTCGCACCACCGTCGATCAGGCCGCTGGGCGCGACTCGGTGGCAGGATCGTTGTGAGGAGGACACCCGACGCAGCAGGGCGTCGTGTGAGGATCGGGGCGGCACGCCAGCGAACCTGACCGCGATGAGGGAGAGCACGTGGCAGAACCCGACGCCGCCGGCGGTGACCTCGGCGAGCTCACCGCGACGGCGAACCGGTTGCAGCGTGTTATCGAGACGGTCATCGAGGGCAAGCCCGAGGTGGTGCGCGCCACCCTCACGGTGCTCTTTGCCGGCGGCCACCTGCTGATCGAGGACGTCCCGGGCGTCGGCAAGACGATGCTGAGCAAGACCCTGGCCCGGGCGATCGACGGCACAGTCCGCCGGATCCAATTCACCCCTGACCTGCTGCCCAGCGACGTGACCGGCGTGTCGATCTTCAACCAGGACACGCGCGACTTCGAGTTCCGCCCGGGCGGAGTCTTCGCCAACATCGTGGTGGGCGACGAGATCAACCGGGCATCCCCCAAGACGCAGTCGGCCCTGCTGGAGTGCATGGAAGAACGCCAGGTCACGGTCGACGCGACGACCTACCACCTCGACGACCCGTTCATGGTCATCGCCACCCAGAACCCGATCGAGATGGAGGGCACCTACCCGCTCCCCGAGGCGCAGCGCGATCGGTTCACGGCCCGGGTGTCGATCGGCTATCCCGTACCGGAGGCCGAGCTACGGATGCTCGACGTCCACACCGGCGACAACCCCCTGGACGCCGTCGAACCGGTGACGTCGGCCGGCGAGGTCGCCAAGCTGATCGAGGTCGTCCGCGGTGTCTTCGTCTCCCCCGGGGTGCAGCGCTACGCGATCGACCTCATCACCGCGACCCGCCGTTCGCCTGACCTGCGGCTCGGCGCATCACCGCGCGCGACGCTGCACCTGGTCCGTGCAGCCAAGGCATGGGCGGCACTCGAGCAGCGTGACTACGTCGTGCCCGACGACGTCCAGCGTCTGGTCCGCTCCGTGCTCTCACACCGGCTGCTGCTGACGCCCGAGGCGGCGATGGGCGGGCGTCGCGCCGAGCAGGTGCTGGACTCGATCGTCGCGGCCGTGCCCGTACCCACCGCGGGCCGCGTCGAGCCGATGGACGGCTGAGCGTGCGAGAGGCGCTCGCAGCGCTGACCACACGGGGCCGGGCCTTTCTCGCCGCCGGCGCCGCGACCGCGCTCTGCTCGGTGCTGCTGGGCTATGACGCGCTCCTGCGCGTCGGCATCCTCGCAGCGTCCGTACCGTTGCTCACCGCACTGGTCGTCAGCAAGGCCCGCTACCGGCTTCGCGCCGACCGGTCCATCGCACCGGGCCGTATCGCCGTCGGGGAGACCGCCACGGTGTCGCTGCAGCTCGCCAACCAGGGGCGGTTGCCGATGGGGCTGATGCTGCTCGAGGACCGCGTGCCGTACGCGCTGGGCGCCCGGCCTCGCTTCCTGGTCGACCACGCGGCACGGCGCTGGGTCGGCGAGGTCACCTATCCAGTGCGGTCGGACACGCGAGGTCACTACGAGGTCGGCCCGCTGTCCGTACGCGTGAGCGACCCGTTCGGGATGATCGAGCTGATCCGTACGTTCACCGCCACGACCCGGTTGGTCGTCACCCCAGCGGTGCACGCACTGCCATCGGTCGGCATCACCAGCGAGTGGTCGGGCACCGGCGACCGGCGCCCCCGCGCGTTTGCCACCGGGTCGGCCGAGGACGTCACCGTGCGCGAGTACCACCTCGGCGACGATCTGCGCCGGGTCCACTGGCGCAGCACCGCACGGACCGGTGAGCTCATGGTGCGCCGCGAGGAGCAGCCGTGGCAGAGCCGAGCGACCCTGCTGCTCGACACCCGGACGCAGGCGCACGAGGGCAGCGGGCCCGGGTCGTCTGTGGAATGGGCGGTGACCGCCGCGGCGTCCATGTCGGTGCACCTGGCCAGGGCGGGTTTCGCCGTCCGACTGCTCACCGACCACCCCGACATCGAGGCGGCCACCTGGCACGACCACACGCTGAGCCCCCAGGCGCAGGCTGGGCCAGTGCTCGACCAGCTGGCCGTGCTCACACCCTCGACCCGGCTGCGGCTCACCGAGGCCGCGCAGGCGGTGACGCGCAGCCCGGGGCTGCTGGTCGCCGTGCTCGGCCGGCTGCAGGGCATCGACGTTCCCGATCTGTGCCGCGCGCTGCCACCGGCCACCCGCGGGCTTGCGCTGCTCCTGGACGTGGCGGCCTGGCACAGTCAACCGGCCCAGGTCCGGCGCGGCAACCAGCCCCGGCAGCCCGTTCGCCAGCACGGCAGCACCGCGATCCCTGCCGCCACCTCAGCGGGAGTACGCCAGCATGCAGCGATGCTCGCCGGCGCCGGCTGGCTGGTCGCGACCGCCAGTCCGCGCGATCCCGTGCCGGTGGCCTGGCAGCGACTCGGCGCCCAGCTCGGCGGCCCGATCCGTCCGTACGCGGGGCTGGCCTCGACACTCGACTCGGGGTTGGCCCGATGAGCGCGCGCTGGTCGGGCGCGGTCCGGTTGACTGCCTGGGCGTGGCTTGCCGCGCTGTGCGCCTGCCTCACCCTGGGCCCGTTGGTCGACTCCAAGACCTTCCTGTTCGTGGGCGGCTTCGCCGGAGCGCTGGTCGCGGTGGCCGGGGCGATCGGCCGCCTCGCCCACCTCCCGGCCCCCGTCATCGTGCTCGCCCAGCTGGTGGTGCTGCTGGAGTGGGCAACCCTCGGCTACGCATCCGAGCAGGCCTGGGCCGGGGTGGTGCCCACCGCCGAGTCGTTCCGGGTCCTCGCCGATCTCGTCGCGGCCGCCGTCGACACCGCCAACGCCAATGCCCCTCCCGCCCCCGCCGACACCGCTGTGACCGCGTGTCTGGCGGTCATCGTGGCGCTGGTGGTGCTGCTGGTCGACGTCGTCGCCGTCACCTGGCGGCGTCCGGCACTGGTCGGTCTCCCGTTCCTGGGCGTCTACATGGCGCCGGTATCGCTGTGGGGCACCGTCCCGGTGCTGGCGTTCGTCCCCGCCGCCCTCGGCTACATCTTCCTGCTCGCCGCCGAGCAGCGCGACCGGCTCAGCCACTGGGGCCGCAAGATCGCCCAGACCGGCACCCTGCTGGCCGGCCCAGCCCGACAGAGCGCACCTGTCACCAGCTTGGTCTCGGCGGGCCGCCGGGTCGGTTTCGGGGCGGTGGCACTGGCGGTCGTCCTCCCCGTGCTCGTGCCGACGCTGCCGCAGACCTTCCTTGCTGACGGACCACTGACGGCCGACGGCGACACCGGCGGCGAGGGCTCGGGGGACGGTCCGGTCGACCTCGACGACCCGATGCTCGACCTGCGCAAGAACCTCGACGAGCAGAGCGAGGCTGTGCTGGTCACGTTCACCACCAACGACCCCTTCCCCGGATACCTGCGCCTGGCCGCTCTGGACAGGTTCACCGGCTCGTCGTGGGAGGCATCCGACCGTGACGAGGACACGTCGGCCGACCTCAGCGACGTCCCAGCCATCCCGGGGCTTGATCCGGCGCTAGGGATCGAGCGCGCCCCGGTCAGCTATGACGTCCAGGTCACCGAGGAGTTCCGGTCGACCTGGCTTCCGGTCGTCTATCCGATCACCCAGGTGCGGGCCGAGGGAAGCTGGGGCATCGACCCGGTGCAGCTGGACATCTCCGCCCGTGACGACTCGACGACGCAGGGCCTCGGCTACTCCTTCTCGGGCCAGCAGCCGGTTCCCACCCGTGAGCAGCTCGCTCGCACGCGTCCGCCGCCGGCCGCCCTCGACCCGTTCGTCGAGCTGCCGAGCGACCTGCCCCCGGAGATCGCGCGCGTCGCCCTGGACGTGACCGAGGGAGACGACACCGCCATCGCACAGGCGCTCAGCCTGCAGGACTGGTTCCGTATCGACGGAGGCTTCGAGTACTCGCTCCGCCGCGAGGGCGGCTCCGGCATCGGGACCATCCGCGACTTCATCACCGACAACAGGGCAGGGTACTGCGAGCAGTTCGCTGCCTCGATGGCCCTGATGGCGCGCACGCTGGGTATCCCGTCGCGGGTGGCGGTGGGGTTCTTGCGGCCCGAGCCGACCGGGACCGGGACGTTCGCCTATGCCGGTGTCGACATGCACGCCTGGCCGGAGCTCTACTTCGAGGGCGCCGGCTGGCTGAAGTTCGAGCCCACACCGGCCATTCGCACCGGCGAGGCGCCCACGTACCAGCCGGACGACGGCTCAGCCACGGACCCCACCCGGGGACCGGACCTGCCGAGCACCGAGGCGGTCGACCCGCTCCGGCCGTCCCTCGACCCTGGGGCCGCCGCCGGGGCGTCCTCCGACGGCAACGACGGCCTGAGCCGCGTGCTGATCGCCTCCCTGGCCGGCGCGCTGTTCCTGGCGGCACTCGCCGTCGCGCCACGCCTGGTCCGGGAGGCCCTGCGTCGACGACGGTGGACCCGGACCGCTGCCGGCGAGATGGAACCGGCCTGGCGGGAGCTGCACGACGGCACCGTCGACCTCGGGCTGCGCTTTGACGACACGGCGACGTTGCGCGGTGCTGGCCGGGCACTGCGGCCCTGGCTGGACGCCGACGCGCCTGCGGTGGACGCGCTCAACCGGCTGGTGCTGCGGGTCGAGCGGTCGCGGTTCGCCCGTGGCCCGGTCGGGCCCGTGACGGTGGGTACCGCCGCGGACCCGCGGGCCGACGTCGAGACCGTGCTCGATCATCTCGCCGCGAACCGCTCGCGCGGTCGGCTGCTGCGCGCGACCTGGCTGCCGATGTCGCTGTTGCCGTCGTCGTGGCGAGACGACCGGCGCTCGCGCAGCCACCATGCGTACGTGTCCGCCCGCGACGGCGCTGTCGTGCACGTGGAGGGCACCGCAACCCAGTGAGATCTACGGCGAGCCGGGCGGCACGGACAACGAGCATCGCTACAGCCCCGCCGAATGCACCGGTACGGAGAAGCGTCTCGTCACCGGCCAGCCGGTCAAGTCGCTCGTGTCCACGAGCTACGTCGAGCCTCAGAACCTCACGATGCCGATGGGGATGCGCCGCTTCACCCGACTGACCAACGGGTTCAGCAAGAGGTCGAGAACCTCGCTCACGCGGTATCGCTGCACTACATGCACTACAACTTGGCCCGCCCGCACCAGACCCTGACCAAGCGGGACGGTGGCTACCCGACCACGCCCGCGATGGCGGCCGGGATCGTGGACCACGTATGGACGCTGGCCGAGATCGCCGGGCTGTTGGACCGTCCTGCCTCATAGACTGGCCGCAGAACACACGGGCAGGAAGGGGATTGTTATGCAGCGCAAGATGACCGCTGGCGTGTTGGCGGTTCTGGCGTTGCTGGCGTTGTGGCCGACGCTGGGCGTGGGCGAAGAGGGTGAGCCTTCCAGACGTATAGCCTACTTGGCTCTGTCGTGGGGGTGGCTCTGCCCTGGGGTAGCGGCAGAGACGGCGACGATCGTGCCTTCATCGTCGCGGTCGTCGTAGCGGTGCTCGTCTTTGGCATCGTCGGGTGGCTCCCGCTCCCACGCTCGCCGAAGCAAGCAGCTGAACGGACCGCTGCTCCGCGCAGATCAAACTGACCCACTACCAGTTGACCGGGTGAGCTGACCGGGTGAGTGGACCCGGTGGCCGACCCGGTGAGCCGGACCCAGTGCGGCGACCCCATTGGTCAACGACCCGTTGGGGCGGTGTGGGGGCAAGGCGGGCCAGCGGCAGAGGTCAGATCAGGGCTGGTGCCGAGAGTCGAGGCTCAGGTGAGCACGGGACCGACCCCAGCGGGGTGCGCCAGGAGGGGGCCGTCCCCTTAGGGCTCGTCGTCGCGGCGGCGGCGCCAGCGCTCTTCCATCCGGTCCATGAAGGACCCTCCGCTGGCGGCGCGCGGAGTCCGGGGGCTCGGGCGGCGCGAGGTCTGGGGGGCTTCCTCGTTGGCGTCGACCTCGCCGCCGCGGCGCCAGGCGGTGATGAACAGGTAGGCGGCCCCCAACATCACGACGAAGCCGACGACGCTGACCGGCGTCATCTGCACGATCACCCCGACCATGAGCAGACCCGTGCCTGCCACGAACGCGACCGCGGACAGGACCACCTGGCGACGCAGCCGGGCGCGCAGGGTCGCCCCGCGCAGCGTGGACGCGAACTTGGGATCCTCCGCCGCGAGCGCCTGCTCCATCTGCTCGAGCAGCCGCTGCTCCTCCTCAGAGAGTGGCACCATGGTCCTCCGACTGACGTTCGATGTCCTGAGTGTAGGCAGCGGTCGGCCGGTCGGAAACCCGAGCGCGGCAATCTTCTCGGCGATGCGCCGCGCGGTTGCGGAGCCGAGCGTGCACACTAGATGCCGCGCTACGAGGACATGACGCTTGACGGAGGAACGATGAGCTCAACAACCGCAACCCTGGCGACCGCTGGCGCCCTGATCGCGGGGCTGCTGGTGACCGGCGCCTCGAGCGCAGCAGGTGCGACGGTGCCCGCCGCAACGACGGCCGACGCATCGCCAGCATCCACCCCGGCATCCACGGGCAAGGGCGGCGACTGGAACATGCAGAAGCGGTTCGCCCGTGAGGTGGTCCGCTACGGGGACGAGGACAGCTCGCCGCGACGGATCGAGCACGTCACCGAGCTCCAGTACCGGCTGCGCTGGGTGGGCGCCTTCAATGGCCCGGTCACGGGCTACTTCGGCGACCTGACCAAGGCCGCGGTGCGCAGGTTCCAGCATCGGGTCGGTCTGCACGTCAACGGCATCGCCAACCACAAGACGTGGGCCAAGCTGATCCCCCGTACGGTCAAGGCCCGGCCGCTGATCCACAACAAGTGCAAGGACGGCATCGGCTGGCACATCTGCTACGACCGCTACCGCCACCAGGTGACGCTGTGGAAGAAGGGCAACCTGCGCAACTCGTGGCTCGTACGAGGCGGCAAACGCGGCTACGAGACGCGGGTCGGGACTTTCCGGGTCTACATGCGCGACAAGGACCACGTGAGCGGCATCTACGGGACCGCGATGCCCTACTCGCAGTTCTTCTCCGGCGGGCAGGCCTTCCACGGGTCACCGTTCATGATCGATCCGTGGCAGGACCACAGCCACGGCTGCGTGAACATGTACATCGAGGACGCCCGTCAGTTGTGGTCGATGACGTCGAGGGTCAACCTCAACGTGCACATCTACGGCAAGTGGGACCGGATGGCAGGTCCGGGCGTCGGCACCCGCTCGCTCGACCTGATGTGACCTCCACCCCACGTCGACCTGTCGTCGTGACGCGAGGCTCCTGCGCCGGCTGGCGGTGACCGGCCGCGGGGGTCGTAGGGGGTCGCGAGAATGGGTGGCGTCAAGGGCGGCGACTGCTGACCAGCGTGGCTGGCACGACCGCGTGCGACCCGAACCGGGTGGCCGCTCGGTCGGCCGCCCGTTCGGCCTCGGGCCACCCGTGCGGTCTGGAGTCGAGCCTCAGCTGACGATGGCTGCCGATCACTGGGGCCAGCTGCTCGACCCGTACGCCCACCAGGCGGAGCCGGGCGCGTTGCAGGCCGAGGCGGGCGTAGAGGTCGCAGCCGGCCACATAGACCTCGACCGCGATGTCGGTGGGGTCGGTGAGCGTACGCGAGCGGGTGATCGTGGTGAAGTCGGAGAACCGGACCCGCAGCGTCACCGTGCGCCCTACGACACCGGCCGCTCGCATCCGGCCGGTGACCCGGTGGGACAGCCGCAACAGCTCGCGGCGGACCACGTCGGGGTCGTCGGTGTCGCGAGAGAAGGTCTCCTCGGCACCCATCGAGCGGTCGGGCTCGTCGATGCTGCGGCGCGGGGTGACGGTGGTGCCTCCACCGCCCCAGGCAAGGGCGTGCAGGTGGTCGGCGGTGAGCGGGCCGAGCGCACGGCGCAGCAGTCCCACCGGGGTGTGCGCGATGTCGCCGACGGTCCGCAGGCCGAGCCGGTCCAGCTGCTCGGCGGTCTTGTCGCCCACCCCCCACAGCTCGCTTGCCGGCAACGGGTGCAAAAACGCGGTAGCCCCCTCCCGAGGCACGACGAGCAGCCCGTCGGGCTTGGCCCGGCGCGATGCCAGCTTGGCCAGGTGGGTGGTGGCCGCGACACCGACCGAGCAGCTGATGTTCTGCTCGTCGGCGATCCGACCGCGCAGCTGCTCAGCGACCTCGGCGGGGCTGCCGAGCCGACGCCGGGCGCCGGACACGTCGAGGAACGCCTCGTCGAGCGACATCGCCTCGACCAGCGGGGTGACCGCCCGAAACGTCTCCATGACCGCCGCTGAGACCGCACTGAACACGGCGAAGTCGGGCTGGAGCACGACGGCCTGCGGGCACAGCCGGCGCGCCCGCATCGCCGGCATCGCCGACCGCACCCCGTACTGCCTGGCCGCATAGCTGGCCGACAGCACCACCCCCCGGTGTCCCCCACCGACGATGACGGGGACGCCGCGCAGCTCGGGGCGGTCCCGGATCGCCACCGACGCATAGAACGCGTCCATGTCGACGTGCAGAATTGGGCAGTGCTCGTCGCCAGCCCGCGCCCCGGCTGTCATCGCCGCCACCCGTCCCACCCACCCCAGTTTTCGCAGGTGACCTTGCGAAAGCCGCCCTGCCCGGGGGTTATAACCCCCCTGTAGTGACGCTTTCGCAGGTGACCTTGCGAAAGCTGCATCCGGTCAGCGGCGGCGGGCGAGGACGTGCAGTTGGCTGGCCATGGTGCGCAGCTCGGGGCGGTCGCTGGCCAGCAGCTCCAGCTCGTGCAGCAGCTCGACGGCGCCGGGCTCGCTGTCGACGACCACGCCAGGCACCAGGTCGGCAAAGACCCGGACGCCATGCAGGTAAGGGGAGTCGGCAACGCCCGCCCCAGCCAGCAGCGCGCGCACCTCTGGCTCGGTGAACCGCCGCGGCACGGCACGAGCCCCCTCACGGAGCAGGGTTCGGGCCTCGTCGAGCCGGCCGGCGAGCGCCCGGGCCAGCACGGCCGCCGGGCGGTGCGCGACCAGGAGGCTGAGCGCGCCACCGCGCTGGAGCACGCGGACCGTCGCTGCGAGCGTGTCGGCGGGGTCGTCGACGACTTCGAGGACCCCGTGGCACAGCACCAGGTCGACCGCCTGCTCCCCCACCAGCCTGACCAGGTCCGAGGCATCGCCCTGCACCCCGCGCATCCGGCCCGCCAGGCCGGACTCGGCGGCGCGCCGGTCGAGCGCGGCCAGCGCATCGGGGCTGGGGTCGACGACGGTGACCTGGTGGCCCAGCCCGGCCAGCCGGACCGCGAAGCCACCGGTGCCACCGCCCAGGTCGACCACCCGGCCGAGGCCGCCGAGCTGGCCCAGCTCTGCCTCCACGACGGCCCAGACGGCTGCGGTACGCACCGCGCTGCGCCGATGATCCACCACGGAGGTCCTCCCCACGGGTGGCGGGGGATCCGCGCCCGAGACGACCAGCGTAGTGACGTCATCGCCCTGGTCGCCGGCATGCTCACGCAGGTCATCGGCCCGAGCTCCCCGGGCTGGCGTGCCACAGCTTGCGGGGTGCGGTCTTCACGTCCTCGCCGGGCGGCTTGACGTCGGAGTACGGGGACTGACGGAACCCGCTCGCGTGCACCAGCACCCGCCGCCGCCCCATGCCGCCGGCGGCAGGCCCCTGCTCCTCGACGTCGTCGCCGAGCCCCGAGCCGGGGGCGCCGAGGTCGGGTGGGTGTGCCATCACCGGCCGGCTGGACCGGCTCTCGGCAGCACCGTGCACGGCCTGCTCACCGCTGGCCGCGCCGAACCCCTCGGGCACGGCAGCCAGGTGGTCGTGCACCGCCTCGATCCCCTGGCTGCGCCACAAGGCGAACAGAGCGGTCAGGTCCCAGCACCCGGTGGCCCGCAGCGACACCCCGCGCGGTCCCGTACGCCGCAGCTCGCCACGCACCACCAGCAACCAGGAGTGGAACACGGTGGCGGCGTACGGCCCCTGCGCATCCTCGAAGAAGGTCGCGTCGACCGGCCCGGTGGCATCGTCGAGGGTGAGGAAGACCACCCGGCGCCCGGAACGGATCGGAGGCGTCTGGGTGGCGACCTTGACCCCGCCCACCAGCAGCGTGCTGCGGCTGCGACGGTCGAGCAGGTCGCGCGAGCGGGTGGCGCCGAGCGCGTCGAGCAACGGGACATAGAAGTCGACGACGTGCCGGCTCACGTCGAGCCCGAGCACCTCGAGCTCGGCCCGGACCCGCTCGGCGTCGGTCATCTCCGACAGCCCGGTCGGCTCGGTCTCGCCGGGCGCGTCACCCAGGTCGAGCGCCAGCTGGACGGCGGTGGGCCCCTGCACCGACCCTGCCTGCTGGGACTGGGCGGCGGCGAGCGAGCGCACGTCGCCGGGGTCGCCACCCGGGAGCGGCTTGCTCCGTCGCGGCCGGCCCTGGCCCCGGGCCGCGACCCGGCTCCACCGGTCCAGCTCCAGCACCTGCAGCAGCAGGTCTCGCCGGGTGATGGTGCCGCGGCGGCGTACGGGCACCGCAGAGCCGATGCCGTACACGGTGTCGAAGCCGCCCGCGACCACCAGCCGCTCGGCGACCGGCCTTGACACCCGGGCGCGGTGCCAGAAGTCGGTGAGCGAGTGGTAGGGCCGCCCGGCGACGACCCTGGCCACCTCAGCGTCGGAGATGCCCTTGACGTCGCCGAGCGACAGTCGGATGCCGTACGCGCGAGCGTCGGGGAGCCCGGCGGGCGGCGCGACCCTCGATCCCCCCGCGCGGAGCGCGGCAGCTGTGCCGGTGCCGACCCGCTCGACCCGGTAGGTGCCGTCGGAGGCGTTGACGTCGAGGCCGAGCACCGCGATCCCGAACTGGCGGGCGTCGTCGAGGATCAGCCGCTTGGGATACATGCCGGGGTCGTGGGTGAGGACACCGGCGAGGAACGCTGCGGTGTGATGGGTCTTGAGCCACGCCGACTGGTAGGTGGGCAGCGCGAACGCGGCGGCATGCGCCTTGCAGAACCCGAACGACGCAAAGGCTTCGAGCACCTCCCACACCCGCTCGACCACGGCGGTCGGGAAGCCGCGGCGCAGGGCGGCGGGAAAGAACCAGGCCCGCACGTCAGCCTTGCCCTCGTGGTCGCCGAGCGCGCGGCGGTGCTCGTCGGCCTCGGCGAGCGTGCACCCGCACAGCTGCTCGATGATCTGCAGCACCTGCTCGTGGAACACCACCACGCCGGAGGTCGGACGCAGCACCGGCTCGAGCGCCGGGTGCAGATAGACCGCCTCACGCCACCCTTGCCGGGTCTGCAGGAACGGCGTCACCATGTCGGACTTGACCGGGCCGGGCCGGAACAGCGAGATGTCGATGACGATGTCCTCGAACGTCTCGGGACCGAACTTGCCGGTGAGCTCGCGCTGCCCCGGCGACTCGATCTGGAAGCAGCCGAGCGTGCGGGCCCGGCCGATCAGCTCGTAGGTCGCGGGGTCGTCGAGCGGCACCTGCTGCTGGTCGTCGACGTCGGTCTCGATGCCGTCGACGCGGACGATCTCGGCGGTGGCGTGCGCCATCGCCGACTGCATCCGGATGCCGAGCACGTCGAGCTTGAGCAGCCCGAGGTCCTCGACATCGTCCTTGTCGAACTGGCTCATCGCAAAGCCGGCGTGGCTGGCCTCGACCGGGGTGCGGTCGAGCAGTGTGGCGTCGGACAGCAGCACCCCGCACGGGTGCAGCGCGACGTGGCGTGGCAGCCCGTCGAGCCGTTCGACCAGATCGAACAGCACGGTGAGCCGCTCCTCGGCGAACCCCGAGGCACGCAGCTCGGGCAGCTCGCGCAGCGCCGCCCGGGCGTCGCGGGCGCGGATGTGCGGGAACGCCTTGGCGATCGTGTCGACCTCGCCGGGCGGCATGGCGAGCGCAGCGCCGACGTCGCGGATCGCGTGCCGGACCCGGTAGGTGTCCATCATCGCGACGCAGGCACACCGCTCCCCGCCGTAGCGGGTGAGGATCTGGGTGTAGACCTCCTCCCGACGGGCCGACTCGACGTCGATGTCGACGTCGGGCAGTGCCTGCCGCAGTGGGGACAGGAACCGTTCCATCAGCAGGCCATGTGCGAGCGGGTCGACGCCACTGATGCCGATCGCGTAGTTGACCAGGCTGCCGGCGCCCGAGCCGCGGGCGGCGACCCGTACGCCCATCGCGCGGATCAGGTCGCAGACGTCGCCCACGGTGAGGAAGTACGACGCGTAGCCGAGGTGCTCGATGATGGCGAGCTCGTGGTCGAGCCGGTCGAGGGCACCGGCGGGTGCCGCCGAACCGTAGCGTCGGGTCAGGCCGGCCTCGCAGCGCTGCCGCAGCGCCCGCTGGGCGGTGGCGCCGGGCCCGACGTCCCTGGGCGTGAACTCCGGCAGGTGCAGGCTGCCGAGGCCGAGGTCGGCGGCCGGATCGAGCGCGGTGCGCTCGCCGAGCTGGCGGGTGCGGGCCAGCAGCCGGTGACCGGCCTGCCCGCCGAGCCCGGCCGCCCGGCCGATCTCGTCGGCGACCTCGGCCATCTGCTTGCCGGACTTGAGGAATCCCTCGGCGTTGCGCCGGTCGAGGTGGCGCAGGTCGAGCGGCACCAGCCGCCGGGTGGCGTCGAGCACGTCGAGCACGGCGGCGTCGGCGGGGTCGGCGTGGCGAACCGCGTTGGTGAGCACGGCGTCGAGGCCGGCGACATCGGCCAGCGCCGCCATCCGGGCGGCGTGCACGGTGCTGCCCGGACCCGACCCTGGCATCCGGTGCGACACGACCTCGATCAGCAGGGAGCCGGGGTCGGTGACCTCGCGCCAGCGGGCGAGCACTGCCAAGGCGAGGTCGTCGCGGTGACCGGTGATTGCCCGGCCGAGCTCGGAATGGGGACCGAGCAGCATCACGGTGTCCTCGGCGTACGCAGCGATCGTCTCCAAGGTGGTGACCGGCTGGCCCCGCTCGCCTCGCAGGTGAGTGGCCGAGACGAGCCGGCACACCGACGCCCAGCCCCGCCTGCTGCCGGCCAGCACGGTGACCCTGGGCAGCCTCGCGTCGCGGGTGGCGCCGCCGCGTACAGGGGTGTGAGTGCGGGCCGACGACGTCGGGCGGGGTGGGGACGGGTCGAGCAGCCCGGACGGCTCGACCGCGAGGTCGACCCCGAGCACGGGGCGGATGCCCGCGCGGACGCACGCCTTGACGAACCGCACCGCGCCGTAGACCCCGTCGCGGTCGGTCAGCGCGAGGGTGTCCTGCTCATGCTCGGCCGCCCGCTCGACCAGCCGGTACGGGTGCGAGGCACCGTGTCGCAGCGAGTAGCCCGAGGCCACGTGCAGGTGAACGAACGGGTCGGCCGCAGCCGACGACCCCACTGACATGGCGTGTCCCCTGGTGGTCGGGCGCCAGGGAAGCGGCGCGGGGTGGCGAGGGGGTCGCGGTCCCTCTCCATATATCGAACATGTGTTCGAGGTGGAAGGCTACCCCGCTCTGGCCCGTCCTGCCCACCCGACTGGTTCACCGGAGTGTTCGGGGCTGTCGGCGTCCTGTTCGCCGACCCCTTCGGCGAGGCGCTGCGCAAAGCCAGCGGCGCGGTCATCGACACCCTCGGCTGGGCGTACCTGCTGCTCACCATGTTCTTCTTGGTGTTCGCGGTCTACCTCGCCTTCAGCCGCTACGGCCAAGATCCGGCTCGGCGGTCCCGACGAGAAGCCCGAGTCCGGCCTCACCGCCTCCCGCGAGCCGGGAGAAGCCGCTGGGACGTCACGCCCAGCACCTCCTCGACCACCTCGCAGAACGACTCCGCGTCGCGGAGCAGGTCGTCGGCCTCGCGAACGGTGACCGATCGAGTCAGCCCGGCTTCTGCCGCGGAACGCTTCGTGGCGCCGGCGGCGAAGAACGCGGCCCACTCGTCCAGCTCGGGCGCCACCCCTGCCAGCAGCACCCAGGCGTTGCGCTGACCCCGCGGGTGCGGGCGGGCGCGAACTGCGAGCACCGCGGCGGCCGCGCGCAACGCCGCCACATGGGCGCAGGCATAGCGACGGGTGTGGTCGGGGGCCGACCCTGCCTCGTGCAGCGCGTGCTGCGCCCGGGCGAGGCAGTCAGCCGCCGCCACGGCCGAGCCCGGCGGCCCCGGCGGCTGGGCCGACGGCGAGGACGTGGGCTTCAGCGCGGTCATCGGCACGCCTCAGTCCTCGCACCCAGTGAGCCGCCACCGACCGGTCTCGCCGTCGCGGACCAGCTCGAAGCCGCCGTACGCACCCAACCGGCCACGGGCGGCCTGCACCCGCCAGACCTCGTGGTCGGTGACGAGCGACGCGACCGATCCCACCGAGCCCGCCCGGGCAGGCTCGCCCGTTGACCCGCCCAGGCAGTGGGTCGGCTCGTCGAGCGGACCGTCGTGGAGACCGAGCAGCCCCTGAACTGCCGGTTGGTGCCACCACGGCGCGGTCTCCACCCAGTGCCCCGCGACCGCACGTACCTGCCACAGCCGGTCGCGCCACACGAACTGGGCCGGCGCCTCCACACCGTCGACCACGCCCGTGCGCACCTCGACCGGATCGTCGTAGCACCGCATGCCGTAATCCCTTCGTGTCCCGACCTGTGACCTGGCCCGCCATCCGGCCTGTCGCGGGCCACCGGGCCGGGACGAGGAGCTTCCCCACACCCCGCCACGGCCCGGACCGCGCCGCCGGCCGTGGGGGTCGAGGTCACGGCCGACGGAGCGGAGCCCGCCTCCGAGACGGCGCCGCGAAACATCCGTCCCGGGTGGTAGTTCGAACATGCGTTCGAACTACCACCACAGTAGACCCCGGCACCGACAGCGCGTCAACCCCGGGCTGCCGCCCGACCGACCTCGTGCGCTGTCCGGGGCGCCTCTCCCACGACGGCACGACATCGGGCCCACCGCTGGAGCCGGCGCTGAGGGCGCTACGGTCCCGGCAATGAGACCCACCAGGTCGGCGGCGGCGGGAGGTGGGCGGTGAGTGAGCCGACGATGGACCGGCCAGCCATCCGCCGGGTGGCCGACGCACTCGTACGCCACGGCGCGACCGGTGAGATCCGTCTCCTTCCCGACTCGACCCACACCGCTGCGGCCGCTGCAGCCGCGCTCGGGTGCGAGGTCGGGGCCATCGCGAGCAGCCTGGTCTTCGACGCCGACGGTGAGGCGATCCTCGTCGTCACGTCGGGCGCCCACCGCGTCGACGTCGCCAAGGTGGCCGCCGAGCACGGACTGCCGTCGCTGCGTCGCGCCACTCCCGACTTCGTGCGCACGGCGACTGGGCAGACGATCGGTGGCGTCGCGCCGGTGGGCCACCCGGTGCCGGTGCGTACCTACGTCGACTCCTGGCTCGACCGTCACGACTCGGTGTGGGCCGCGGGCGGCCACCCGCACGCGGTCTTCGCGACCTCGTACGCCGAGCTGCTCGCGCTGACCGGCGGCACCCCGACGGACGTGGAGTAGGCGACCCGCGCGTTCAGGCCGCAGTCAGCAGGCACCCGGCAGCATGCTCCACACCAGCCCCGGCTGCCCGCGGCTGGTCCAGGCATGTCGTGCCGTTCCGGCGGTCCGAGCACCCACAATGGCAAGACTTCCCGTCAATCGGACGGACGTCCGGAGGAGCCCACATGCGGTTGCTCGTGGTCGAGGACGAGGCCGGGCTCGCCGACGGCATCCGGCGGGGGCTGGAGGCCGAGGGCTACGCCGTCGACGTCGCCGACAACGGCATCGACGGGTTGTGGCGCGCCACCGAGCACGACTACGGCGCGATCGTGCTCGACCTGATGCTGCCCGGAAAGAACGGCCTCCAGGTCTGCGCCGAGCTGCGCGCGGCCGGTCGATGGACCCCGGTGCTGGTGCTCACCGCCCGCGACGGAGAGCAGGACGAGGCCCGGTCGCTCGACACCGGCGCAGACGACTTCCTCGCCAAGCCGTTCAGCCCGGTCGTCCTGTCCGCCCGGCTGCGCGCTCTGCTGCGCCGCGGCGCCGGAGAACGGCCGACAACGCTCCAGGCCGACGACCTGCGGCTCGACCCCGGCGCCCGGCGGGTATGGCGCGGGGCCGACGAGCTCGCCCTGACCGCCCGCGAGACCTCGCTGCTGGAGTACCTGCTGCGCCGCAAGGGCGAGACCGTGTCCAAGCTGGACGTGCTCGACAACGTGTGGGACGACCGGTTCGAGGGTGACCCCAACATCGTCGAGGTCTACGTCCGCCGGCTGCGCAACAAGGTCGACCGACCGTACGGACGAGACACCATCACCACCGTTCGCGGCTCCGGCTACCGGCTCGAGGTCGGCGATGGCTGAGCCAGCACGGTGGCGCATCCGGACCTCGGGCGTGCGAGTGCGCACGACGCTGGCGGTAACGGTGACCACCGCGATCGCCGCGGCGATCGGCGCGTATGCGCTGGTGGCGGCACTCGGGGCGAGCCTCGCCGACGGCGTGCTGTTGAGCGCCGACACCCGAGCGGAGGAGGTTGCCCAGCAGCTGGCCGACGACACCCGGGTCGCCAACCTGGCGCTGGTCCCCGAGGACGACCGATTCGTGCACGTGGTGGATGCCGCAGGCTCGGTTGTCGCAGCCAGTCCGGACGGCCCGACCAGGCCGCCTGCCGTACCGCCCGACAACCAGCCGATCCCCGAACTCGCGGCCGTTCTCGACACCGAGGACGGCGAGGACGTCTACGCGGTCGTCGCCGAGCAGGTAACGACTGCGGAAGGTCCGCTCACCGTCGTGGTGACCCAGGAGGCGTCCGAGGTCACCGACTCGCAGGACGCGTTGACCGGGACCCTCCAGATCGCGGTGCCCGCCGTCGTCGTGACGATCGGACTCGTGACCTGGTGGCTCGTCGGCCGCGCTCTGGGGCCGGTGGAGGCGATCCGCGCCCGGGTCGAGCAGATCACGGCCGACCGGCTGGAGCGACGGGTACCGGTACCGCTCGCTCGCGACGAGGTCGGTGAGCTCGCGCGGACGATGAACCAGATGCTGGACCGGCTGGAGGCCGCCCAGACCCGGCAGCGTCAGCTGGTGTCCGACGCGAGCCACGAGCTGCGCTCGCCGGCGACGGTCATCCGTCAGCACGCCGAGGTCGCTCTCGCCTACCCAGACAGCACGACCGCCGCCGACATCGCCGCGGTGATGTTGAGCGAGGGCCGCCGGCTCGAGCAGCTGGTCGAGCAGCTGCTGTGGCTCGCGCGTACCGACGAGGTCACCTCGGCGGTTCGCCGACATGCGCTCGACCTCGACGACCTCGTGCTGGAAGAGGCGAGTCGGCTGCGCGCTACCGTCTCGGTACGAGTCGACACCAGCCAGGTCTCAGGCGGACAGGTGCAGGGCGACCCACTGATGCTGCGCCGCGTGGTGGCCAACCTGCTGGACAACGCGGTCGGGCATGCCGCGTCCGCCGTCGTGGTCGCGCTCAGCGAGGACGCAGGGAGCGTCACGTTGCGAGTCGACGACGACGGACCCGGGATTCCCGTCGCCGACCGCGCACGGGTCCTCGAGCGGTTCGTCCGGCTCGACGAGTCCCGCAGCCGCGACCGTGGCGGCGCCGGGCTCGGCCTGGCGATCGTGCAGGGCATCGTGCGTGCGCACGGGGGGACGGTCGAGGTCGGCGAGTCGCCGGCCGGCGGGGCCCGATTCACGGTGACGCTCCCCCGCGGTGGGACCGTTCAGGCTCCCGTCAGCGAGACGGCCCTAGTGTCGCCAGGGACGAACAGCGACGATTCCCCAGGAGGCAACAGGTGAAGCGACGGACGCAGGTAGCCGTGACAGCAGCGGGCGTGCTGGCCCTCGGCGGTATCGGGACGGGCGTGGTCTCTGCCACTGGGGTCGCCGACGACGACGCCTCCGAGCAGCCGATCACCGGCGCGGCAAGGGACCAGGCCGAGCAGGCAGCGCTTGCAGAGGTGGGCGAGGGCGAGGTCACGGGCACGGAGGTCGACGACGAGGAGAGCAAGTACGAGGTCGAGGTGACCCGCGACGACGGCAGCGAGGTCGACGTGCAGCTCGACGAGAACTTCGAGGTCGTGTCGACCGAGGACGAGGGCAGCGACGACGAGGCCGGCGACGACGGCTGATCCTCGCCCGGGTCGATGCCGGCGCGTGGGCGGCCCGGTTCGCCCATGGCGGCAAGCAGGCACGAGCGTCAGCGGTGCCACTCCTGACGCAGGCCATGGACAAGGGTGGCGAAGTATCGGGGGTCGTCGTCGGGGTCGCCGTGCTCCTGCAGCGCGAGAATGGTCAGCACGACCGCGGTGATGCCGGCGGACCAGGCAGCGAGCACGGCGCGGGGCCGCACGTCGGCCGCAAGCAGCTCCAGCGCCAGGGCGCCCACGAGCACGCAGCAGCCCAGACCGGCGACCACGGCCACCAGGCCGAGGGACACCTTGCCGACGGAGGGCCGCACACGCATGTCGGCCAGGATCGCTGTCCCAGCGCCCTGATACGCGACGACACACCACGAGACCTCCGAACGGTTCGGTGAAGGGTCCGGTCGGATAGCTCGCCTGGTCAGTCTGGGCGATGCCCGCTCGCGAAGCCGGGCCGTGATCCGCACCGTACGAGCGCGGGTCGAGCCGCCGGCGCCATACGTGACCGACACGAACGTCGGGTCGAGCGGTTCCAGCTCGCGGATCGCTGTCCATAGCCGGCGTTCGCCGGTGTCGTCCTTGGGCGGGAAGAACTCGAACGAGAACGAGCGCTGGCCCGACCCGAGTTGCTCGCGCAGGCGAGGTCGTATGGTCAAGGCAGTCGCCATGCCAGCCAAGACTAGGCTCGCGGCCGTGGTCTCCGACCCCGGTCTCGGCACGCGGGTGCAGGCTCATCTCGACGACTTCCTCGCCGGCCGACAGGTGCTGCTCGACCAGATGGGTCCCGAGACCGCACCGTTGATCGAGCAGGCCGCTGCGGCGGTCGCCGGTGGCAAGCGCCTGCGCCCGGCGTTCTGTCTCGCCGGTTGGCGGGCAGCCGGCGGCGACGCGGCCGACGAGCACGTGGTCGGCGCCGCGGCATCGCTCGAGCTGCTGCAGGCCAGCGCGTTGATGCACGACGACCTGATGGACGACTCGGACATGCGACGAGGCAGACCGTCGGCGCACCGGGCCTTCGAGCGGCTGCACCGCGATGCCGGGTGGCACGGCGACCCGGTCCGATTCGGCGCCGGTGCGGCGGTCCTGCTCGGCGACCTGCTGCTGGCGTGGGCGTACGAGTTGCTGCGCGACTGCGGGCTCGGTCCCGAACCGGTCACCCGGGCCGCGCCGTGGTTCGACGCCTGCACGACCGAGGTCAGCACCGGGCAGTACCTCGACCTCGTCGCCCAGGCGACTGCCACCGCGTCGGAAGAGATGGCCTTGCGGGTGGTGAGGTTCAAGGCGGCTTCCTACACCGTGGTGCGCCCGCTGCACCTCGGGGCGGCGTTGGCGGGTGCAGGCGAGGAGCTGCACGCCGGCCTGGCGGCCTACGGCACCCCCGTGGGGATCGCCTTCCAGCTGCGCGACGACGTGCTGGGGGTCTTCGGCGACCCAGACCACACGGGCAAGCCCGCCGGTGACGACCTGCGGGAGGGCAAGCGGACCGTGCTGCTGGCGCGCACGGCCGAACGCAGTGACGATCACGGCCGTGCCCTTATCGCCCGGCTCGTCGGCGACCGCGACCTCGGCACCGAGGGCCTGCGGCTGCTGCGCGGCCTGATCACGTCCACAGGCGCCCTGGCCAGCGTGGAGCACACCATCAGGGCGCTGCATGCTGAGGCGTTGACCGCCCTCGACACGCTGGCCCTGGTCGCCCGTGGCGATGGCGCCGAGGACGTACGAACAGACCTGGCCGGCCTCGCCACCGCCGCCGTGCAGCGCACCCGGTGACTCACTCCCCCGGTCAGCCACCTCGCGCTCCGCAATTGCGTGGAAACGTGTGCCCCGCGGCGACGTTCGACGCCCGTGTCCCCGCAATTCGCATCTAGACTCGACCGGTCGGCGCCGAGAAGGGTGCGCAGTCAGCGAGAGGAGCCGACCGTGCCGGCACCGAGCGACGGGCTCGTCGGCCGCCTGGTCGATGGTCGCTACGAGGTGCAGGCACCGGTCGCGCGCGGCGGCACGGCCAGCGTCTACCGCGCGCGCGATACCCGTCTCGACCGCGTGGTGGCGCTCAAGGTGATGCACCCGCAGCTGGCTGCCGACGCCGACTTCGCCGCCCGTTTCGTATCCGAGGCACGGGCCGCGGCCAGGCTCAATCACAGCGGGGTCGTCGCCGTCTTCGACCAGGGCGCAGCCGACAGTGTGGTCTACCTGGCGATGGAGTACGTCGCCGGCCGTACGCTGCGCGACGTCGTCACCGACGAAGCGCCGCTTCGACCACTGCGGACGCTGCAGCTCGTCGAGCGGATCCTGGACGCCCTGGCCGTCGCGCATCGCGGCGGGATCGTGCATGGCGACGTCAAGCCCGAGAACGTCCTCATCGGTGCCGACGGCAGCGTCAAGGTCGCCGACTTCGGGCTGGCCCGCGCGATCAGCGCCGGCTCGACGGCGACCGCGACCACCGGGATGCTGATCGGCACGGTGTCGTACCTCGCGCCCGAGCTGGTGCTCGGCGCTGCTGCCGGCACCCGCTCTGACGTCTACGCGGTCGGCATCGTCTGCTACGAGCTGTTGTGCGCCCGCTTGCCACACCTGGGCCAGACGCCGATCCAGGTGGCCTACCGGCACGTCAACGACGGCGTACCGGCCCCCTCAGCCTGCCTCGACCTCGACTGGCCGATCCCCGACTTCGTCGACGCGCTGGTCGCCCGCGCCACGAACCGGGACCCGGCAGCGCGCCCGTCCGACGCGGACGTGCTGCTGCGCCAGGTGCGCCGGGTGCTCGCGGCGCTGCAGGCCGGCGTGCACGGCGATGCCGACCTGGCCGAGGACCTGCGACCGCCGCGGGCGCTCACCAGCCACGAGGTGGAAACCCTGCCCCAGCCCACGCTCCACCCACCACCGGCTCCCCCCGTCCTGCCACCGAAGCCGCCCGACGAGCGCCACCACAC
>JACCWP010000241.1 GCA_013697585.1 Nocardioidaceae bacterium
CAAGGCGTAGGGATCTACTGGGCACCAGGGGCGGGCACGCCTGCTTAAGGAAGAGGCCAGACCGAGCCTTCCGAACGAGACCGGCGCTCGCTCCTCATCGCGCGTGTCGGCACCGCAGTGACGGTGCCGACCGTGACGATCGTCGTGAAACGAGTCGTTCGCCGGGATGACCTCTTGTCCACATCGGAGCCCCGACCTTCCTTCAAGACCGAGGGCCCCGACGTGCTGCTGGGGTCACGAACTGCTGATGGGATGCCCGGCCTCGAGCCCTGCCATTAGAGCGCTGCGTGCCTCTGCATGACTCGACCGCCGACTCGACAGAAAGGAAGCGAGTCCATGGACGTGTTCTGCGGGATCGACTGGTCGGAGGATCACCACGACGTCGCCCTCGTCGACGCCGACGGGGTCGTCTTGGCCCAACAGCGCATCAGCCACGACACTGCCGGGTTCGCTGCTTTGCTGGGCCTGCTCGGTGAACACGGTGACAGCGCCGAGCAGCCCATGCCTGTTGCGGTCGAAACCAGCCGGGGGCTACTCGTCGCAGCGCTCCGCGCGACCGGCGGTCGGTGTTCGCGCGATCAACCCGTTGTCGGTGTCGCGCTACCGCGACCGGCACAGTGTCGCCCGGCGCAAGTCCGATCCCGGCGATGCACTCGTTCTCGCGCACCTACTGCGCACCAACATGGCCGCCCACCGACCGATCCCAGCCGATAGCGATCAGGCCCGCGCCGTCGCAGTCCTCGCCCGAGCCCAGCAGGACGCCGCGTGGGACAGGGTGGTCATGCAGAACCGCCTCCGCAGCCTGCTGCTCGAATACTTTCCGGTGTTCCTTCTCGCCTTCGCCGACAAGCGCGGCGGCATCATGCGACCAGAAGCCCGGGCGCTCCTCGCGGTCGCACCCACCCCGGCGCAGGCAGCCCGGCTGACTCGCACACAGCTGGTCAGCATCCTGCGCAAGGCCGGCCGCGTCCGGCTGCTGACAGCGCACGCCGACAGGCTCCGAGCGGTCCTTCGCCACGGCCAACTACGCCAGCCCGATGCCGTTGAGAAGGCGATGGGTCACCAAGCAGCCGCGCTGTTGGGACTGCTCGATGCTGCCTGCCGCAACGCCGACGACCTCGCAACACAAGCCGAGCAAGCCTTCGCAGGCCACCCAGACGCCAACATCATCGCCAGCTTCCCCGGTATCGGTGAACTGACCGGAGCCCGCGTGCTAGGCGAGATCGGCGACGACCGAACCCGTTTCGCCGACGCCCGTGGCCTCAAGGCCTACGCCGGCTCCGCACCCATCACCAGAGCCAGCGGACGGTCTCGCAGGCACTGTTGCATTGAGCGATCCCGCGAACGTCATGCCGCCAATCTTGCTGTCCGGCGGCACTCAACCTCCCGTAGTGCGTCCCCTTTGTGCCCACTTCGACGGCCCGATGGGGCCGGTTGGGGCTCCGCGCAAGCAGCCGGCAGGAAGATCTGCTGTGCCGGCCTCACACGATGGCTCAATGCAACAGTGCCCAACGAGTTGATCTCGACGCTAGGCCTGACCCAGGAGGAAGTCGGCGAGATCGTCGACGCGTCTGGCCGATCGGTCGCGCGGTGGGCCAACGGTGAGGTCGTTCCGCAGCGGCTGAACAAGCAGCGGCTGGTCGAGTTGGCCTACGTCGCGGAGGCCGTGTCCCACGTCATCCCGGCCGATCGCGCGAACCTGTGGATGTTCACCCCGAATCGGCTGCTCGGCCACGACACCCCCGCTGATCGCATCCGCAACGGCGACTACAGGGCGGTCCTGGAACTGATCGAGGCGATCGCGGATGGCGTGGTTGTGTGACCGCGTCCCTCGATGAGGAGGTCGTTCAACGTGTCAACGACCTCGGTGCCCATGCCTGGTCCGGGATGGCGTTTCGGCACACCACAACCGGCCGGGACCCGCTGTCTGGGGTCGGGGCGCGGCTGAACGGAGGCCGATGAACCCGCGAGGAGTGTGCTCGACGGTCTACCTCGCCCAGCCGCTAGGCACCTGCCTGCGCGAGTTCGAGCGACTTGCCGAGGCCAACGGCATGGACGCGGAAGTCATGCTGCAGAGCCCACGTTCGCTGCACACCATCGAAGTCAGCGATGTCCCCATCCTGGACCTTCGAAGCGAGGAGGCCATGGCCTACGTCGGCCTGTCGCCCGAGGACGTCGCCGAC
>JACCWP010000251.1 GCA_013697585.1 Nocardioidaceae bacterium
ACCGGCGCATCTGCCGCGAGGCGATCGCGTGGCCTGGGTGGTCGGGCAGCCCGGGGTAGTAGACCCTCGTGATCTCGGGCCGGGAGCCGAGGAAGTCGACGACCCGTTCTGCGTTGTCGCAGTGCCGCTCCATCCGTACGGCCAGGGTCCGCAGGCCGCGGAGCACCAGCCACGCGTCGAACGGCCCGGCGACCGCGCCGACGGCGTTCTGCCAGTAAGCGAGCTTGTCGGCCAGACCTGCGGTGCGTGCGGAGTCGCCGACGACGACGGCGCCGCCGACGACGTCGGAGTGCCCGCCGGCGTACTTGGTGGTCGAGTGCACCACCACGTCGGCGCCCAGCGGGATCGGCTGCTGCAGATAGGGCGAGGCGAAAGTGTTGTCCACGACCAGCAGCGCACCGCCGGCGTGGGCCACGTCGGCGAGCGACGCGATGTCGGCGATGCCGAGCAGCGGGTTGGTCGGCGTCTCGACCCACACGACGGTGGTGCCGGGCCGCATCGCCGCACGTACCGCGTCGACGTCGGCGACAGCGGCGACCGTGTGCTCGATCCCCCACGGCTGGTGGATGCGGCTGACCTGGCGGAACGTGCCGCCGTAGGCGTCGTCGGGCAGCACGACATGCTCACCCGGCTGGCACAGCACCCGCAGCAAGGTGTCCTGGGCCGCCAGCCCGCTGGCGAAGGCGAACGCGGCGGCACCCTCCTCCAGCGCTGCCAGGCACTCCTGCAGCGCGGTACGCGTGGGGTTGCCGGTCCGCGTGTACTCATAGCCCTCCCGCAGCCCGCCCACCCCGTCCTGGACGTACGTCGACGTGGCGTAGATCGCGGGCACGACGGCGCCGGTGCGCGGGTCGGGGTCCTGCCCCGCGTGGATCGCCCGGGTCTCGAAACCGATCGGATCGCCTGCTGCCACGGTGCGAGGCTAACGTCGACCCGTGGCCGGGGATTGCACGCTACCCACGGGCTTCACGCCCTGCCGTCCGTAGGGCCCTTCGGCCGCAGGACCCATCTCGTGCCGTTGCGGGGGTCTTGGCCACCCCGATGGCACGACATCAGTCCTCGGGTGGCCTGGACGACCGATCTCGAGACACTACGGCCGTCCCGGCCACCCCGATGGCACGACACTGGTTCCGCGGGGTCCCGTCGCCGGGCCTGCGCGCGGCCTGGACGACCGATCTCGAGACACTACGGCCGCCTCGGCCACCCCATGGGCACGACATCAGTCCTCGGGTGGCGGCAGGTGGGCGAGCACCACCCGGCCGCGCGGCGACAGCTCGTACCCCACCCGCAGGCTGTGCGTCAGGCCGAGATTCTTGAGCTTGCGCACGTCGATCTTGAACGGCTGGGTGTCGCGGCCGAACGCCGCCGCGAGATCGGGCGCGCGGACGCCAGGGAATTCGCGGATACTGGCCAGCACCGCGCGAGTCCACGGGCCGCGACTGCTGGCCCGATCAAGGCGATCGAGCCGAACCACGACCGCATCCAGGTCGCGGGCGGAGAGCTGGTCGTCGGCGGCCAGGACGCTGCGCGGGTCGGGTCCGGTCTCGCGGATGAAAGCGATCCGGAAGACGGGATCGTCGATCGACCCGCGCAGCGCGGCCCGGACCTGCTCGGGCCGCGGATGCCCGGCCGCGCGTGCGTCGGGACGTGTGATCCGCGCCGGGTCGACCGGCTGGATGCTGACGATGCGCAACCGACCGCCGTTGGTCCGATAGACCCGGCCGGCCAGCACCCGTGGCCGGCTCCAGCGCCGGAACGCCAGCGTGATCCGGCCGCCGGCGACGCCCGCGATGTCGTCGCCTGCAAACCGCACGGCGCCAGCATGGCCTACGCAGGCACGGCAACGATCCGTTCGAAACCACGGCACGGGGCAGCGACCACCCGACCCCGGCCGCTGACTGAGCACACCTGGATCGGATCAGCTGGCCACCAGCTGCCACGCGCGGGCGACGTCGAGGTACGGCGCCCGCTCGACGGAGGGGTCGGTCGGCACCGGTTCAGTGTGCCGCCGAGGCGACGGCAGTCGCCGCGGTCCCGGTCGACCGCGCAGCGGAGCGTCCGGCGGGAAGCATCCACCGGCGAGCATCGTTGACACCGCTGTACGCCACTTCGAGGAGGATGCATGCTGTTCGGCCGCCACAAGACCGATCTGCCCACGCCCGAGACCGCGCTGCCGGGCCGGGACCACAGGTCGTTCGCCGTCGGTGCCAAGCATCTGGTCCTCGGCACACCGCTCGAGTCCCCGGTGCCGGACGGCTTTGCGGAGATCGTGGTCGGCCTGGGCTGCTTCTGGGGCGAGGAGAGAACGTTCTGGGAGGTTCCCGGTGTGTGGTCGACCTCGGTCGGCTACGCCGGTGGGGTGACGCCCAACCCGACGTACGAGGAGGTGTGCTCGGGGCGCACCGGGCACGCCGAGGTGGTGCGGGTCGTGTACGACCCCGCGACGGTGTCGTTCGACCAGCTGCTGAAGGTGTTCTGGGAGAGCCATGACCCCACCCAGGGGATGCGACAGGGCAACGACCGGGGCACGCAGTACCGCTCGGTGATCCTCACGACCACGCGCGAGCAACAGCGGGCCGCTGAGGCGTCGCGCAACGCGTACCAGCGGGCCATGACGGCCCGCGGGTACGGCGAGATCACGACCGTGATCGCGCCGCTGGACTCGTACTGGTACGCCGAGGACTACCACCAGCAGTACCTCATGAAGAACCCGTTCGGCTACTGCCCGATCCACACCACTGGTGTCGAGTATGCCCGGGCCTGACCGGTACGTTGGAGAGGCGGCGCCCGATCGGCGAACCGCCCCGGACGGCAGGAGACACCCGTGTTCGATCTGATCGGCTTCATCTTCTTCGGCCTCTTCGTGGGGGTGCTGGCCCGGCTGCTCGTGCCCGGGCGCCAGAGCCTCGGCCTGCTCGGCACCCTCGGCCTCGGCCTGGTGGGGTCACTGATCGGCGGTCTTGTCGCCTCACTGCTCGGCACCGGCGACCTCTGGGAGCTCGACTTCATCGGCGGCCTGGTGGCGATCGTGTCCGCGGTCGCGCTGGTCGGGACTGCCGAGGCTGTCGCCGGCAGGTCGTCGACGCACACCTGAGCCGCGCGCCGTACCGACTAGGCCCCGGCCGCAGCGGCGGGCGGGCAGGCCGCCGGCCTCGTCGAGGATGGCCAGCGTCGACAGACGTCTGCCCCGCCGCGCGCCTGGGGCTCTTTCACTTCCCCAGCGTCGTGTGCGCTTTCCCAGGTTTCTTTCGCTGGGGAGGCGCACGTTTCGCTGGTAAGCCAGCGAAAAGCCCCGGGGGCCGCGAAGGCGAGAAGGGGCGGCGGGCCGCGGTGCGTCAGCGTCGGCCCCGGGTCAGGTGACCCAGCAGGTCATGGCGGGTGAGCACCCCCACCGGTCGCCCGTCCTCGTGCACCAACAACCCGTCGGCCGCCTCGAGCGCGGCGACGGCTTCGGCGACCGGGCGACCGGCGCCGATCGTGGGCAGCGGGTCGTCCATGTGGTGCTCCACCCGATCGACAAGCGTCGCGCGGCCGGTGAACAGCGCGTCCATCAGCGCCCGCTCGCTGACCGCACCGGCGACCTCGGCGGCCATCACCGGTGGCTCCGCCCGTACGACGGGCATCTGGGAGACGCCGTACTCGCGCAGGATCTCCACCGCTTCGGCAACCGTCTCGGCCGGGTGGGTGTGCACGAGGTCAGGCAGTGAGCCGACCCCGCCTTCGCGCTTGCCGCGGAGCACGTCGCCCACCGTCTGCTGCTGCGGGTCGTCGCCGAAGCCGTAGCGCCCGAGCCAGGTGTCGTCGAAGACCTTGGTGAGATAGCCCCTGCCGCCGTCGGGCAGCAGGACGACAACCACCGCGTCGTCGCCGAGCCGCGCTGCGAGCCGCACCGCCGCCGCCACCGCCATGCCGCAGGACCCACCGACGAGCAGCCCCTCCTCGCGGGCCAGCCGGCGCGTCATCGCGAACGCGTCGCCGTCGGACACCGCGATCACCTCGTCACAGACGTCCTTGTCGTAGGTGCTCGGCCAGAAGTCCTCGCCCACACCCTCGACGAGGTAGGGGCGTCCGGAACCGCCGGAATAGACCGAGCCGACCGGGTCGGCGCCGACGACCCGCACCGCGCCGTGGCTGACCTCCTTGAGGTAGCGGCCCGCGCCGCTGATGGTGCCCCCCGTGCCGATACCGGCCACGAAGTGGGTGATCTGGCCGTCGGTCTGCTGCCACAGCTCGGGGCCGGTGGTCTCGTAGTGGCTGTCCGGGTTGTTGGGGTTGGAGTACTGGTCGGGCTTCCACCCGCCGTCGATCTCACCCACCAATCGGTCGGACACGCTGTAGTAGGAGTCCGGGTCGTCGGGGTCGACCGCCGTGGGGCAGACGACCACCTCGGCGCCGTACGCCTTGAGCACGTTGCGCTTGTCCTCGCTGACCTTGTCCGGGCACACGAACACACAGCGGTAGCCGCGCTGCTGGGCGACCAGCGCCAGCCCGACCCCGGTGTTGCCTGAGGTGGGTTCGATGATCGTGCCGCCCGGCCGGAGCCTGTGTTCGGCCTCGGCCGCGTCGATCATGCGGACCGCGATCCGGTCCTTCACGCTGCCGCCAGGGTTGAAGTACTCCACCTTCGCGAGCATCGTCGCGTTCCCGTCGTGGACCCGGTGCAGCCGCACCAGCGGGGTGTCGCCGATCAGGTCGGTCACCGCGTCCACATAGCGCACGTCGGCCAGGGTAGGGCCGACCTAGAGTGGGCGGGCCATGACCCGAGCCCGCGCTGCCCGCCGCCTGGCCACCGCCGCTGCGTACGGCGGGGGCGGTCTCGGTGTCCTCGGCGGCGCCCTGTACGCCGTGATGCGCGGCCAGGCGGCGTGGGCGCGGCGCACGATCGGTAACGCGAGCGGCCAGGGCCCGCCGGTCGACGGGACCTATGGCGCCGCGCTGCCCGGCGAGCCGCTGTCGGTGCTGCTGCTGGGTGACTCGGGGGCCGCCGGCTACGGCATGCAGACAGCGGAGGACGCCCCGGGCGGGATGCTGGGCGTCGGCCTGTCACACATCGCCGACCGACCGGTGCGGCTCACCAGCCTGGCGCGGGTCGGCGCACAGTCATCGGCCCTCGACGCTCAGATCGACCAGGGACTCGCCGCTCACGCTCGGGTCGCGGTCATCGTCGTCGGGGCCAACGACGTCACCCACTCCGTGCGCCCGGCAGAGGCGGTGCGACGACTCGACGCGGCCGTCCGTCGGCTGCACAGCGTCGGCTGCGAGGTGGTCGTCGGAACCTGTCCCGACCTCGGCACCGTACGACCCGTACCGCACCCGCTGCGGCTGCTCGCCCGGCAGTGGAGCCGCCGGCTCGCGGCCGCCCAGACCATCGCCGTCGTCGAGGCGGGCGGGCGGTCGGTGTCGCTGGGAGCGCTGCTCGGTCCCAGCTTCGATGCCGCACCCAGCGAGCTGTTCGGCCCCGACCGGTTCCACCCGTCGGCGGCGGGGTACGCGTCGATGGTCGCGGCGTTGCTGCCGTCGGTGTCGGCAGCACTCGGCGTCTGGGACGACGAGGACGAGCCGTCGGGACTCCTCAGCGACACCGTGCTGCCCATCTCGTTCGCGGCTGCCGCGGCGGTCCGGGAGCCCGGGACCGAGGTCGCCGGCCCCGAGGTGGCCGGGCACGACCTCGGTCCCGGCGGGCGGTGGGTGCGTCTGCGGCGCCGGGTCGGCCGTCCAGCCCCTGCCCCGATCGCGCCGCGCTGACGCCGCTCAGCAGGCCTTGTGCCGGTGAAAGGGATGGGGCACGCTCGCAGGATCGGTTCGGACGAGGAGACGCGATGGCCCTGCACCACTCCGAAGAGACCCATCAGCTGCTGGTCGCCAAGGTTCCCGCGGTGACCGGCAAGCAGCTTCCCGAGTGGTTCCAGTGCCTCGATGACGGCCCGACCTTCTCCCGCTTCGACGACCGGGTGAAGTGGCTGCGCGACGAGTACGGCCTTGCCCACGGTCACGCCACCGCGATCGTGCACGAACGCGATCTGCGCCGGTCGCGCCGCAGCTTCAGCTGAGCGCCCACCCCCAGCCGTACGCGGCCCCCGGACGCGCACGACCGCTCGGGTCGCACACGACCGCAGCCCCCCGTGCGCGGCGCCCCCAGCCGGGACCAATGTCGAGACATTGTGGTTTCCCCGGCCACCGCAATGTCTCGAGATCCGTCCAGGCAAGTCGCCGAGACACGGCATGTCTTGACGTTGTGGTTTCCCCGGCCACCGCGATGTCTCGAGATCCGTCCGGCGCAGTCGCCGAGCGGGTCAGTCGCCGCGCAGGATCGCGAGGATTCGCAGGATCTCGACGTAGAGCCACACGATCGTGACCGTGAGACCGAACGCCGCGCGCCACGACTCGCGCTCCGGTGCTCCGGCGGCGATCGCCTTCTCGACGTAGTCGAAGTCCAAGATCAGCATGAAGACTCCGAGCACCACGCCGAGGATGCTCATGATCAGCCCGAGCGGGCCGAAACCGTTGAAGCCGATCGCGGCGCCGAAGAAGCTGAGCACGAAGTCGAGCATGGTGACGGCGACGAAACCGAACATCGCCGCGATGACACCGCGCCGGAACTTGGCGGTGACCTGGATGTTCAGCACCTTGTACGCGGTCAGCGTGCCGGCGAAGGCCGCCGTCGTCCCGAGCACGGCACCCATCACGATGCCCGGATACATGGTCTCGAAGATCAGCGAGATCGCGCCGATGGCCATGCCCTGCAGGACCGAGTAGGCGAGCACCAGCGGGGGGCTGACGACCCGCTTGAAGCTGTTGACCATCGACAGCCCGAAACCGCCGAACACCCCGAGCAGCGCGAAGGTCGATGCGCGGGCCAGGGCGGAGTCAGCGACCTCGGTGTCGGCCGAGGTGATGT
Source organism: Nocardioidaceae bacterium (assembly GCA_013697585.1). Classification (GTDB taxonomy): domain Bacteria; phylum Actinomycetota; class Actinomycetes; order Propionibacteriales; family Nocardioidaceae; genus JACCWP01. Next base: position 6,899 of record JACCWP010000251.1, read on the forward strand.
CGCCGACGAGGAACCAGGTGACGGCCGCCGAGACGACCAGCAGACCCAGCGTGATGCCCGTCTTTTGCACCACGGAGTCGATGCTGATCCGCGCGCTGCCGATCGGAGCCTGCTGGCCCGGCTGCTGAGGCGGCTGGCCAGGCGCGCCGACCGACCATGAGGACGGGGCGGTCCGGGTGGGTGATCCATAGCTGCTGTAGGCGCTGCCGCCGCGACCGTTGAACGTGTCGCTACGCCTGAAGACCGGGTTGCTGCTCTGCATGGCGCTCCTCCGCAAGTGATGCCCCCGGGAAGGGGCCCCAGGGGCCAAGCCTACCGGCTGGTGATCGCGCCGGAGCGGCTCCACGAGGTGCAACGCCGCAGGTGGCGCAGAGGTTCCGTGCCCCCGGTGGGACTCGAACCCACACCTACGACGGGTTTAAGCCGTCGGCCTCTGCCAGTTGGGCTACGGGAGCGCACACCTTCTCCGGTCAGGCCAGCATGCCCGACCGGCCGTCGGCGTGCGGGCGTACGGCGACGAGCTGGTGCGCGCTGATCCGGTCGCGCTCGAAGCCCACCGTCGACAGGGCCAGCGACAGCCGCCACACCCGCAGCCGGGTCTGGCCGACCAGCTCGGCCGCGTCGGCCCGAGCGTCGACGCGGGTGAGCCAGGCTTGCAGGGTTCGCGGGTAGTGCTCCCGCCACGACTCGACCTGCCTGAGCTCGAGCCCCGCGTCCTCCACCGCCGACACCAGCACACCCACCGGCGGCAGCGGACCCTCCGGCATCACGTAGGCGGTCATGAACGTCGGCGAAGGCTGCGCGGGACCCGGCCGGCGCGCCAGCGCCTGGATCAGCAGCCGCCCGCCGGGGCGCAGCAGTGCCTGCAGGCGGGCGGCGTGCTCGACCAGGTCCGCCTCGGCGACGTGCTCCATCGACTCGATCACGGCGACGGCGTCATAGGGTCCGTCGTCGACCGCGTCGACGTCCCCAAGGCGTACCTCCGCCCGGCCGGACAGGTTGATCGCCTGCAAGCGGCGGCGGACGACCTCGGCCCGGTCGGCCGAGCCGACCAGGCCGACTGCCTCGACCCCGCGGTGCCGCACCGCGTGTACGAGCAGGGAGCCCCAGCCGCAGCCGAGATCGAGCAGGCGCATCCCGGGGGCCAGCCCGAGCCGGTCGCAGACCAGGTCGAGCTTGGCCAGCTGGGCGGCCTCGAGGTCGTCCGCGGCGCCGGCGTCGCTCCAGCGCGCGCAGGAGTACGCCAGCGACGCTCCCAGCACGTCGCTCATCAGATCGAGCCCGCCGTCGTCGGGCACGTCGGCGGCCGCCAGCTCGCGCGCGCCCCGCGGCCCCCGCGATCCCACGGGTCGACCCTCGGACAGCAGCCGCTCCTCCGGCGGCGCCTTCGGTGCCGGTCCGACCGCGCCCAGCAGCACCGCGGTGCGGAGCAGTTCTCGGCGATCCGCCGCCGTCAGCGCCGGCTTGCGCCCCACCAGCGAGCCGTAGTCGGCGAGCGTGCGCATGGCGTCGGTGAGGTCACCCTCGACGTCGATCTCGCCGGTGACGTACGCGCGAGCCAGCCCGAGCTCACCGGGGTGCCACAGCAGCCGACGCACCGCGCGCCGGCTGCGGACCTGCAGCGTGGGGCCCTCGGCCGAGCCCGCGACCGACCCGTCCCAGCCGACCAGGCGCACCGGCGGCTCCACCGCGAACAGATGCACCAACAGGTCATAGAGCCGCTGCGCCACCCCGCCCTGGTCTGGTCCTGCCATGACAGCGGTTCTACCAGCCGGGGGTCCTCCTACCCTGGCCGGTCCGTCCACCCTCTCGAGCGGCGCACAACAGGGGCAGCAAGCGGCGTGTCGCGGTCAGGACCGCGCCAATCGACACGATGGCAGGCCCGAGCTACAGCGACGCCGCGCGGACGAGGACCTCCGCCAGCATGGGGGCGGTCAGGCGACCAGTGAACGTGTTCTGCTGGCTCGGGTGGTACGAGCCGAGCAGCACCGCTGTGCCTCCACCGGTGTGGTCGGGCAAACCGAGCTCGGCCTCCGACGCGTGCCCGAAGCGCGGCGCAGGACGCGCGACCCGACCGCCGCTGGCCCGGACCAACCGCAGCACGGCGTCCCACGCGAACTGACCCAGCGCGACCACCGCCCGCAGGCTGGACCAGAACAGCTCGACCTCGGCCTGCAGCCATGGCGCGCAGGCGTCGCGCTCGGCGGGGCTCGGCCGGTTGGCGGGTGGGGCACAGCGCACGGTGGCAACGACGCGGGCGCCGACCAGACGGAGCCCGTCGGCTGCGTGCCGGCTGTCCGGCTGGGTGGCGAGACCGGCCTCGTGCAACGCGGCGTACAGCCAGTCACCCGACCGGTCGCCGGTGAAGACCCGCCCGGTGCGGTTGCCGCCGTGCGCGGCGGGTGCGAGGCCGACCACCAGCACCCGGGGCGCAGGGTCGCCGAAGCCGGGCACCGGCCGGCCCCAGTACTCCTCGCTCGCGAAGGAGGCCCGCTTCTCGCGTGCCACCTGCTCGCGCCACTCCACCAGGCGGGGGCAGCGGCGGCAGCGCGTGACGCGGCGCTCTAGTCCTTCAAGCGCTTGCCGCTGCTGAAGAGGTATTGAGCCCATAGGTAGGCGGGGACGGCCATCGCGGCTGTTACCC
>JACCWP010000271.1 GCA_013697585.1 Nocardioidaceae bacterium
ACGCGCTCGACCCCGAGGGCGCGCTCGAGGTCGAGGACTGCCGCTGGACGCCCTGCTTCGACTGCGGGGTGTGCCCCGAGCTGGGTACGGAGATCCAGGTCGGCCCCACCGGCCAGCAGCTGCTCCCGCTCACGGTGGTGTGAGTGCCACCGTTTCGGGCGGCAGACCTGTCCGACGCGGGCGGCATCGCCCGGATGGTGCTCACTGTCCCCGTCCCAAGGCCCGCCCTTGCCAGGCACCTCCTCGACGAGTAGCACCGCCCGACGTCGTACCTGCATGCGGTCCCCCTGAGACCCGGACGCCTCCAGCCAGCGGTTGTGGTCGGCTGGCTCCGGTCGTAACTTCACAGGTGGCGCAGCGACGCGCTGGCTGGGGCCGGACGGTCGTTCGAAGTCGCGCGATCCGTGCCCCGGTCCTCACCTATCGACGGAGGCTGACCAGTGACGGACAACAAGGCTGTGGCGTACGTAGGGGCTAACACGGTCGAGGTGCAAGACATCGACGTACCGGGCTTCGAGCTCAAGGACGGCCCTGGGGTCAACCCCGACAACGTGGGCCGGCAGCTGCCGCACGCGGTGATCATCAAGACGGTCGCCACCAACATCTGTGGCTCCGACCAGCACATGGTGCGCGGTCGGACCACGGCCCCCGAGGGATTGATCCTCGGGCACGAGATCACCGGCGAGGTGGTGGAGACCGGTCCGGGGGTGGAGTTCATCAAGACCGGGGATCTGGTCTCGGTCCCGTTCAACATTGCCTGCGGGCGCTGCCGCAATTGCAAGGAGCGCAAGACCGGCATCTGCCTCAACGTCAACCCCGATCGTCCGGGCTCGGCCTACGGCTACGTGGACATGGGCGGCTGGATCGGTGGGCAGGCGCAGTACGTGGCGGTCCCCTACGCGGACTGGAACCTGTTGAAGTTCCCCGACAAGGACCAGGCGATGGAGAAGATCCTCGACCTGACCATGCTCAGCGACATCTTTCCCACCGGCTTCCACGGGTGCGTGACGGCCGGTGTGACGGTCGGCTCCACCGTCTACGTCGCCGGCGCCGGACCGGTGGGGCTCGCCGCCGCAGCCGGTGCCCAGCTGCTCGGCGCAGCCGTCGTGATCGTCGGCGACCTCAACGACGACCGGCTCAAGCAGGCGCGCAGCTTTGGCTGCGAAACCGTGAACGTGTCCCACGGCGACCCCAAGGACCAGATCGAGCAGCTCCTGGGCGTACCCGAGGTCGACTGCGGCGTCGACGCGGTGGGCTTCGAGGCGCGCGGACACGGCGAGGACTCGAGCCAGGAGGCCCCGGCCACCGTTCTCAACTCGCTGATGGACATCACCGCCGCCGGCGGCGGGCTCGGCATCCCCGGCCTCTATGTCACTGGTGACCCCGGTGCGGCCGACGACGCCGCCAAGCAGGGCTCGCTGTCGATCCGGCTCGGGCTCGGTTGGGCCAAGTCGCACTACTTCATGACCGGGCAGTGCCCGGTGATGTCCTACCACCGGGGCCTGATGATGGCGATCCTGCACGATCGGGTGCAGATCGCGAAGGCGGTCAACGCGACGCCGATCTCGATCGACGAGGCGCCGCGCGGATATCGGGAGTTCGACCAGGGCGCATCGAAGAAGTACGTGCTCGACCCCAACGGCTACCTCGGCAGCACCGCCGCCTGACGCGGACCCGACGCTGAGCCTGACGTTGGGCAGGCGACACGCCGCGAAGGCGCTGTGAGACGTCAGGCTCAGCGAATCAGGCCTCGCCCCGGGGAGCGAGCTCGTCCTCCAGCTGCCGGGGCCGGGCGAACTGCAGGCCGCACCACAGCATTGGGACGGTCAGGGCCATCAGCACCGCGATGGGCACGGTCCAGCTGCCGCTGAGGTCATAGAGCACGCCGGTGCCGAGCGGTCCGATCGCCGACAGCAGGTAGCCGGTGCTCTGCACGAACGCCGAGAGCGCGGCCGTGCCCTCCATGCTGCGCGTCCGCAGCGCGATCATCGCGAGCACCCACGGGAAGGCGCAGCCGCCGAGCCCGAGCAATCCGGCCCACAACCACGGCAGGGTTGCTGGCACGAGCATCAGCCCGCCCAGTCCGATGGCCGTGACGGCGGCGAAGACGACCACCAGCGGCCGGTGGTCGGACGTGCGGCGGGCGTATGCCGGAAGCACCAGCGGTGCCGGTACACCGACGACCGTCGCGACGGTAAGCATCAGCGCCGCCGACTGCTGGCTCAGCCCCGCGTCGGCATAGATGCTGGGCAACCAACCGAACTGCGCGTACGCCTGCGCCGACTGGCTGCCAAAGAACACGGCCATCGACCACGCCAGCGGCGACCGCACGATCGCCCGCGCCGAGAACGCTGGCGCCGAACCGGTGTCGCGTACGTCGTGTCTCAGCAGCGCGAGCCAGGGCAGCGCCGCCACCAGCGCGGTGATTGCCCACAGCCCCAGCCCCCAGCGCCAGGTGCCGGTCGCGTCGGCGACGGGCACGGACACGCCCGCGGGCAGCGCTGCCCCGGTCAGCAGCGCACAGGAGTACATCGCGGTGACCGTGGGGATCCGTCCGGGAAAGTGCAGCTTGACCAGGGGCGGTAGTGACACGTTGCCCACGGCCATCCCGGCCAGCGCCAGCGTGGTTGCAGCGGTGAACTCCGCGGGGGAGTCAGCCAGCGCCCTGGCCCCGGACCCGGCCGCCACCGTGAGCAGCGAGATCAACGCGGCCAGGTGCAGGCCGAACCGGTGCGTGAGCCGGTTGGTCACCGCCCCGACACCGGCAAAGCACAGCACGGGCAATGTCGTCAGCAGGCCAGCGAGCCAGCCGGTGAGACCCAGCTCGGCGCGCACGTCACCGAGGACCGCGCCGAGCGAGGTGACAGCGGGGCGCAGGTTGACCGCGAGCACCACGATGGCCACGAGCACGAGCGCCCGGCCACGACGGGTGGAGCCAGCGGTTCCTGGTTCGGCAGCGGCGCCGGTGGCTGTCACGGACGTCTCACGCGCCCATCCTGGCCGTCTCATCCCACGACGGCGTCGACCACCTCGGCGAACAGCCGCGAGTGCAGGTCGACATCAGCGGTCGTCGTCGTGGGACACATCAGGGCCATGTTGTGGAAGGGCGTCATCAGAATCCCGCGGTTGAGCAGGGCCAGGTGCAGGTACTCCTCCAGCTCCGGGTCCTCGGCCGCCGCCGACTCCGTGCCCGTACGCGGTGCGGGGGCGACGAAGCGGTACTCCACCCGCGCGCCGAGCTGCACCACCGACCACGGCAGCCGGTGGCGCTCGACGGTCGCCAGCACGCCTTCGGCGAACCGTCCCGCCAGTGCGTCCTGGTGTGCGAAGGCCTCGTCGGTCAGCACCTGAGTCAGGGTCGCGTGCGCCGCAGCCAGTGACAACGCGTTGCCGGCCAGCGTCCCGCCGACACCTCCGACGTCGATCAGGTCGAGCTCGCCCGTAGCCGCGCGGGCGGCGATCCGCCCCGCCAGCTCGGCTGTGATCCCGTAGGCGCCGATCGGTACGCCACCTGCAATCGCCTTGCCTACCACGACGATGTCGGGGCGCAAGCCCTCGGCAGCGGTCATGCCACCTGGCCCAGCGCTGATCGTGTGGGTCTCGTCGATGAGCAGCAGGGTGCCGTACCGATCGCAGAGCTCGCGCAGGCCGGTGAGGAAGCCCGGCTCGGGCAAGACGATGCCGATGTTGGTGAGCGCGGGTTCGGTGATCACGCACGCGACGTCACCGGCGGCCAGGGCCTGCTCCACGCTGGTCAGGTCGTTGAACTCCGCCACCCGGGTCGTCTCGGCCACCGGCGACGCCGGCCCGACGTTGCCTGCACGTGGGAGGGTCTCGCCGCCGGGGCCGCGCACCACGAAGGTCTCGTCGACGGAGCCGTGGTAGCAGTAGGCGAAGGCCAACACCTTGGCCCGACCGGTCACGGCTCGGGCCAGCCGCAGCGACCACCTGTTGGCGTCGGTCGCGCTCAGCGCGAACGACCACTGTGGTACGGCGAACCGGCGTGACAGCTCCGCGCCGACCAGACCTGCGTCCTCGGTGGGCAACATGGTCGTTAGCCCGCCCAAGACCGCGGCGCGTTGCTCGATGGCTGCGACGGTGGCCGGCGGCGAGTGGCCCGCCATCGCCCCGGTGTCGCCGAGCGCGAAGTCGACGTACGCGTGGCCGTCGATGTCGGTCACCAGGTTGCCTACCGCGGTGGCGTGCAGCAGCGGGAAGCCGCCGGCCCACTTGGCCATCCAGGGCATGGGCACGCCGGTCAACAGGGCGCCGCTGGCGTCGACGGCCGCCCGCGATCGCGGGTGGGTCCGCGCGTGCTCGGCGAGCTCGACGGCGACCCGCGCGCTCAACCGCTGTCGGTCGATCCCGGCGCTGGCAACGTCGGACTTCATGTCGGCGTCCACGTCGGCATCGTGACAGGTCTGCCCCGTGGGTAGCGTCGTCGATCGTGCCGACAGACCAACCCACCCAGCAGCCGCCGCCGGTGCAGCGGGTGCGGCTGCGATACGCCAAACGCGGTCGGCTGCGATTCACCAGCCATCGCGACATCGGTCGCGCGATGGAGCGGGCGCTGCGTCGGGCTCGAGTGCCCATGGCGCTGTCGTCCGGCTTCAACCCGCACCCCCGGATCTCGTATGCCGGCGCCGCCCCGACCGGTGCGGCGAGCGAGGCGGAGTACCTCGAGCTCGGGCTCGCGCAGACCTGTGATCCCGCTGACCTGCGCGGGTCGCTCGACGCCGCGCTGCCAGCCGGCCTCGACGTCGTGGACGCCGTGACCGCCGGACCGGGATCGCTCGCCGACCGGTTGCAGGCCAGCCACTGGGAGCTGCGGCTCCCCGGCGCGGACCCAGACGCGGCCGCGGCGGCTGCTACCGCGTTCCTCGCGGCGCCCGCAGTCGAGGTCAGGCGGATGACCAAGAAGGGGCTGCGGACCTTCGACGCACGTGGCCCGGTCGTCGCCCTCGCCGGGCCTGACGCGGACCACCAGATCGAGGCGTCGCGGTCGCGCCTTCCCGGCTGTGCGATACTGGGACTGGTCGTGCGGCATGCCGAACCGTCCGTACGCCCCGACGACGTCCTCGCCGGTCTTCGCGAGATCGCCGGGTTCCAGACCTCCGCGGCACCGTTGGTGCGGCGGTTGGCGCAGGGGCCTCTCGACCCGCAGACAGGCACGGTGGGCGACCCGTTGGCCCCCGACCGCGACACGTTCAGCCCGCCCGGGTAGGACGATGACCGCGGTCGCGCCAGCGGACCGTTCGCCGCACCGGAGGGCGTCGCCGCCTGGCAGCGGCAACCCGTCGCACCGCTGGGTGCACCACAGGCTTGCGTCCGCACCGCCACGGCGGTGGACGTTCGACAGGCTCCCGCGCGGCGCGCAGCGCCCGGGAGCGGAGGAGAGCGAATGCTCGACCACGACAGCCCAGACCAGCCCGACAGCCAGCCCGGCAGCACCGAGACCAGCGCTGCGGCCAGTTCGGCGGCAGCCGGTCCGCCGAAGGGCCGCCGGGCCGCTCGCCGGCCGGCTGGCCCACCCGCCAGTCCGGTCGCCGAGGCTCCCGTCGAGCCACCAGCCGACCAGCCGGCCGAGCAGGGCGAGCCGCCGAAGCCCGCTGGGCGTACGCGCCGGACCACCAAGAAGGTCGCCACGGCGCGGTCCGCCGACCCGGGCACCGC
>JACCWP010000292.1 GCA_013697585.1 Nocardioidaceae bacterium
CTGGCGCGACGGCTGCCCCTGCTGACGGGCGGTGCCCGCGATCTGCCGGAACGGCAGCGAACGTTGCGCGCGACCATCGAGTGGAGCTTCGAGCTGTTGACGCCCGACGAGCAGGAGCTCTTCGCGCACCTCGCCGTGTTCCGCGGCGGGGCGACACTCGACGCGATCGAGGACGTGACCGGCGCCTTCCTCGATACGGTGCAGTCGCTCGTCGACAAGAGTCTGCTGCGCCGCAACGACGACCGGTTGTGGATGCTCGAGACAATTCGCGAGTACGCGACCGAACGCCTGGACGACCGTGCGGCTGCAGCTGACCTGCAGCGCCGGCATGCGGACTTCTTCCTCGCACTGGCGGACAAGGCAGACCGCTACCTGCACATGGGCGCGCAAGGCGTCGAGTGGCTCAGGACATTGACGAGTGAGCACGACAACCTGCGGGCGGCCCTCGAGTGGTTCGACGCGACGAGCGACACGCAGGCAATGCTCCGGTTGGCCGGAGCGCTGGAGGACTTCTTCGACCTGCGTGGCCAGGTCACCGAAGGCCGACGATGGACGGAGCACGCTCTCGCCGCTGACCCGCGCCGGACACCGGGTAGGGCGCGAGCGCTGCGTGCTGCCATGAACCTGGCAGGCGTGGCCGGTGACCTCGAGGCGTCCGCGAGGTGGGGGAGGGAAGCGCTAGAGCTCGCGACCGAACTCCATGACGAGCGCGGGGTCGCCGTCTGCGGTCAACAGATGGCCTACCTCGCGGCCGAGGCCGGCGACTGGGTGCGCGCGCGGGAGCTCATCGAGCGCAGCCGCGAGTCGTACCGGCGCCTCGGCGCGGCACATGACGACTTGCATGCCATTCGATTGGCCGCCTGGATCTCCTACGAGCTCGGCGAGAAGGAGCACGCCCGCCGGTTGTACGAGGAGGCGGTCAGCACCTCGCGCGCGCTCGACAACAAGTACAACGAGACCTACGCGCTCGGCGCGCTGGCGACCTTTTACGCCATCCCTGAAGGGAACGCGGCGGAAGCCGGTCGACTCGTGCGTCAGAGCCTCGAGATCGCCCGTGAGCTGGGCGACGCCCACCTCATTACTCTCGCGCTGTCCCGCGCCGCGGACGTTCTGTGCCTCGCTCGCCTCGACGCCGACGCCGCGACTGTACTGACGAGGGCGCAGAAGGTGCGCGACGAGTTGGACCTGCACGAGGTGTGGATTGACAAGATGAACGACCGGACCTGGGGGCGGATCCGGGAGCGAGTCGACCCGTCGACGCTGACCGACGTGGTGGCGCACGGCCATGCGATGACCGTTGACGACTCGGTTGACCTCGCGCTCGACCTGCTCGACGATCTCCTCAGAGCAGGCTGAGCTGCGGCTCGGCTCCCACTGCGCGGCGCTCGAGCCGACCCGTCGACCCGATCACCCGGTGGCACGGCACGATGATCGAGATCGGGTTGCGCCCGTTGGCCATACTACGGCGCGCGACGCGTTTGCTGATCAGACCGGGCAGATCAACCGGACTGGATCGGTACCGCACGTGGCGCTCAGATGGTCTGATGGCACTTATGGGGGGTTTGCCGACCGGCACGGTGACGTTGTTGTTCTCTGATGTGGAGAGTTCGACGTCGATGGTCCACGCGCTGGGGCAGGCTTGGGCGGGGGTGCTGGAGCGACAGCGGGTGCTGTGTCGTGCGGCTTGGAGTGCTCATGGTGGCCACGAGCTGGGCACGGAGGGGGATTCTTTCTTCGTGGTGTTCGAGACGGCGTCGGCGGCGGTGTCGGCGGCGGTGGCTGCTCAGCGTTCGATCGGTGCCGAGGGGTGGCCGGATGGGGTGTCGGTGCGGGTGCGGATCGGGGTGCACACCGGCTCGCCGCAGCGGCACGCGGATGGGTATGTGGGTATGGACGTGCACCGGGCCGCCCGGGTCGCGGCCTGTGCGCACGGAGGGCAGGTGGTCCTTTCCGAGGCGACGGCTCACCTGGCCGAGGACGCGCTGCCCGCAGGCGTGGATCTGCTGGACCTGGGTGAGCATCAGCTGAAGGACATCCCTACGAGGACGCGGGTGCTGCAGGTGCGGGGCCCTGGTCTGGCGCCGACGTTCCCACCGCTGCGGTCGTTGGGCTCGGCGGCAAGCCTTCCCACGAGTCTCGTGGAGGTGGTAGGTCGGGAGGAGGAGCTGGTCGAGCTGCACACGCTGGTGACCCAGGGGGCGAGGCTGGTGACGTTGACCGGTCCAGGTGGGACGGGCAAGACCACGCTGGGCTATGCGTTGGCGGCCTCGGTGGCCGATGCATTCCCCGATGGGGTGTTCGTGGCGCCGATGGCCGGCGTGAGCAGCGCTGCAGGGATGTGGGCGAGCCTGTCTGGGGTGCTCGATGTACCAGCCGACGGCCAGATCCCGCCGGGGTTCTTCACCTACGTCGCGCATCGGCGGGTCCTGTTGGTGCTTGACAACTTGGAGCAGATCGCCGACGCCGATGTGGTGGTGCGAGAGCTGCTGGCACACGCGCGGCATGTGGCCGTGGTGGCCACGTCGCGTCGAGCG
>JACCWP010000007.1 GCA_013697585.1 Nocardioidaceae bacterium
CGAGGATGTGGAAGGCCTGCTCCTCGACGGTCGCAACGGGCGCCTCGACGTTCCGGCCGTCCGGATAGCGGATCGCCTCGTTCGAGTCCTTCCAGCCTTGGTTCCGCAGGCCGTTGGGAGAGCGGGTGACCGATTCGAGGAAGCCGTCGCCGTCACGGTCGCCGAGCTCTGCCGCCCACTCGAGTGCGCGCATCGCGGTATCCCGATGACGTCGAAGTGCCTCCGTGTCGCCGGTCCAGTGCCACAGCTCCGAGAGGGTGAGGACGAAAATGGCCGGCGTCGTTTGTGAGCCGTAGTAGGCACGATGGGGCCGGATGGCGAGCTCGGACAGCGGGCCTCGGCGCATCTCGTGGAGGAGCTTGCCGGGCTCCTCGTCGCGAAACGGGACATCCTCGGTCGCCTGGGTCGCCGCGAGCAGGGACAGGGCGCCGCGGCTGATCTGCGGCCCGAGCAGCGCCGACTGCCAGCCGGCCGTCAGGGTGTCGCGTCCGAACACTCCCGTGTACATGGGTACGCCGGCATTCGGTACCCAGGAGGTCGCGCTGTCGCCATCCAGCTCGCGGTTGCGCAAGGCGAACAGGTCCTCGATGGCGCGATCGGCGATGTCGCCGAGACCGGCGGGCTCTGATTGGACGACCGGTCGAGACGATCGACAGGCGTCGACCTCATGGTCTCGATCGGTGGCCGGCCGGGGCCCCCGCCAGGTCCCGTCGATGAGGATCTCGACCGTCAGGTCGGCGATCCATGTCGCGCCCGGCTCGAGCGCGGGTCGCCAGGAGAGCGTCCGCACGCCGCGCCGACTCGCGGGCAATGAGGCAACGGCCCACATGCGCACGCCGCGCTCGACGGCTCGTTCGCCACTCGCGGCGCGGTAGACGAGCTCGAACCCGCGGCGATCGACCCACGTTCGGGTCGTCGTGCCCTTCTGGAGACGATCGCGACCGACTTCCGCGATGTCGGCAAAATCGCCGTCGATCTCGAGCCGGACATCCGGCCGCAGCTCGACCATCGTTCGATTGATGAGCGTGATCCGTTCGTGCATGCCGGGGCCGACTCGCGTCTCGATGCGGACCTCGATTGCGTCCTGTGGCAGCCGCGGGCCCTCCGCTTCGCCGCCCGATTGCTTGGCGATCAGCGTCGTCAGGCACCGGTCGGGCCCAAGGGTGCTGGACGAGACGAAGGTGGGCTCGTGCCCATCGACTTTCAACCGGCGGAGAGAGAGGACGCGCGTGTCGTGGTCGTACAGGCCCTCGGGATCGTCCGAGACGGTCCCGTCAGGACAGCTGCACAGGACTGAATAGTCTGCGTACAGAAGGCGCCGCGTCGGGGTGAACGGGTCGACGGTCATTGAACTAGCGCCAAGGTGGGCGGATCTCGCCAACAACCACGCGAATGAGTCTCAAGTGGACTGCGCCCGAGATTCTCCGCGGCCCCCGAGAACGTCAATGGCCGTATCCGTGGCGACCCCAAGCGCAATGTGGCCGACCAGACCCCGCCAGTGCGTTTGGAGGGGATAGGCTCCGAAGTCACCAGCCAGGCCGAGTCTCGCGTTCAAGTACTCATCGTTCACGGCCCAAAGAATTACGCCATAGCCCACGCCTCGACCTGCGCCCAGGAGCGGCAGTCGATTCCGGAGGGATCCGTACAGCGAACCTGGAAGGATGCCGAGGCCATAGTGAACACCCTGTGTCGCCATCGATCGTTGGCCTGGCTCCAGGTCGACTCCGGTCAATTCTTCGATCCGCTCCACTAGGTTCGCGACCGAACTCTTGCCGTTCGGGCTGGCCTCCTTCTCCCGCTGCATGGACGCCTTCGACTGGCTCTCGAGAAGGCCGGTCGTCACCAGGTCCATCAGCCACGTCCCGATGGCGCCCGCCAAGGCGCCACGCGCCTTCATACGTCACGGACCCCCACGATGCACCCACGCGATCTGCAGCGACACGCCTCCGGATACATTCGGATGAACTCCACGGTCCCGACCCGGAAGTCATAGGGACGAGTTTCGAGCACCTGCTGCTCGTTCAAATGAGGCCACCTTTCACCGCTCGAGTGTCTCGCTGAGCCGGCTCGCCTCGGAGACGATGATCCTGATGCAACCGCAGGATCTCGCCAGCAGCCGTCGCGATCGGCGATGTTGATCTGTCCGCGCGAATGGGTGACAAGGCCGGCGTCCTGGAACTGACGCATCCCGACCGAGAGCGCCGGTCGCTCAACGGCGATCATTCCACAGCTGACGTGGCCGCCGCCATGGTCGATCAGCTGAGCGACGCGTCATTCATCCGGAAGGCGCCGTTCGTTCTGCGACGGTAGCAGTGGAATCTACCGACAAGACGGTCTTCGCACAGGGTTAGCCGGCGTCCGATGTGGGCGCGAGGTCAGACGCGCCAAATCGGCACGTGAGCGATTGGTCCCGAGTAGGACTTGGTCGTGGTCGTCGCTGAAGGCCGCCATGATGATCCTTAGGAACCCCGGCGCACCCGAGCCGGCGGCGGAACTCGAAAGGACACGTTGGTCCACGTTGCTGCTAGATGTTGTGGTGTTGGCTGGCGAGGAAAGTGGCTGGCGAGGAAGGATTCGAACCTTCAATCCCCTGATCCAGAGTGCGTAACGCGAGAATCAGGTAGTGGCTCAATTTGGATTGGGGGTAGTGGCGAGAATCAGGCCTCAGCAGCGTTTGGTTGAGCGTGACCGATGGCGATCTCCGTCCACTTCCGGGAAGCGTCAAGCGCATATCCCGGTGA
>JACCWP010000026.1 GCA_013697585.1 Nocardioidaceae bacterium
AGGGTTCGGCGAAGCACAGGTTGAGATGGACCGGACCTGGGTCTGCCGACAGTGCACCGGTCGCCGCCGCCACTGCCCGAGACACCAGCGCGCGCCACGCCTGCGGTGCCGCCGGGTCACCGGCCGGTACGTCGGCCTGGAGTCGCACAGCCCCGCCGAACAGCCGAGCCTGGTCGGTGGTCTGGTTCGCGCCCGTGTCACGCAGCGCGGCCGGTCGATCGGCGGACAGCACCACGACGGGCACCCCGCTGTGGTGGGCCTCCAGCACCGCTGGGTGCAGGTGGGCGACGGCACTGCCCGACGTCGTGACGACCGGAACGGGCGTCCTGGACCCCCGCGCGAGCCCGAGGGCGAGGAAGCCCGCCGTACGCTCGTCGACGCGCACGTGCAGGCGCAACCGTCCGGACGAGTCGGCGGCGTGCAACGCGAGCGCCAGCGGTGCGGAGCGGGAACCCGGGGCGGCCACCGCCTCTCGCACCCCGTGCCGGATCAGCTCGTCGATCACCAGCCGCGCCAGCTGGGTGGAGTTCACGGCCGGCTCCGCTCGGCCCGCGGCTGCGTCTCGGCCGTGCGCGCCGCGCCAGCCCGGTCGGCCCAGCGACGGGTGGTGGCGGTGTCGGCCCCGACGGCGCCGAGCGCCGCCGCGTCGGGCGCCACCCGGCGCACCGCGAGCATGCCGTCGACCGGCGCCAGCGGCGCCGCGGTGACATCGCGGCTGAACATGACGGCTGTGCCGAGGCCGCATGCAAATGGCAGCTCGGGCAGTGCGGCGGCCAGGGCCACACCGGCCGCGAGCCCGACCGACGACTCCAGCGCCGACGAGACGACGACCGGCAGCCCGATCCGGTCGGCGATGACGAGGCAGGTCGCCACACCGCCGAGCGGAGCGACCTTGAGCACCGCGATGTCAGCGGCGTCCAGGGCAGCCACCCGGTACGGGTCGTCCGCACGCCGGATCGACTCGTCGGCGGCGATCGGCACGCCGACGCGGCGGCGCACGGCCGCCAGCTCCTCGACGGACGCGCACGGCTGCTCGACGTACTCCAGTCCGTGCGCCGCGGCCTCGAGCCGCCGGATCGCGGGCACGGCGGTGTCGACGTCCCAGCCGCCGTTGGCGTCCACCCGGATCCGCCCGGTGGGCCCGAGCGCGTCACGCACCGCCTCGACCCGGACCACGTCGTCGTCGATCGACTGGCCGGGCTCGGCCACCTTGACCTTGGCGGTGCGGCAGCCGTGCGGAGCAGCGACGATCGCGGCGGCATGTTCTGGTCCGACGGCGGGCACCGTGCAGTTGACCGGCACGGCGGAACGTATCGGGGCGGGCCAGCCGGTCTCGGCGGCCTCGACCGCCGCCAGCCACCAGGGTCGCGCCGCGTCCGAGTCATAGCCGTCGAACGGGCAGAAGTCCCCCCACCCGGCCGGACCCTCGATCAGCAGCCCCTCACGGATGGTGATGCCGCGGAACCGGTGGCGCATCGGCAGGGCGTAGACGTGCACAGTGGCGGCAGCGTACGGGCCGCAGAGTCGCCGCACCTCACTCAGTCGGGAAGCAGGCCGCGCCGACGGGCGATCGCAACGGCCTCGGTCCGTCCCCCGGCGGTGAGCTTGGTCAAGATGTTCGACACGTGGACGCTCACGGTCTTGGCGCTGATGTAGAGTTGCTGGGCCACCTCGCGGTTGCTGCGCCCCTGTGCCACGAGGGCGAGCACCTCACGCTCGCGGGGGGTGAGTGCGTCGTCGGGGCCTCGCGCCGGCTCGCGTGGGGGCGGGTCGTGGCCGAGGCTGCGCAGCTGCGCCAGCAGTGGCTGCGCGCCGAGGCGCCTTGCCGTCTGGCGAGCGACGTCGGCCAGGTCACGGGACTGGGGCTGGTCTCCGACCGCTCGCAGCACCGTCGCCAGCCGCCCCTGCGAGCGAGCCAGCTCGAAGGTGTGCGGGTAGCGCTCGAAGCCGGCGACGGCGTCGCGCCAGGCGCGTACGAGCACATCCTCGTCGGGGGCGGCGATGCCGGTGAGCCAACACAGCCGCAGGTGCTCTGCCCGCGAGCGGGCCAGCCAGGCATCACCCTCCGGGCCGCGAGGCCGACCACGCTTCACCAGCCGCTGCGCAGCCCTCGTGGCCGACTCGGCCAGCTCGTCACCGCGAACGGCCAGCGCGGTGCGCTCGCTTACTGCGGCCCGCGAGGTGTGGTTCGCGAGCTGACCGAGCAGCAGCGCGCTGAGCCGTGTGCGCGCTTGGAAGTCGGGCTGTCCCCACAGCCTCGACACGCAGTCGACGGCATCGCAGTAGATCTCGGTGGCGGCAGCGATGTCTCCCGCATCGCCGTGCAGGTCGATCGCCGGACCTGTCGCCAGCACTGCGAGCATGCCGTCGCGCTCCCACCAGGGGCGCAGCTGCGCCAACAGACCTCGCGCGGCCGCCTCCCCGCGGCCGGCCGGGACGGACAGACCCACCGCCGACAGCAGCGCCTCGGCGATGCCCGGCGGCAGCTGGCCCGCCACGTCGACGATTCGCATCGCGCCGTCCCAGTCGCCGCGCTGGTAGGCGACCAGCCCGGCGAGCATGCGGGCGTCGAGCCCGTAGGGCGACCATGGCATGCCGAGTGCCCGTGCACGCGCCGCGCCTGCGCTGTAGACATCGAAGGCCTCGTCGAGCCGACCCTGCTCGAGGTGCAGAGTCCCGAGCAGGCTGAGCCCGCGCAGCTCGGCCGGGTCGTTGCCGGCGCGCGCCTCGGTGATGACTCGTTCGAGGGATGCCCGAGACCTCTCCGGGTGGCCCGCGTGCTCCTGCAGGCGAGCGAGCGTGGCGGAGGTGTCGGCGACCACGCCCGGCAGCCGGAGGGACCGCGCCAGAGCCAGCGCCTCCTCGGCCCGCTGGGTTGCCTCCTCGTCACGCATCCGGGCGGCCAGCGCCCGGGCATGCAGACTGAGCAGCCGGCCGCGCAGCGCACTCGGTGGGTCGGCGGGCACCAGCTCTACGGCCTCCGTCGTCGTCGCGAGCGGGTCGACGCTGACGCTGTCGGTGACCATGGCAGCCAACGCGAGTGCATAGAGCAGCTGTGCTCGCTCGACCGGCGAGGCGTCGGTCGATCCGCGCGCCAACCGGTCCTGGACGAGGGCGATCGCCTGATCCGAGTGACCTGCGGCGGTGGCCGCCGCGCTGGCCTTGACTGTCAGGTCGACCACGTCGACCGGCTGGCCTGGCTGGTCGCCGCTCTGGCGGGCAGCGATGGCGTCGATGAGCTCGAGGGCCAGGCGGTAGTGGCTGAGCGACTCGTCCGGACCACCCAGCGACGATGCCTCGTCCCCGGCCAGGACGCTGGCCTGCAGCGCGGTTGCCGGGTCGTGGGCTGCCCGTGCGTGCCGGGCCAGCTCGGCAGCCGAGCCTGGCGCGTCGCGGTTGCTCAGAGCGCGTACGAAGGCTGCGTGCACGCGCACCCGCTCGCCGGGCAACAGGTCGTCATAGACGGCCTCGCCAAGCATCGCGTGGCGAAACGCATAGCTGTCTGCGCCTGCCGGCACCAGGACGTTGCCCTCGACGGCGGCGCGCACACCGGCCTCCAGCTCGGCGTCGCTCACACCGGCGACCTGGACGAGCAGGTCGTGGGTGATGCCGCGGCCCGCGGCCGAGGCGACCCTGACGACCTGCCGAGCGCTGTCGTCGAGCTGGTCGACCCGGACCAGCAGCAGGCCGGCGAGGTCGCGCGGCACCGCGCCTCCCACCAGCGCGGTCGCGGCGACCAGCTCCTCGGCAAAGAAGGCGTTGCCTTCAGCCCGGTCGACGACTGCGTGCACCTCGCTCTCGCGCCAGGGGCTGGGGTGCAGGGTCCTGACCAGGTCGCGCACCTCGCGGTCAGGCAGGGGCCCGAGGTCGACCCGCTGCACGCCGGGGAGCCGCGCCCACTGGGCAGCCGTCGCGCGCAGCGGGTGGCGGCGGTGCAGGTCGTCACTGCGATAGGACGCCACCACCGACACGGGTCCAGCGAAACCCCGCGTGAACCAGAACGTCAGGAGGTCGCGGGTCGACTGGTCGGCCCAGTGCACGTCCTCGACCACGACGAGCAGGGACGCCTCCACGGCGATGGCCTCGAGGCCGGCATGGATCGCCGCGAACAGCTCGCCGCGATCGGCTTGGTGCGTCGACTCGCCGGTGGCGGGCCGGTGCGCTGGCATCACCCGCAGCAGCGGTGGGAAGGCTGCGGCGACCCGGTCCGCCAGCTCGGGTGCCTCCGCGTCGAGCCTGGCGAACAGCTCGGTGACCGGCAGGTAGGGCGGTGCCGTGTCACCGAAGTCGAGACAGTGCCCGACGAGCACCCGCCAGCCGGACTCGGCGGCCCGCGCTCGTACGGCGGCGAGCAGCCTGGTCTTGCCGATCCCGGCCTCGCCGGACAGCAGCACCGATCGACGGACCGGATCGGCGAGGCGCTCGGCAGCCGCCGTGCCGGGCGCGGGATCGCGTCCGTCGCCGCCGGGCAGACCGGCGAGCCGGGCCAACCTGGCCAGCTCGTCGGCCCGCCCGACCAGTCGCGTGCGGGTGGGCAGGTCGAGCGGCACGCGGATCATCATGTCCGACGGCGCCGACGGCTCGGCGCTGTCGGTGACCGCGCTCAGTGGGTCACGACGCCACGGTGGACGATCCGGCGCACGGGCGCCGCGAACGCCTGCAAGGGCCGCCGCCGGCGGCGGACTGGGCCGGCCGCCCCCCGATCGGCGATCAGGCGCTCGCGACGGTAGGCCAGCTCAGCGGACAGGAACGGCTCGCTCATGGACATCTCGGGTCTCCTTGCACGGATCGTCTGGTGTTCGACGTGATCCAGGCTGTCCGGCTGAGGACCCTGCACACATGGGGAGAACGTCCTATCTCTGGTTCGGCGCCCCCTCAGATGCGAGCCGGCTCAGACTCAGCCGGTCGAGCTTGTGTCCGGCCAGTCGAGGCAGCGCATCGACGACGACGAGCTCGCGGGGTGCCCAGCTGCGGGGGACGGTGGAGGCAACGTGGTCGCGCAGCTCGGCGAGCGTCGCCGCCGCGCCGCGGGGGACCACGACGGCGACGACCCGCTGTCCCCACTCGCGGTCGTCGACCGCGACAGCCGCCGCCTCGGCGACCGTCGGGTGCGTACGGATGGCACCCTCGACGGTGGTCAGGTGCACCGACACGCCGCCGCTGAGCACCATGTCGTCTGCGCGGCCGGTCACGACCAGCCTCCCCTCGTCGTCGAGCCGGCCAAGGTCGCGGGTGCACAACCACCCTTCCCGCAGCACCGCAGCGGTTGCTGCCTCGTCGCCCGCGTAGCCGTCGAAGAGCATCGGCCCGGCCAGGTGGATGCGCCCATCGGCCGCGACCCGCACCGCCACGCCGTCGAGCCCCAGGCCGTCGTAGACGCAGCCGCCGCTGGTCTCGGTCATCCCATACGTCGTGACGACGCGCACCCCCGCAGCCCGTGCCCGGTCGAGCAGGCTCAGCTCGGTCGGCGCGCCCCCGACGAGCACAGCATCGAAGCCCGCCAGCGAGCCGAGCGTCCCGGCCCGGTCGTGTCGGTACAGCTGGGTAGGCACCAGCGAGGTGTATGCACGCGTCCCCCTGGCGAACCCCGCGCGCTCCTCGGACCGTGCGCCGACCACGACTGGTTCGGTGCCCCCCAGCAGCGAACGAACCAGCACCTGGAGCCCCGCCACCGTGGCAACCGGCAGGTCGAGCACCCACCGCCCTGCCCCGCCCAGCCGGTCTAGGCTTGCCGACGCCGACGCCGACAGCGCAGCGTGCGACAAGGCGACGTCCTTGGGCGCGCCGGAGGAACCGGACGTGCGCACCACGACCGGGCCGTCGGGGTCGTCCCACCAGGTGCGCAAGGCAGCCCAGACCTCGGCGTACGTCCCGGTCACCGGTCGCAGCGGGTGCAGACCCGACGCGGGAACGGACACGCGAGAGGGCACGACGCTCAGGCTAGGCCGTGACTGGGAGGATCCCGTCTCGTGGTGTCGGTGCGCGACTGGGTCGACGGGGCTCGGCCGCGTACCCTCCCGGCCGCGGTCGCCCCCGTTGCTGCCGGGACGGGTGCCGCTGCCTACGACGACGGAGTCGTCTGGTGGAAGGCTCTGCTCGCCCTGGTGGTGGCACTGGCGCTGCAGGTGGGCGTCAACTTCGCCAACGACTACTCAGACGGGGTGCGAGGCACCGATGCCGACCGGGTCGGCCCACGACGTCTGGTCGGCTCGGGCTCGGTTGCGCCGGCAGTGGTGCGGACTGCGGCGCTCGGCGGGTTCGCGGTGGGTGCACTGGCCGGCCTGGTGCTCGCCGCGACCAGCGGCTGGTGGCTGCTCGGGGTGGGGGCTGCCGCGATCGCCGCAGCGTGGTTCTACACCGGCGGATCACGTCCCTACGGCTACCACGGGCTCGGTGAGGTCACCTGCTTTGTCTTCTTCGGCCTGGTGGCGGTCTGCGGCACGACGTACGTCCAGCTCGGCCAGGTGACGGTTCCGAGCCTGCTCGCAGCGATCGGCGCCGGTGCGCTGGCCTGTGTGCTGCTGGTGGCCAACAACCTGCGCGACATCCCGACGGACCGGGTCGCCGGCAAGCGCACGCTGGCCGTCCTGCTCGACGACCGCGGCACCCGCGGCCTCTTTGTCGCTCTGATGCTGGTCGCCGTGGCCGTCCCCGTGCTGCTCGCGGGCACGACGTCGTGGGTGCTGCTGGCCGCGCTGGCGCTGCCGGTGATCGTCCGCGCGTCCCGACCCGTGCTCGCGGGCGCCGCCGGCTCCGCACTGATCCCGGTGCTGCGCGACTCGGCTCTGGCCCAGCTGGTGTGGGCCCTCGGCCTGGGCTTGGGGCTGGCGCTCGGCGGCTGACCCCCTAGCTAGCTAGTGGTCCTCGGCCCGCCTGGCGTCGTCGAACTGGCTCCGCAACCGACGAGCACGGGCGTCGATGTCATGGGCGAGCGCGTCGCGCAGCCCGCCAAGCAGCCAGTACGACACCACAGCCGACACGACCAGCGCCACCAGTGCGGTCCAGAGCACCGTCAGCTGGTCCCAGGTGAGCCAGGCGAAGGCGACCGCCCAGACCAGCCCGAACGCAACGACGAAGATGCCCAGCCGAGCCACCGAGTAGAGCGCGAAGGTCCTCACTGCGAGCCCAGCAGCTCACTCAGCAGCGCTGGGTCGATGTTGCCACCGGAGACGACGACGACCGTGCGGCCCCGGGCGAGCCCGCTGTGCTCGCGCAGCGCGGCCAGTGGCACGGCCCCGCTCGGCTCGACCACCAACCGGGAGCGCGAGACCAGCTCGCGGGTCGCGGCGAGGATCGCGTCCTCGGAGACCGTGACGATGTCGTCGACGTGCTGCTGGATCAGCGGCCAGCTCAGCTGGCCCAGTGCCGGGACCCGCAGGCCGTCGGCACGGGTGCGGGTGGTGGAGGCGCTGTCCCAGGCGGTCAGCACGCCGGTTCGGAAGCTGTCGGCGGCGTCGCCGGCCAGCGCGGGCTCGCAGCCGATCACGCGGGCGTGCGGGGCGAGCGCCTTGACAGCGACGGCGACACCGGCGATCAGACCGCCCCCACCGACGGGCACCAGCACGGTCTCGACGTCGGACAGGTCGGCGCAGATCTCGAGGCCTACCGTGCCCTGGCCGGCGATCACGTCGGAGTGGTCGAAGGGCGGCACCTCGACGGCACCGGTGCTGGTCGCGATCTCGGCAGACGTGGTCACCCGGTCCTGCATCGGCACCGGTACCAGCTCGGCCCCCGCGGCGCGAATGGCGTCGACCTTGAGCGGGTTGGCGCCGAGCGGCACGACGATCGTGGCCGGCACACCCGCTGCGCGGGCGGCGTGCGCCAACGCCCAGCCATGGTTGCCGGACGAGTGAGTCACCACACCGCGCGCACGCTCGCCGGCGTCGAGGCGAGCCACGGCGTTCGTGGCGCCGCGGAGCTTGAACGCGCCGGTCGGCTGCAGGCACTCGGGCTTGAGCCACAGCGGGCCTGCGTCAGCCCACGGCGCCGGCAGCAGCGGCGTGCACACGCATCGGCCCGCGATCCGCTCGGCCGCGGCCCGTACGTCATCGAAGCTCACCACGTCGTCAGCGTGCCAGAACGATCGACGCGCCTGCGTCGCGGTGGCGACCTACGCTGGAGTGGTGCTGAAGGCGCTGGCGGTCGTGGTCGCGGTGGGACTCACCGTCTATTGCCTGTTCGACGTGCGCAGCAGCGCCAGCCACCTGGTGCGCCAGCTGCCTCGGGCCATGTGGTTCGTGGTCGTGCTGGTGCCGGTGGCAGGCCCGCTCGCCTGGCTGATGGTCGGCCGCCCGCAGCGCCGCCGGCCCGGGCCGACCCCGAAACCGGGACGGGTCGTCGGGCCCGATGACGACCCCGACTTCCTGTGGGAGATCGAGCGACGTCGCCGGCGCCGGCCGCCGGGCGGTGACGACCCACACCCGCGCGCCGGTTGACCCTAGGCCTCAGAAGGCATAGGAGTGCAGGCCGCCGACGAACAGGTTGACGCCGACGAAGTTGAACAGGAACGTCGCAAACCCGACGAGAGCGAGCACGGCGGCGCCCTTGCCGCGCCAGCCGGCGGTCGCGCGGGCGTGCAGATAGCCGGCATAGACCACGAAGGTGATGAACGCCCAGACCTCCTTGGGATCCCAGCCCCAGTAGCGTCCCCACGCGGCTTGCGCCCAGATCGGGCCGGCGATCAGCGCGGCGAACGTCCAGACCGGGAACGCGAACGCGTGCACGCGGTATGCCAACCGGTCCATCGCCTCCGTCGCCGGCAGCCTGCCCAGGACGCCCCGCTGGCCCGAGCCTGGTGAGCGCCGCTCGGCCCGCTCCTTGACCAGGAAGGCGGCCGAGGCGCCGGCGCCCACCACGAACGCTCCACCTGCGAGCACGGCCGCGGCGACGTGCACCACCAGCCAGTACGAGTTCAGGGCGGGTACGACCGGCCCCGCAGGCACGTAGACGAGGATCGACAAGCCCAGCACGCTCACGCAGAACCCGGTCACGACTGACCCCAGCCAGCCGATGCCAGCCCGCGCCACCAGCACGAGGTAGACGAGGCAGACGACGAGCGCGCCAGTCACGGCGAACTCGTACATGTTCCCCCAGGGCGCCCGACCGGCCGCCAGCCCGCGAGCGAGCACTCCGGCGGCGAGCAGCGCGGCGCCGAGGACGGTGAGGGACAGCCCGATGCCGGCGAGCCGGTCGCTGCGGGACGCCCCGTTCGCGGCGCGGGAGGCGGCAGTCGACGGTGTCGCTGACGGGACGGCTCCGACGTGCATGGGCTCGCGCGGTGTCGTCACCTCGCGGGCGAACGCCCACTCGGCGAGGTAGGCAACGCAGCCCAGCGCGAGTGCGATGGCAGCGGACGCGACAGCCACGTTGGAGAGCTGGGCCAGGGCCTCGCTGTTCACTGGCTCGGGTCTCCTCTCTCGCGCAGCCGCGCCACGAAGTCGTCAAGGTCCGCGGCCAGGTCACCACCGGCCACCCGGTCCAGCCCTGCCACCTCGACCACCGTACGACCATCGTCGCGACGTGCGCGGACCCACGTCCGCCGGGGCCGGATGTACAGCGAGCCGAGCAGACCGGCCAGGGCGAGCACCAGCGAACCGAGTGGCAGCCAGGACAGCGGCGACGACGCGACCTGCAGCCGGGCGAACTCGCGGACACCGTCGAATCGGATGCTGCCGAGCCCGTCCGGGAGCCTCGCGGTGTCGCCCTCGCTGAGCAGCAGCCGCAGCGACTCGCCGTCGTCGCCCTGCACGACACTGAGCTGGTCCTTGTCGAGGGCATAGACCGACTGCGGCTCGCCGCCGTCGAGCCCGAGGTCGCCGGTCCAGACGAACAGCGACAGGGCCGGCTGCACCGCCTCGGGGAACACCGACACGGGCAGCCCCTCGGCATTGGTGCTCGCCCAGGGCAGGAAGAAGCCCTCGAAACCGAGCTGTTCCGGCTCAGCGTCGGGTGCCTTGACCACGCCCTGGCTGACATAGCTGGCGTCGGCGGGGAGGAAGGGCACCGGCCCGGAGGACGTCACGTCGCCGGCGCCATCGCGAACGGTCACCACGGGGGCGTAGCCGCTGCCGACCAGGAACAGCGACGTGCCGTCGACGGTCAGCGGCTCGTTGACCCGCATCGCGAAGTCGACCGGATCCTCACCTGGGCTGGGAACAACAGTGCCGGTCGCCTCGAACAGCTTGGGCTGACCGGCCTGCTCGGTGCCGGGCGGTTGGAACGACGCGGTCATCGTGGACAGCGCGAGGCTGAACGGGGGCAACGAGTCGGCGCCGGCGAGCGGCCCGGCCCGGAACTCGTCGTACTGCGTGAGGGTGTTGGAGAAACCTTGTCCCTCCACCACGATCACGCTGCCCCGATAGCCCCACAACGACCCGACCGCCACTCCCACCAGTACGCCGAAGAGGCTGACGTGGAAGAGCAGGTTGCCAGCCTCGCGCAGATAGCCCTTCTCGGCGCGGACAGCGTCGGGGTCGCGGTCGACGCGGAACCGCCGCTGACCCAAGAGCTGGGCGGCCGAGCCCAGGACCGCGTCGGGCGACGCGTCGGTCTCGTACGTGACGTGCGCCGGCAGCCGATCGAGCCTGCTGGGGGTGCGGGGGGGTCGGGCGCGCAGGGCACGGGCGTAGGCCGCCGTGCGCGGGACGATGCAGCCGGCCAGCGACACCATCAGCAGCAGGTAGATCGCGGCGAACCACGGCGACGAATAGACCGAGAACAGGTCGAGCCGGTCGAGCCACGGGGTCAGGTCGGCGTGCTCGGAGCGAAAGCGCGCCACGGCCAGCGAGTCAACACCGCGCTGAGGCACCAGTGATCCGGGGATCGCGCCGAGCGCGAGCGCGAGCAGGAGCAGGAGGGCGGTGCGCATCGACGTGAGCTGGCGCCAGGCCCAGCGGGCGAGCTCGGAGGGAGCGAGCGCGGGTGGTCGGCCGGGCGCGTCGCGCTCGTGCCGACCGCCACCCGGAGGGGCGGGCACCTCCGACTTGTCAGCGTCAGCCGGGGCAACAGGCCGGTCTCGCGGTGACAGCTCGGGAACCCGGGGCTTCACCACTCAGACCACCGTGCTCACGACGGGCAACCAACCTTGCATCTCGCCGACCAGCCACTGCCAGCCGCCGCTCAGCAGCAGCACGCCCACCAGGACCAGCATCGCGCCGCCGCTCCTGGCGATCGCCAGCTGGTGCCGTCGCACCCACAGGGTGGCGCCAAGCATCCGGTGGAACGCCAACCCGGCAAGGACGAACGGGATGCCAAGCCCGAGGCAGTAGCACAAGGTGAGGAATGCGCCTCGGCCCGCGCTTGCCTGGTCGGCCGAGAGCGCAAGCACCGCAGTCAGTGTGGGGCCGATGCACGGCACCCAGCCCAGTCCGAACAGCACGCCGAGCAGCGGAGCCGCCGCGATACCAACGTCGGGCACGCGATGCACGCGCAGGTCCCGCTGGGCGAACGGGACGAGGCCAGCGAACGCCAACCCCAGCAGGACGACCAGCGCGCCGAGCACGATCTGGATCTCGCGCTGGTACGTCAGCAGCCAGGTGCCAGCGGCTCCGATCAGGGTGCCCAGCGAGACGTAGACGAACGAGAAGCCAAGCACGAACAACCCGGTCCCCGCCAGCATCCGCCCCCGGCGACGAGGGCCACCGCTCGACCCGGTGTCCATCAGGTCGGCGCCGGACAGCCCGGTGACGTACGAGACATAGCCGGGCAGCAGCGGCACCACGCACGGGGAGAAGAAGCTCACCACTCCCGCCAGCAACGCCACCGGCACGGCGAGCAGCAGCGACCCGGAGTAGGCGGTGTCGCCGAACCACTCACCCACCGGTGCCCACCTCGTCGACCACGTCGACCACGTCGACGAGCGTCTGCGCCGACTGCGGCCCGAGGAGCCGGGCCGCGACCCGGCCATCGGCGTCGATCACGTACGTCGTGGGAACGGCGACGGCGGGAAGATCGCCACGGAAACCGAGCAGCTGGCTGCTCGTGGGGTCGGCGATGCTCGGCCAGGTGATGCCGAAGGTCTCCACGAACTGCGCCGCTCCGTCGGGGTCGTCGCGGATGTTGATACCCAGGAACTGCACCTCGTCGCCACGCAGCTCTCGCTCCGCGGTGACCAGGTCGGGGGCCTCCTCCCGGCACGGGCTGCACTGGGCGAACCAGACGTTGAGCAGGACCGTCTGACCCGCATAGTCGTCGAGCGAGACCTGCTCCCCGTCGAGCGACTCACCCGCCACCGGTGGCGCATCGGGGCGCTCGGACTCCGGGACCACGGTGATCCCATAGTCACCCTGCACGTAGCCGCCCGAGGCTCGCTCGGCGCTCGTACCGGCGGTGCAGCCAGCAAGCAGTGCTGCCGCCAGTGCAGTCGCAATGAGCAGTCGAGCCACACTCATGCACCGAACTGCTGATCGTCGGCGGGCACCAGCAGGTCGGCTGCCGGCTCGGAGTAGGCCACCGTCTGCAGCAGGTCGTCTGCGTACGTGAGCGACGTGACGCTGGCGAGCGCGCACTGGCGGCGGCGCGGGTCGTGCAGGTAGCGGCGACCCTCGACCGCGCAGCGGGCGATCCACACGGGCAGCTGGTGGGACACGATGACTGCCTCGTGCCCGCGAGCGGCGTCCCGGGCGTCGGCCGCGGCAGCGAGCACCCGCGCGGCGATCTGCGCATAGGGCTCACCCCACGAGGGCCGCCACGGGTTGCGCAGTCGCCACCACACGGCGGGGTGCCTCAACACGCCGTCGCCGACACCGAACGTCTCGCCCTCGAACTGGTTGCCGGCCTCGATCACCCGCTCGTCGATCACCGGCGCGACCCCAAATGCCTCGGCGGTCGGCGCTGCGGTCTCCTGCGCGCGCTCCATCGGCGACGACACCAGATGGGTGATGTCGCGTCCGCCGAACCAGGCAGCGGCCCGCGCGGCCATCTGCACGCCGAGCTCGGACAGGTGGTAGCCAGGGAGCCGGCCGTAGAGGATCCCGGCTGGGTTGTGCACCTCACCGTGGCGCAAGAGGTGCACGACGGTGACGATCTGGTCGGGGCTGATGGTCATCGCAGTCCCCCGGCGGTCTCCGGCCTGGCTGCGGCGGCCGCGCGTGCGGCGTGCGGCAGTGCGCTCGCTACTCGATCGAGGGCCGCGTCGTCGTGCGCGGCGCCCACGAACCACGCCTCGAACGCGCTCGGGGGCAGTGACACACCGTGGGCGAGCATCGCGTGGAAGAAGGCTCGGAACCGATGCAGGGCTTGCTTCTGCGCGCCGGCGAAGTCGCGAACGGGCTCGCCGGGCCGCCCGCCCGTCGCCTCGTCGACGAATGCCGCGTCCTCGACGAAGAAAGTGCTGAGCAGGTTGCCCGCCCACTGCGTGACGTGCGGCACGCCCTCGGCGTCCAGCGCCTTGTCGACCAGAGTCCCGAGAGCGGTTGATGTGCGGTCGAGCTGCGCATAGACGTCGTCGGTGGCCAGGCCCAGGGTGGTGAGCCCGGCAGTGGTGGCGACGGGGTTGCCGGACAGGGTGCCGGCCTGATAGATCGGACCCTCGGGGGCGAGCTGCGCCATCACGTCGGCCCGGCCGCCGAACGCCGCCGCGGGAAAGCCTCCGCCCAGCACCTTGCCGAACGTCACCAGGTCGGGCTGCCAGCCCTCGACGGCACCGTCCAGCCCCCACCAGCCCGACCGGTGCACACGAAAGCCCGTCATGACCTCGTCACTGATCAGCATGGCCCCGTACCGCCGGCAGGTCTCGGCCAGGAACTGGTTGAACCCCGCGTCCGGAGGGATCGCGCCCATGTTGCCGCACGCGGCCTCGGTGATCAGGCAGGCGATTCGTTCCCCGTGCACGGCGAACGCTTCGGCCACCGCGACGCGGTCGTTGTAGGCCAGCACCAGCGTCGCCGCCGCCGCCGCGGCCGGCACACCCGGCGTGCCAGGCAGCGCGAAGGTCGCGGCGCCGGAGCCGGCCGAGGCGAGCAGCGCGTCGACATGCCCGTGGTAGCAGCCGGCGAACTTCACGATCAGGTCCCGCCCGGTCACCCCCCGGGCAAGCCGAACGGCGGACATGGTCGCTTCTGTGCCCGACGACACGAGCCGAACCTGCTCGACCGAGGTGCGCGCCACGACCGCCTCGGCGAGCTCGACCTCGACCTGCGTAGGTGCGCCGTAGGTGGTGCCGGCGCCGGCCGCCCTGGTGATCGCGTCTATCACCTCGGGTCGCGCGTGGCCAAGCAGCAGCGCACCCCACGAAGACACCAGGTCGACGTAGTCGCGACCGTCGGCATCCGTGACATAAGGCCCGCGGCCTGCGGTGAGGAAGCGCGGCGTGCCTCCGACCGCTCGGTAGGCCCGGACGGGGGAGTTGACCCCGCCGGGCGTGACGGCCCGTGCCCGCCCCAGCAGGGCCGCCGACACAGGTGCGTCGTACGGGTAGGGCAGGCCCGAGGAGATCACCGGGCCATTGTCACTGACGGTCCTGCGGCGCCGCGAGCGCCCGACCTGCCCGGCTCCGAAGGTTCGCAATCACATGGTGGGCAAGGCAATCACGATCGCTCCGACTGTCGGTGGACCAGGGGCCCCTGCCGGGGTCGGCAAGGTCCGGACATGGTCGCGACGTGGGTGTGCGTCTGCTGTTCGTGCTCAGCTGCGGCCGGCCCTGACCCGGCGCGCGTGGGCTCAGCGCAGCCAGCCGGCGGCCTCGGTTGCCCAGTACGTCAGCACCACGTCGGCACCGGCCCGCCGGATCGAGGTGAGCGTCTCGACGATGGCGCGCCGTCGGTCGATCCAGCCGTTGGCCGCCGCCGCCTCGACCATCGCGTACTCCCCCGACACGCAGTAGGCCGCCACCGGCACGCTCACGTGGGAGCGGATCAGCGAGACCAGGTCTAGATAGCCGAGCGCGGGCTTCACCATCACCGCGTCCGCGCCCTCGCCGACGTCGAGCAGCGCCTCGCGCAGCGCTTCGCGCGCGTTGGCCGGGTCCTGCTGGTAGGCACGTCGATCACCCACCAGTGACGAGTCGACCGCTTCACGGAACGGGCCGTAGAACGCGGACGCGTACTTCGCCGAGTAGGCGAGGATGCCCGTGTCCAGCCAGCCGGTGGCGTCCAGTGCGGCGCGGACGTGCCCGACCTGGCCGTCCATCATCCCGCTGGGACCAACCATGGCGACCCCGGCCTCGGCGTGCACGACCGCCATCTGCGCGTACGCCTCCAGCGTCGCGTCGTTGTTGACGCGTCCGTGGGCGTCGAGCACACCGCAGTGGCCGTGGTCGGTGAACTCGTCGAGGCACAGGTCGCTCATCACGACCAGCGCGTCACCGGCCTCTGTGATCGCGTTTCCGATGGCTGCCGGGAGCACCCCGTCGGGGTCGAGAGCCGCGCTGCCGGTTGCGTCCTTGTGCTCGGGTATGCCGAACAGCAGCACCCCTCCGACGCCGGCTTCGGCTGCCGACGCGACCGCCGTGCGCAGGCTCTCGAGGGAGTGCTGCACCACGCCGGGCATGCTGGTCACCGGCACCGGTTCGGTGGCGCCTTCCTTGACGAGGAGCGGTTGCACCAGCTGTCGCGGGCGCACCGACGTCTCGGCGACCAGGTCGCGTACCGCGGCCGAGACCCGCAGCCGCCGCGGACGCGCCGACGGGTAGCCCATCTCAGGTGGCCTTGCGCCTCGCGGTCGGGCGCAGCTGCGAGGGTCGGGCCACTGGGTCGCCCGCCTCCAGGAACCCGACCCGACGCTGCGCGCCGAAGTCGGCCAGCGCGTCGGCGAGCACCGCGGCCGAGGGCGAATCGGCCAGCACGTCGACTCGCAGCCCGTGCTCCTCGGCGGTCTTGGCCGTGGCTGGGCCGATGCAGGCGATCACCGTCGAGGGATGCGGCTTGCCGGCGATGCCGACCAGGTTGCGCACCGTCGAGGACGACGTGAAGACGACGGCATCGAAGCTGCCTGCCTTGATCGCCTCGCGGGTCGCCGCCGGAGGCGGGGCCGCCCGCACCGTCCGATAGGCGGTGACGTCCTCGACCTCCCAGCCGAGCTCCTGCAGGCCGGCCACCAGCGTCTCAGTGGCGATGTCGGCCCGCGGCAGGAACACCCGGTTGATCGGGTCGAGCAGGTCGTCGAACGGCGGCCAGTCGGCCAGCAGCCCCGCCGCCGACTGCTCACCCGACGGCACGAGGTCAGGCTTGATGCCCCAGGTCGCGATGGCCTGCGCGGTACTCTCACCGACGGCGGCGATCTTGAGCCCCGAGAAGGCGCGCGCGTCGAGCCCGTACTCCTCGAACTTCTCGCGCACCGCGCGCACGGCGTTGACCGAAGTGAACCCGATCCACTCGTAGCGGCCTTCGACCAAGCCGCGGATGGCCTTGACCATCTGCTGCGGGTTCCTCGGTGCCTCGACCGAGATCGTGGGTACCTCTTCGGGCACCGCGCCGTGGGTGCGGAGCCGGGCCATCAGGGGGCCGGCCTGCTCCTTGGTCCGTGGCACCAACACCTGCCAGCCGAACAGCGGCTTGGTCTCGAACCAGTCCAGCTGCTCGCGCAGGCCCACGACCTCGCCGACCACCGTGACGCCGCTGCCTGCCATCTCGGAGGCCGCGACGTCCGTGGCGATCCGGTCCAGCGTGGACACCACCGTGGACTGCGCGGTTGTCGTTCCCACCCGGGTGATCGCAGCTGGGGTGTCGCCGCAGCGGCCGGCGGCGACCAGGGCTGCGGCCACCGCGTCGATCGACCGCACGTCGCCGACCAGCACCAGGGTCTGGTCGGTGGCGTACAGCGACCAGTCGATCTTGTTCTGGCCGACGTGGACGATGGCGACCTCGCCCTGCGTACGGGTGGTGAGGGGCACTCCCGCGTAGGCCGCGACCGCGGTCGCGGACGAGACGCCGGGCACGACCTCGAATGCGACGCCAGCCTTGACGCAGGCGAGCGCTTCCTCAGGACCGCTCGCGTCGAGCCACGGATCACCGGTCAGCAGCCGGACGACCAGACCCGCGCTCTTGGCCTGCTTGACGACGAGGCGGCCACGGGCGGCGTGGGTCATGCGGGCGCCCGTGTCGGTTCGCCCGCCGTCGACGACCAGCGGCGACTCCGGCCGGTCGGGGACCCCGCTGGCGTCGGCGTCGGCGAGCACGCCGTTGACCAGCGCCCGGTGGTCGGGGGACTCGACGACGATGACGTCGGCGGCGCGGATCAGCTCCACGGCCCGCACGGTCAACAGGCCCGGGTCACCGGGGCCGGTGCCGACAAAGCTGACCCGGCCCAGTCGCCTGGCGGGCTTGGCCGACCGGGCGGTCGAGCTGGTGGTACGGACGGAACGGGTGCTGGTCACGGCGTCCTTCTCGGTTGGTGTCCGACGATCGGTGGTGTGGGGAGGAGTACGCGCGGCGCTCACGGCTGGACCGCCTTGGCAGCGTCGATGAGCTCGGCGGCGCCGCGTTCGAGCATCTCGGTGGCCAGCAGCCGACCCACCGCAGTCGGCTCGGTGACGCCGCCGGTGGCAGACAGTCGCAGCAGCGGAGCGCCAGCAGGTGCCACGACCACACCCCGCAGCCACAGCTCGTCGGGAGCCCAGCCGTCGTCACCGCCAGCACCGCCGCTGGCGTCGACGGCGGCGTCGGCAGCGGTGGTCCAGGTGAGCTCGGCGAGGGCGCCCACCGGGGCGGAGCACCCCGCCTCGACCGCCGCGAGGAAGGCCCGCTCGGCGGTCACGGCGGTCCGCGACGCGTCGTCGTCGAGGGCGCTGCGCACGTCGGCTGCGATCGGGTCGCCAGCCCTGACCTCGACCGCCAGCGCACCCTGCCCGGGGGCGGGCAGCATCAGCAGCGGGTCGAGCACCTCGCTCACCTCGTCGAGCCGGCCCAGCCTGGCCAGTCCCGCCCGCGCCAGGACGACGGCGTCGAGGCCGCCCGCTGCCTCGTCCGCACCGACCCGACCGAGCCTGGTGTCGACGTTTCCGCGCAGGTCGACCACGTCGAGCCCGAGGCCGAGAGCCCGCAGCTGGGCGGCTCGCCGGGGTGAGCCGGTGCCGACGGTGCTGCCCGGCGGCAGCTCGCCGAGGCTCAGACCGTCGCGAGCCACGACGACGTCGCGCGGGTCCTCGCGCGGCGGCACCGCAGCCAGTTCGATGCCTTCGGCAGGCGCGGTTGGCAGGTCCTTGAGCGAGTGCACCGCGACGTCAACGGTTCCGGCTGCCAGCGCCGAGCGCAGCGCCGACACGAACACGCCTTGTCCGCCGATCTCGGCGAGCGGTGCACGGTCGACGTCGCCGCGGGTGGTGACTTCGACGACCTCGATCCGGACGCCGGTAACGGCATGGAGACGGGCGGCGACGGCCTCGCTCTGCGCCCGGGCGAGCCGGCTCGCGCGGGTCCCGACCTTCAGCGTTGTGGCCATCGTGGACGCGGGAGCGTGGGCGGTCACGGGGTCACCTCGCCGGGATCGGCTGCGTCGACCGAGGCGCGGGTGACCGCGTCCGCCGCGCCGGACGGCAGGGAGAACAGCTCGGCCAGCACCTCGGCATAGGACAGACCGGCCGGCTGGCCGGTGAGCTCCTTGATCCGAGTGGTCGGCGCGTGCAGGAGCTTGCCGGCGACCCGGCGCACCGTCTGCTCGAGCTCGGCGCGCACCTGCTCGTCGGCGGTGGGCAGCCGCGACCAGAGCCGGGCCAGCTCTGAGTCGACGACGTCGGTCGCCATCGAGCGCAACGCCACCACGGTCGGGGTGGCATAGGCCGCGCTGCGGGCGCCGACGAACGCGGCGACCTCTTCGGCCACGATGCCGCGCACGTGGGTGATGTCTGCCGCCGAGTCGCCGGACGCGAGATCGCCGGCCAGCGCCGCCAACCCGGTGTAGTGCACTCGCGGGTCGGCGGCGACCGCGGGGTCGACGTCGTGCGGCAGCGCCAGGTCGACCACGGCGAGCCGGGGGTCGGCGCCTCCCGGAGCACGCGTGCCCGTCCGGTCGGTCAGGGCCGGCGCCAGGTCGACAGCCCGCACGACCACCCCGGTGGCACCTGTGCAGCACACGACAAGATCGGCCTGCCGGGCCTGCGAGCCCAACGTCGACAGCTCAGCCGAGCGACCGCCCACACCGGCCGCCAGCCGCTGCGCGCCGGCGGGCGAGCGGTTGAGCACGGTGATCGTGGCCGCCCCCCTGCGGGCGAGATGGGCCACCGCGAGCCCCGCCATCGCGCCTGCCCCGACGACGAGCGCCCGGGCGCCGCGCACGCTCATGCCCTGCCGCGAGACCCGGTCGAGGGCCGCCGAGACGAGGGACGGACCGGCCCGGTCGATGTTGGTCTCGGCGTGGCTGCGCTTGCCCACCCGAAGCGCCTGTTGGAACGCAGCGTTGAGGGCAGGTCCGACGGTGCCCTCGTGCTGCCCGCGAACCAGTGCGGCGCGTACCTGACCCAGGATCTGGCTCTCACCCACCACCATCGAGTCCAGGCCGGCCGCCACCGTGAACAGGTGCGCGAGCGCACCCTCGTCGTAGTGCACGTAGAGGTGGCGAACAACCTCGTCGCGGTCGCCCGCGGCCAGGTCGCACAGCAGCCCAGAGACATCCTCCACGCTGCCGTGGAAGCGGTCGACCTCGGCATAGACCTCGACCCGGTTGCACGTGCAGACGACGACGGCCGCTGCGACATGCTCGGTCTCCGCCACCGCGCGCGCCAGCTTCGCCGCCCCTTCCGCGTCGACTGCCAGGGTCTCGAGGACCGCAACCGGCGCGCTCTGGTGGGAGATCCCCACGCACAGGATGCTCACGGCGAGCCCACCGCCCGGGCGACCATGTCGTCGAGGTCGAGGGTGGCCGCCCCCATCGAGCCCGCCACCTGCTTTCGCAGCTCGTGATAGGCGAGGATCTGCAGCTCGATCGACAGGTCGACCTTGCGCACGTCGACACCGGCCGGGACCGAGATGACGGCCGGCGCGAAGTTGAGGATGCTCGTGACCCCGGCTCGCACCAGTCGATCGGCCACCGGCTGGGCGGCGGCCGCCGGTGTCGTCAGGACGCCGATCGAGACGTCCCGCTCACGAACGAGCTCGTCCAGTTCGTCCAGGTGGCGTACGCCCACGCCGCCGTACATCTCGCCCACCCGCGCACGGTCGTTGTCGACGAGGGCGGCGACCCGGAAGCCGCGGGTGCCGAAACCCGCGTAGTTGGCCAGCGCCTGGCCCAGGTTGCCCAGCCCGATGATGACCACCGGCCAGTCCTGAGTCAGACCGATCTCGCGGGCGATCTGGTAGCGCAGGTACTCGACGTCGTAGCCGACACCGCGGGTGCCGTAGGAGCCCAGGTAGCTGAGATCCTTGCGCAGCTTGGCGGAGTTGACGCCGGTCGTAGCCGCAAGGTCCTCGCTCGATGCAGTCGCAACGCCGCGCTCGGCGAGCAACGTGAGCGCACGCAGATAGATGGGGAGCCGGGCGACGGTCGCCTCGGGGATACCGCGCCCGGCGCGGTCCTCGGACGAGCCCGACGGGTCGGGCCCATGATTCGATACGGGCTTCACAGCGGCTCTCAGGGTCCTTGCCGGGAGGTGGCGGGCAGGAAACGACCGCCTTCACTCTAAGAGCTTGTGAACGGGAGAACAAAATCCGCCAACCCCGACCGCGCACCGGCGACGGGCCGGGATCAGCCGGTCAGAGCGCGGCGGAGCCGACCGGGGTCGACCTGCCAGAAGTCGTGCTGGCGGCCGTCGACGAAGGTCACCGGGACCTGCTCGGTGAAGAGCTCGCGCAGCCGCCCGGAGCCGGGGCTGTCTGCGTCAATGTCGATCTCGGCCCAGCCGACCCCGAGGCCGGAACAGGTGGCCGCGACCACGGCGCCGGCCTGCTCGCACAGGTGACAGCCAGAACGGGAGAAGAGCACGACCCGCGCGTCCCCAGCGTGCGGTACCGACCCGTCCTCATCCGGTGTCACGCCGCGAAGTGTTCCAGACGGGCGCGCCCGCCGCAGCGCACCCTCAACCTCAGAAGAACACGTGCTTGCGATGCATCAACAGGGTGTAGAGCGTCTGCTGGATCGTCTCGCGGACCTGGTCGGTCACGTTGAGGACCAGCATCGGGTCGTCGGCCGCGCCATCGCGCCATGCGTCGGTGCGGATCGGCTCGCCGAACTCGATGACCCACTTGCTCGGCAGCGGTACCAGCCCCAGCGGACCCAACCAGGGAAACAGCGGCGTCAGCGGCAGGTAGGGAACCTTGAGCAGTCGCGCCAGAGCGGGGATGTCCCCGATCAGCGGATAGATCTCCTCGGCCCCGACGATCGAGCAGGGAACGATCGGAACACCCGTGCGGATCGCGGCGGACACGAAGCCACCGCGGCCGAACCGCCGCAGCTGGTAACGCTCGGCGAAGGGCTTGCCGACGCCCTTGAAACCCTCCGGCCACACTCCGACGAGCTCACCGTCGCCGAGCATCCGCTCAGCGTCCTCAGCGCAGGCCAGGGTTGCGCCTGCCTTGCGCGCCAGCTCGGACACGAATGGCAACGTGAACACGAGATCTGCACCGAGGGCCCGCAGGTAGCGGCCCGCTCGGTCGTGCAGCACCAGGCTGGTCATCAACGCATCCATCGGCACCGTGCCCGAGTGGTTGGCGACCAGCAGCGCGCCGCCCTCGGCAGGCACGCGGGAAAGGCCGCGTACCTCGATCCGGAACCACTTCTCGGCAAGCGGGCGCAGCAGCGGCATCAGGACCGATGAGGTGAGCTCGGCGTCGAATCCGATCTCGTCGAT
Organism: Nocardioidaceae bacterium; assembly: GCA_013697585.1. Classification (GTDB taxonomy): domain Bacteria; phylum Actinomycetota; class Actinomycetes; order Propionibacteriales; family Nocardioidaceae; genus JACCWP01. The sequence continues at coordinate 21,716 of JACCWP010000026.1, forward strand.
CTCGTAGTCGCCGGTGAGGCGGCGGCGCAGGAACGCCAGTGCCCGGGCGATCGGGTCGGGCGCAGCCCCGCCGGGCGACGCCTCCTCGCCGAGCTCGGCGGCGGCCTGCTCGACGACATCGTCGACGTCCTCCGGCACCGACGCGTCGGGCCTGGTTCTCGCGGTCTGCTCGCGACCCGCACCTGCGGCTGCGCGCTTGCTCGGGCCGCGAGGTCGGGGGGCGAGCAGGCGGGACGCCCGACTGGGCGAGGTCGTCCGGCTGCCTCGACCGGGACGGCCGCGGGTGCCGATCGGGATGACGTCGGCGTCAGCCATGTCACCCACCGCCGGTCGGTCGCGGTCCGGTCGCTGTCGCGGCGCATGCGGCGCCCACCGTCGCACCCAGCGCGCGTTCGACCCGCTGCACACACTCGGGGTCCAGCAGACCCGAGCCGATAAAGCTGCCGAAGTCTGCGACAGCGGCCGGCGTTGACCACCGCGGCGCAAGACCGAAGCGTTCCTTGAGCGCGGTGGTGTCGACCACTCGCCCGTACGTGAGCAGTGCGGCCTCGTCAGCGGGCAGCGCGGCACCCGCGACGCGTCGCATTGCCTGGCCGAGCAGGCCCACTCCCCGCGGGACGGGCAGGGACGGGCGGCCCAGCCGGCGAACCAGCTGGGACAGCGTGACCGCGCCGTCACCGGCAAGGTTGTACGTGCCCTCGAGATCGTTGACCGTGGCCCGTGCCAGCGCGGCCGCCGCGTCGTCGGGGTGCAGAACCTGCAACCGGGGGTCGAACCCGAGCACGGTCGGGACCACCGGCAGCCGCAGGTACCGCGCCAGCGGGCCGTCGACACCCGCACCCAGCAGGTCGGCGCAGCGCAGCACCGTGATCGCGACGTCGGGGCGACGGCGAGCGAACCCGCGCAGATACCCCTCGTTCTCAGCACAGTCCTTGGCGTACCCGGTGCGCGGCAACTGCCTGGCCACGGTGTCCTCCGTGAACACTGCGGGGTCGCGAGGCGACGCACCATAGACACCGGTCGACGAGCTGAGCACCAGGCTGCGCACGCCCGCTGCGCGCTGGCAGGCGGCGAGCAGCTGCATGGTGCCGATGACGTTGCGCTCCCCCCGCGAGCTGCCGGCACGCGCCGGCGGCTCGGCGACGGTGAGGTGCAGCACCGTGTCGACGCCCTCGACCCCCAACAGCTCGGCCATGACAGGGTTTCGTAGGTCGGCACGCACGAACCGGGCACCGCCGAGATCTGCTGCCGGCGGCACGACATCGACTGCGACGACTCGCGCGACCGCGGCGTCGTCGACCAGCCGGCGAGCGGTCTCGGCGCCGAGCGGGGTCGCGGCGCCGGTGACAAGGACGACTCGTCCCATTCTCACCTCACCCCGGTAGCCGTGCCAGGGTCACTTCCCAGCGCGACGTCGCTGGATTCGGGTGCGCTTCAACAGCTTGCGGTGCTTCTTCTTCGCCATCCGCTTGCGACGCTTCTTGATGACCGAACCCACAACAGACCAATCGCGATAGGGGAGGCGACCACTCGTGCGGGCGCCCGGCGCAGCCTACCTGCTGGTCGTGCCGACCCCGTACGACGCGTGCTCAGCCGGCTTGGAAGTACGCCTTGCGCAGGTACTCGTCGACGGCGTCCTCAGGAACCCGAAATGAGCGACCGACGCGTACGGCCTCCAGCTGACCGTTGTGGACCAGCCGATAGACGGTCATCTTGGACACCCGCATGGTCTGGGCCACTTCGGCCACGGTCAGGAACCGCACCTCGGACAGACCGGGCTTCTGCGGTCCAGAGGCCATGGCGCACCGCACTTCCTGCACGGATCGCTCTCTGGCTTCCCCACCGGAGACATGACGTCAGTGCGTACCGGGAGGGTAGTGCCTGGTGTTGCGGGTGGGAAGCCGAACTAGCCCAGATGGCCGCAACCGCACCCGAGTGGAGGAACCTACCCACCCGTACGGTGCCCGCGAGCCGGGCGAGGGAGCCGGTCAGTGCCTATGATCCAGTCCCAGCAACGGGAACACGGCGTTGCGTGTTGCCTGGACGGAGCGGTCCACCGCGCTGTCCGGGTCGTAGCCGTGCGACCAGTCGACGAAGTCCGGCTCGACACCGTCAGTCATGCGGTCGGGCCCGGGCCGGCCGATGACGGTTCGTACGTGTTCGCGCCACTGCGCCGGGATCGTGGTCGAGGGGTCGAGCGGCCGGCCGCCCACCACGGCAAGCAGGTGCGTCCAGGCGCGTGGCACCACGTCGGCTATGGCGTAGCCACCGCCGCCGGCAACGACCCACCGACCGCCCGTGACCTCGACCGCCAGGTCGCGCAGCGCGAGGTAGGACGCACGCTGCCCATCGACAGACAGCATCAGGTGTGCAAGGGGGTCGTCACGGTGCGAGTCGCAACCATGCTGAGTGACCAGCACCTGTGGTCCGAATGCGCGTACGGCGAGAGGCACCACGGCGTGGTACGCACGCAACCAACCGGCATCGCCGGTGCCTGGTGGCAGCGCCACGTTGACTGCCGTCCCGGGCGCACCAGGACCACCGGTCTCGGTCGGATTGCCCGTACCCGGGAACAAGGTCTGCGGTGTCTCGTGCAGGCTGACCGTCAACACCCGTGGGTCGTCGTAGAAGATCTCCTGCACGCCGTCGCCATGGTGCACGTCGACGTCGACGTAGGCCACCCGCTGTGCGCCCTGGTCGAGCAGCCAGGCGATTGCGACCGCGATGTCGTTGTAGACACAAAAGCCGCTCGCGAGGCCAGGCATGGCGTGGTGCAACCCGCCCGCGGGACTGGCCGCCCGCGACACCTCGCCCGACCAGACGGCGCGCGCGGCCTCGACGCTCGCGGCCACCACCCGCGCGCCAGCCTCGTGCATGCCAAGGAACGTCGGGTTGTCGTCACTTCCCAGTCCACGGGACAGCTCGTGCGCAGCTGGGTCGTCACCGGCTCGACGTACGCAGTCGATGTAGTCCTTTTGGTGCACGAGCAGGAGGGCTGCATCGTCGATCGCGGGCACGGCGACCTGGCGCAGGCCACTGTCGCCGACGACGCCGAGGGCGCGGGCCAGTCGCATGGTCAGGTCGATCCGGGTGGGGTTCATCGGGTGCGCTGGTCCGAAGTCGTACTCCGTCAGGCTGTCGTCGAAGACGACGCACGCGTCGTCGCGGGCTTGCGCGGCAGGCGTCCCGGACATGCGCGGACTCTATCCAGCGCGACGGATCAGCCGCCCGCGGACAGATCCCGTGAGCGGTTGCGTGCCGCCTCCATCGCGGTGAGGAACGCCGCCCGCACCTTGTGGTCCTCGAGTTCGCGCACTGCGGCGGCGGCGGTGCCGCCGGGCGACGTCACCCGTTCGCGCAGGACGGTCGGATGCTCACCGGTCTCCCGCAGCAGCTTGGCTGACCCGACGACGGTCTGGACGACGAGCTCGCTCGACGTGCTGCGCGGCAGCCCGAGGTGCACGCCCGCCTCGATCATCGCCTCGACGACGAAGAACAGGTACGCAGGGCCCGACCCGCTGATCGCCGTGACCGCGTCCTGCTGCTTCTCGGGTACGCGAAGCACCTTGCCGGTGGCCGCGAGCAGCTGCTCGGCCTCGACCAGGTGGGCCTCGTCGCACGACGAGCCACGCGAGATCGCTGCCATGCCCTCGTCGACGAGGGCGGGTGTGTTGGGCATGACCCGGACGACGGGAACCCGGCTCGGCAGCCGGGCCTCGAGGAACGCGGTCGTGATACCGGCAGCCAGCGACACCACCGTCGTCGCGGGCGACACGTGCGGTGCGATCTCGTCGAGGACCTCACCCATGTCCTGCGGCTTGACGACGAGCACCAAGGTGTCGGCCTTCTGGGCCGCGTCGACGTTGCCGACCACCTCGACGCCGTACCGTTCCTGCAGCTCGGCCGCCCGCTCCCCACGCCGCTCGGCGATCAGCAGCTCGTCGGGACGACGGCCTCCACGCAGCAGACCTGAGACCAGCGTCTCGCCCATCACTCCGGCGCCGACGACCGCAACTATGCTCATGGACCTCATCATGCCCGCTGACGGCTCGCGGCGGAGCGCAGCCGGGCAGGCGGATCAGGCCGTCCTGCGCCTCAGGGTCGCGGCGCCGAAGAGCAGAGCCAGCAGAGCGCTCCCCGCGATGACCGCAAGGTCCACGGTCAGGTCGGCTGTCCACGTCGCCGACAGCTGGACCTGTTGCATGGCGTCGACGGCGTACGACAGCGGCAGCACGTCGGAGACCGCACCGAGCACGTCGGGCAGGGTGTCACGCGGCACGAACAACCCGCACAGCAGCAGCTGCGGCAACACCAGCGCCGGCATGAACTGCACGGCCTGGAACTCGGTCTCCGCGAACGCCGAGACGAACAGGCCGAGCGCCGTCCCGAGCACGGCGTTGAGGACCGAGACGAGCATCAGCGCCCACACCGGCCCCCGGACGTCCATGTCGAGCAGGCCGACGGTCAGCCCGACCGCGAGCCCCGACTGGGCGAGCCCGACAGCGCCGAACGCAATGGCGTAGCCGAGCAACAGGTCGGCCTTGCCCATCGGCATCGCCAGCAGCCGCTCCAACGTGCCGGACGCCCGCTCACGCAAGGTGGTCACCGAGGTGACGAGGAACATCACGATGAACGGGAAGACCACGAGCAGGGGCGGCCCGAACCGGTCGAAAGTTGCCGCCGACGAGTCGCTGCCGTCGAACATCCACCAGAGCAGGCCAAGCAGCAGGCTCGGTACGGCGAGCAGCATGCCGACGGTTCGGTGGTCGCGGCGCAGCTGGGCAAGCACCCGCCCGGCGACGGCTCCGGTGATTCGCGGAGTCATGACATCGCCTCCTGTCGGGCACCGTCGACGATCGCGAGGAACGCGCTCTCGACGTCGGCGGCTTGCGTACGCTCTCGCAGCGCCTGCGGCGTCCCCTCGGCCAGCAGCTCGCCGTTGCGCAACAGCAGCAGCCGGTCGCAGCGGTGCGCCTCATCCATGACGTGGCTCGACACCAGCAGCGTCTGACCACCGGCTGCGAGCCGGTGGAACAGGCCCCAGAGGTCGCGGCGCAGCACCGGATCGAGACCAACCGTCGGCTCGTCGAGGACCAGCAGGTCGGGTGAGCCCAGCAGGGCGACCGCGAGCGAGACCCGCGAGCGCTGACCGCTGGACAGGCGCCCGACCAACGACCCGGCGTGGTCTGTGAGGTCGACGTGCTCGATCGCCCCCGCGGCCGCGCCGGGCGAGACCCCGAGCACGCGAGCGAAGAACCGAAGATTCTCACTCACGCTCAGATCGCCATAGACGCTCGGCGCCTGGGTGACGTAGCCCACGCGGCGGCGAAGCTCAGCCGCGCCCGCGGGCCGGCCCAGCACCTCGACGGTGCCGCTGCACACCCGCTGCACACCGACGATGGCGCGGATGAGGGTGCTCTTGCCACCGCCGGACGGACCGAGAAGCCCGGTCACCTGACCAGCGGCGACGCTGCAGGTGAGATCCGGCAGCACCACGCGACCGCCCCGGACGACCCGCAGGTGCCGCACGTACACAGCTGAGGAGTTATTGGTCATGTGTTCAATACTGACAACGATCTTTTGGCCCGTCAAGCCCTGAGCTCGTTCACTGCTGGGGAGGCGCCTGCACTCCCCCCGTGTTGCAGCGCCGTGGAAGTGACGCTTTCGCAAGGGGACCTGCGAAAACCGCCGGACGTCAGCCGCGCAGGTGCAGCTGCAGCGCGGGGGCCAGGCGGTTGACCACCTCGTCGGGTGGCATCGACGCGAGCGGCTCGACCCGTACGGCGTAACGCAAGGTGGCCATGCCAAGCAGCTGGGCGAGCGCGAGCTGGATCCGGGCGGCGGGGTCGGGAGCGGCGACGGCACGTCCGAGCGCGCCCACGGCCATCGGCATGAACCCCTCACGCAGCATCGTTGCGACCGGCGGGCTGGTCATCGCGCCACGCAGCAGCGCGAGCAGGGACTCCCGCCGTCGCTCGTCCTCCCAGATGTCGACGAAGGTGCGTGCCAGTCCCCGTCCGAGGTCGTCGGGCGGACCGTCAGCAACCGGTGCCAGCACCACGCGTGGGTCGAACGGCACCGCCAGCGCAGCCAGGAAGAGATCCTCCTTGGCACCAAAGAAGTGGTGCACGAGGCCCGGCGCGACACCGGCCGCTGCGGCGACCCCCCGCACGGTAGTGCGCTCGAATCCCTTGTCTGCAAAGGCCGTACGCGCGGCCGAAAGGATCTGACCGCGAGTGTCCGGAGCGCCCGGTCGTCGGCCCGGACCCCGCACGCCCGACCCCGTGACCATGCCGACTCAGCCCCGGCTGAGCAGCGAGCGGGCGAAGAACGCGACGTTGGCCGGCCGTTCGGCGAGCCGACGGACCAGGTAGCCGTACCACTGGTCGCCGTAGGGGACGTAGACGCGCACGAAACTTCCTGCGGCGGACAGCCTGAGCTGCTCGTCCGGTCGCACACCGTAGAGCATCTGGTACTCGAAGCTGTCCGACGCGCGGTCGGCCCGATCGGCAAGCACCCCCGCGATCCGGATCAGGCGCGGGTCGTGGGTAGCCACCATCGGGTGCCCTGCGCCGTTCATCAGCACCTTGAGGCAACGCACGTAGGAGCGGTCGACGTCGACCCGGTCCTGGTAGGCGACCGAGTCGGGCTCCTTGTACGCGCCCTTGCACAGCCGCACCCGAGACCCCGCGTGAGCCAGGTTCTTGCAGTCGCCCTCGGTGCGTCGCAGGTGGGACTGCAGCACTGCCCCGGTCTCGGGGAAGTCCAGGCGAAGGTCGGCCAGCACGTCGAGGGTGGCATCGGTGGTGGTGTGGTCTTCCATGTCCAGCGTGACGGTGGTGCCGACGTTGCGAGCCGCCCGGCACACGCGCCGCGCGTTGTCGAGCGCGATCCGGTCACCGTCGCCTCGACCGCCGCTGAGCGCCTGTCCGATCGCCGACAGCTTCACCGACACCTCGGTGTCGCGAGTCAGGCCGGCGTTGCCGAGCCGGCGGAGCACGTCGCCGTACGCCTCGACGGTCTCCTCGGCCTGTTCGCGGGTACGGGTGTCCTCGCCCAGGTGGTCGAGCGACACCTGCAGACCGTCGCCGCTGAGCTCGGCGGCGACGCGCACCGCGTCCGCGGCCGACTCGCCGGCGACGAATCTCGCCACGACCCCGCTCGACACGGGCATCGTGCTCGTCAGCCCCTTCATCCGCTCGCTGCGCGCCAGCGCCAGGAGCGTCCTTCTCAGCACGGAGGCCTCCTGTCCGGTGCCGCGAGTGGTGCCGCGAGTGGTGCCGCGAGTGGTGCCGCGAGTGGTGCCGCGATGGGTGCCGACTGTACGTCCTGCTGGCGGTCTCGGCGGGAGGCCAGGTGCAGCCTGGTGAACGCCAGGGCCTCAGCCAGGTCGGCCTCGCGCTGGGCCCGACCAAGGGCGCGACGGGTGTTGATCTCGACGACCACCTCACCGGTGAACGACCGGTCGGCGAGCAGCCCGAGCACCTGCGCACACGGTTGATTGCCGCGACCGGGCACCAGGTGCTCGTCCTTGGCCGAGCCCGAACCGTCGGCCAGGTGCACGTGCCTGAGCCGGTCACCGAGATCCAGCGCGGTCGCCATCGCGTCGCACCCGCTGGTGGCCGCGTGCGACAGGTCGAGGGTCACGTGCCGTGAGTCGTGCTGGACCGGGTCCCAGCCCGGCGTGTACGCGTCAACCACCCGCTTGCGCGCTCGCCAGGGGTACATGTTCTCGACCGCGTACGCGAGTCCCGTACGCCGCTCCAGCTCGGCGATGCCGGAGAGGAACCCGCGCCCATAGTCGCGCTGCCAGCGAAAGGCGGGGTGTACCACCACGACGCCGGCACCGAGCGCGTGTGCCATCTGCGCGCTCCGTTCCAGCTTGCCCCAAGGCTCGGTGCCCCAGACCCGCTGGGTGATGAGCAGGCAGGGCGCGTGGACCGCGACGACCCGCAGCTGGTGGTCGTCGCTGAGCCTGCGAACCGCGTCGATGTCCTGGCTGGTCTCGTCGAGTGCGACCATCAGCTCGACGGCGTCGTATCCCAGTGCCGCCGCGAGCTCGAACCCCACCGGGGTCGGCTCCGGATAGACCGACGACGTCGACAGCGCGACGGCGGCCGTCGGCACGACCACGGTCGGGTCGGTCGGCTCACTCATCCGACGAGACTATGTGTCGTCACATCTGGTCCAGCCGCTCGAGGATCACGCCCTCGCGCAGTGCCCACGGGCACACTTCCAGCACGCTCAGGCCGAACAGCTCCATGACGGCGTCGGCGACGAACGCGCCAGCCACCACCTGGTGCGCCCGGTTGGCCGAGACGCCCGGCAGCTGTGCGATCTCGTCGATCGACATCTCGACCAGGCCGGGCAGCCGGTCAACCAGGATCGTGCGTTGCAGCTCACGCCCGACATAGGGCCCCCGGTCGGACGCCGCGGCGCCGCAGATGCGGGCCAGGGACCGGAGCGTCTTGCTGGTCGCCACTGCCCGGTCGGCGCTGCCCCAGCGCAGCACGTCACGGGCGTCTTGCGCGGTGTCGGTGCGGACAACGCGCCGCAGCTCACGAACGGCCTCGGCACCCGCCGGTTGCTCCGTCAGGTGCTCGCGGGCGAGTCGGGCTGCCCCCAACGGCAGCGACTGCACGACGTCTGGCGACTCGTCCGTGCCGGCCGCGATCTCGAGTGAGCCCCCACCGACGTCGAACACCATCAGCCGGCCGGACGACCAGCCGAACCAGCGCCGCACGGCGAGGAACGTCAGCCGAGCCTCGTCCCTGCCGACCAGGACCTCCAGCTCGATCCCGGTGCGGTCTCGCACCGAGGCGAGCACGTCATCGGCGTTGGCGGCGTCGCGCACCGCCGACGTGGCGAACGCGATAACGGACGCGCACCCCTTGTCCTCAGCAATCGCCTTGGACTGCTCGACGAACGTCACCAGCGCGCCGACCCCGCCGGCGTCGACGCACCCGTCGGCGTCGATGTGCTCGGCGAGTCGCAGGGGTTCCTTGAAGGAGAACGCAGGCAGGGGCGCGGCCCCGCGGTGCGCATCGACGACGAGAAGGTGGCCCGTGTTCGACCCGATGTCCAGCACGCCGATGCGCATGGCCGTCGAGGCTAGTGCGCGACTAGGGTGGCGCGCGTGCCCGAGGTCGCGCTGGACTTCCCCCGTGCGTGGGCGGAGTTCCCCGATCCGGGCGACGAGGCGCAGATGTTTCGCTGTGACCTGACCTGGCTCACCTCGAGCTGGACGTGCATCTTCGGGCGTGGCTGCCCGGGTGTCTACGCCGAGCGCCCGCACGACGGTTGCTGCACCCTCGGCGCCCACTTCTCCGACCGGGCCGACGAACGGCGGGTCAAGAAGGCGATGAAGGTTCTCGGGCCCGACGACTGGCAGTACCGCGCGACCGGGCGCAAGCAGGGAGTCGTGGAGCGCGACCACGAAGGTGAGCGCAAGACCCGGGTGGTTGACGGTGCGTGCGTCTTTCTGAACCGGCCGGGCTTTCCCGGTGGCGAGGGATGCGCCCTGCACGCGTGGGCGCTGCGCAACGACACCGAGCCGCTGGAGACCAAACCGGACGTCTGCTGGCAGCTGCCGATCCGCCGCCGCTACCGGGACGTCGAACGCACCGACGGCAGCTCGTACCTCGAGGTCAGCATCGAGGAGTACGACCGGCGCGGATGGGGTCCCGGCGGGCACGACATGGACTGGTACTGCTCGGGGAACACGGAGGCTCACGTCGCGCCGGAGCCGGTCTATCTGAACAACGCGGCCGAGCTGGTCGAGCTGATGGGGCAGGAGGCGTACGAGGTGCTCGCGGATCTGTGCGCCGAGCACCTGGCCAAGCGCAGCGCGCTCACGCTGCACCCGGCCACCCGCGCCGCCGGCTAGCAGGCCCCTGCACCCCGCCGGGTGAAGCACCGATCGCGCGGACCACAATGCGAGCCATGCGCCTCGACCACGTCTCGTACGCGGCCAGTCCGGACGGGCTCGGGGCGACCGCGGACCGGTTGTCGACGCAGCTCGGGGAGAGGTTCGTCGACGGCGGCGTGCATCCGCGCTTCGGCACCCGCAACATGGTGCTGCCGCTCACCGGCGGGCACTACGTGGAGCTCGTGAGCGTCCTCGATCACCCGGCCTCGGACAAGGTGCCGTTCGGCCAGGCGGTGCGCGCCCGCTCCGAAGCCGGCGGGGGCTGGCTCGGCTGGGTGGTCTCCGTCGACGACATCACCGCGGTCGAGGAGCGACTCGAACGACCGGCCGTGCAGGGCAACCGGCACCGACCCGACGGCTACGACCTGCGCTGGAAGCAGATCGGGGTCACGGGCCTGCAGTCCGACCCCCAGCTGCCGTTCCTGGTCATGTGGGAGGTGCCAGCCGATCACCATCCTTCGGTCGGTGCCAGCGGTGCCATTTCTCTGCAGGCGTTGGAGATCGCGGGCAGTCCCGAGCGAGTCGAGGCATGGCTCGGAGAATCGCTGACCGGCCCGCTCGGAGACGTTGCGGTCGAGTGGGTGGCCCCGCACGGTCAGCCTGGGATCATCGCCGCGCACCTGTCCACCCCCACGGGAGTCGTCCGGCTGTGATCTCGCGCCGTGACCATGTCACGGCCCGGATCGAGCCGGGCGCGCGGCCGAGTCCCAATATCTGGAACCACCAGGCGACCTATGAGCTGGAGAACCGCGCCGTCGACCCCGCAGGCCTGTTGGAGCAGGCGATGGTCGCGGTGCGCGACTGGGCAGGCGCAACCGTGCTCGACATCGGCTGCGGCACCGGCTTCCACCTGCCCCGCTTCGCTGCCCGGGCAGCCCATGTCGTTGGGGTCGAGCCGCACGCCGGGCTGGCCCGGACCGCCCGCGTGCGGTGCGCTGGCCTGAGCGGCGTCACAGTCCGGGCGGGCACGGCCCAGCGGCTCCCGCTGCCCGACTCGTCGATCGACCTGGCGCACGCGCGGTGGGCGTACTTCTTCGGCCCGGGTTGTGAGCCCGGGCTGGCCGAGATCGACCGGGTGCTGCGCGCCGGCGGCACGGCGTTCGTCATCGACCACGACGCCAGCACCAGCACGTTCGGTCGGTGGTTTCGGCGGTCGCTGCCGTCGTACGATCCCGCCGCGGTCGAGCGGTTCTGGTCCACCCGCGGGTGGACTCGCACACCGGTGCCATCGCGGTGGCAATTCGGCTCGCGAGCCGATCTCGAGGCGGTCCTGCGGATCGAGTTCGCCCCCGCCCTCGCCGAACAGATCCTGGCCGAGCACGACGGAACCACCGTCGACTACGCGATCAACCTGTGGTGGCGCCGCGCCTAGGTGGACAGCCCGCCCGGCGTCCATCGCGCTGTCCACAGCCCCCCGCGCGGCGGGGGCGGGGTGTCGGCGCTCTCGCCTAGCGTGGATGCCGTGACCCAGACCCCGAACCGTGCTCGTGCCAGATCGTCGTACAGGTGCGCCGACTGCGGCTGGCAGACGGGCAAGTGGGTGGGCCGCTGCGCTGAGTGCCACGCCTGGGGGGTGGTCGAGGAGGTCGGGGAGCCGGCATCGGCCACTCACACAACGGCCGGGACCGTGACCACCCCTGCCCGCCCGATGACCGAGATCGATGTCGAGGCGTCCCGCGCGATCACGTCAGGCATCGACGAGCTCGACCGGGTCCTGGGAGGTGGCGTGGTCAAGGGCGTCTCGCTGCTGCTGGCGGGCGAGCCCGGAGTCGGCAAGTCCACCCTGCTGCTCTCGGTCGCGGCAAGGTGGGCCGCTGCCGGACGGCGAACGCTCTATGTCACCGGCGAGGAGTCGGCCGCCCAGGTCAGGCTTCGCGCCGAGCGCACCGGAGGTGTCCACCCCGACCTGTTCCTCGCCGCCGAGACCGACCTGGCCGCGGTGCTCGCCCACGTCGAGCAGGTCGAACCCACGCTGGTGGTCGTCGACTCGGTGCAGACCATCGGCTCGACCGAGGCCGAGGGTGTGCCAGGCGGGGTGACCCAGGTGCGCGAGGTGGCGACCTCGCTGGTCCAGGTTGCCAAGCGGCGCGGCATCGCCACCTTGCTGGTCGGCCACGTCACCAAGGAGGGCGGCATCGCAGGCCCGCGAACGCTCGAGCACCTGGTCGACGTCGTGCTGGCTTTCGAGGGTGACCGCAGCTCCCGGCTGCGCTTCGTACGCGCCGTCAAGAACCGCTTCGGGCCCGTCGACGAGGTCGGCTGCTTCGACCTGTCGGCCGACGGCATCGTCGAGGTCACCGATCCAACCGGCCTCTTCGTGTCCCGGCACTGCGAGCCGGTCACCGGCACGTGCGTCACCGTGACCCTCGAAGGGCGGCGCCCGCTGCTGGCGGAGGTGCAGGCCCTGATCGCCCCGCCGGCGGTGTCGTCGCCTCGGCGCGCAACCAGCGGGCTGGACACCGCGCGCAGCGCGATGGTGCTCGCCGTGCTCGAGCGGCGCGCCGGCCTCTCCCTCTCTGCGCGCGACGTCTATCTCGCGACCGTCGGCGGAGCCCGGCTGACCGAGCCGTCTGCCGACCTCGCAGTCGCGGTCGCCGTCGCGTCCGGGTGTGCTGACCAGGTCGTGTCGACCGACCTCGTCGCCCTCGGCGAGGTCGGCCTCGCCGGTGAGGTCCGCCGCGTCCGCGGGCTTGCCCATCGTCTCGCCGAGGCCGCTCGACTGGGCTTCAGGCACGCGCTGGTCCCGTCGGACACCGGCGCGCACCGGGTGCCTGACATTCCCGGACTGCAGGTGATCCAGGTGCACGACGTCGTCGGCGCCCTGCGCGTCGTCGGCCTCGTCCCAGGCGACAGCGCTCGCCGGGTGCCACCCAACCATGGCCAGCCGCGGGTGGTCCCGCACCTCAGCGTGGTGCCCACCCCCTGACGGCCGCGACCCGCACCAGAAAACGTCCCAGCGGAGGGGCCGGGCACCTAGACTCGCGTCGTCGGTCGCGTTGGCGCGGACTTGGGCCGGCGGGGAGCGACGTGGCGAGCACCGACAGGACCGATCGGCCGGCCGACGAGGCGCGGCTGCGGGCGACCCTGGCCACAATCGCGCCCGGTACGGCACTGCGCGAGGGCCTGGAGCGGATCCTGCGCGGGCGCACCGGTGCGCTCCTCGTGCTCGGCCTCGACCGAACGGTCGAGGCGATCTCCACCGGTGGTTTCAACCTCGACGTGCCGTTCACCGCCACCGGATTGCGCGAGCTGGCCAAGATGGACGGCGCGATCGTGCTCGACCGCGACGTCACCAGGATCGTACGGGCCGCGGTGCACCTGATGCCTGACGCATCGATCCACACAGACGAGACCGGGACCCGGCACCGCACCGCCGACCGGGTCGCCCGCCAGACCGGCGTTCCCGTCGTGTCGGTGTCGCAGTCGATGCAGATCATCGCGGTCTATGTCGGCGGCACTGGGCATGTGCTCGAAGACACCGGGGCGGTCCTGTCCCGGGCAAACCAGGCCCTGGCGACCCTCGAGCGCTACAAGATGCGCCTCGACGAGGTCTCGGGAGCGCTCTCGGCGCTGGAGATCGAGGACCTCGTCACGGTCCGTGACGTGGCCGCGGTTGCCCAGCGGCTCGAGATGGTGGTCCGCATCGCACGCGAGATCCAAGACTATGTCGTCGAGCTCGGGTCCGACGGCAGGTTGCTGTCGTTGCAGCTGGCCGAGCTGGTGGGGGGTGTCGACGAGGAGCGTGCGCTGGTCGCCCGCGACTACCCGCCTGCCGACCGGGCACAGCCCGCCGACGAGGTGCTCGCCGCCATCGGGGCGCTCGACTCGGCCGAGCTGGTCGACGTGGGGGCCGTGGCGCGCGCCGTCGGACTGTCGCACGGCGAGCACCTGGACAGTGCGCTGTCCCCCCTCGGCTACCGACTGCTGGCCAAGGTTCCCCGGCTGCCCGTCACCGTGGTCGAGCGTCTGGTCGAGCACTTCGGGACGCTGCAAAAGCTGCTGGCCGCCAGCATCACCGACCTGCAGGCGGTCGACGGCGTCGGCGAGCTGCGGGCGCGGAGCGTGCGCGAGGGACTGAGCCGACTGGCCGAGTCGAGCATCCTCGAACGCTACGTCTGATCGTCGCCGCCACGGCCCGGGTCCCTTCCCCGCCCGTCCTGAGCAGGTCGGTCGCCACCGGAGTCGTCTCCGCGTGGCGTCCGCTCGGGTGCCAACAGCGCGAACTCAGCACGGGCCGGCTCACCGGCGTACAGCGCGGCCTCGACCGCGTACGCACCTGGAGGCGCGTCCCGTGTGGTCCCCGTGCAACCCCGGTCGCCGGGGACTCCGGGCCACACGACGTCGGCCGCCGACAGCCAGCCGGGGCGAAGCACGACTGTGCGCTCGGCCACGGCACTGGGGCACTGCTCGGTGCTCCACACACTGGCACCGTCGGTGGAGACGCTGAGCAGCAGCGCGTCGGCATCCAGCTCGAGTCGGCAGGCGGTAGAGCTGGCGGTGGTGAGGGTCAGGCCGATGGGCACCTCGGTACCGCTGGTCGCTGGTCCGGCCACATTCGGCACCACGCGTACGTCCTCAGCGAGGCAACCGCCCTCGGCCGCTGCCAGCTCGGTGCTCACCACGGTGGGACGCCGGTCCACGTCGTGCTCACCTCGGCCGGGTCGAAGCCGCGGTTCGCTGCCCGGTTCGGGCCGTGTCACCGTCGGCTCGGGCGGCGGCTCGGTCGCCTCGCTCTCGGGTGCGGCCTCGTCGGTGCTCGAAGCCGCGGGCCTGGTGTCGTCGCCCTCACCGAGCATGCTGCCCACGCCCCACACCAGCAAGGCGAGAACCGCGAGCAGCACGGTGCGCCGTACCCAATAGACCCTGACGGGCAGCCTGTTCGGCCGCCGGTCGGGTGGCCGGCGGGTGGCTGCGCTCACCACGGCACGCTAGCGCCGAGACGCAGACGTCACCGGCTGCCGCGCCGACGCCGGTGCGAGGATCGACCGCGTGGGACCTGGCAGGCTCGTCGCGGCCCTCGACGCGTGGTACGCCGAGCACGCGCGCGACCTCCCCTGGCGACGTCCCGAAGCGACGGCGTGGGGTGTCGTCGTGTCAGAGTTCATGCTCCAGCAGACGCCGGTCGCCCGCGTGCTCCCCGTCTGGGCGCGCTGGCTCGAGCGGTGGCCAACTCCCGCGGCCCTCGCCGCCGAGCCTCCGGGCGAGGCGATCCGCGCCTGGGGACGGCTCGGCTACCCGCGAAGAGCACTGCGGCTGCACGCCGCGGCTACCGAGATGGTCGCCCGGCACGCGGGCCACGTGCCGACCGAGTCCCAGGACCTGCGTGCGCTACCGGGCGTCGGCGACTACACCGCCGCCGCCGTGGCTGCATTCGCGCACCGACAGCGCACCGTCGTGCTGGACACCAACGTACGCCGGGTGCTCGGCCGGTTGCTGCGGGGAGACCCGCGGCCACGTGCGACGGGACCGACGGTTGCCGAGCGCGCGGCCAGCGCAGCCATCCTGCCCTCCGATCCTGAGGCCGCCGCGGCCTGGTCGGTGGCACTGATGGAGCTCGGCGCACTGGTCTGCACCGCCCGCTCGCCACGCTGCGGTGCCTGCCCGTTCCAGGACAGCTGCCGCTGGTACGCGGCCGGGTGGCCGGGCAGCGACACCGCTTCCGGCCGCAGGCAGGCCTATGCGGGCACGGATCGACAGGCGCGGGGCCGACTGCTCGCCGCCATCCGAGATTGCCACGTCTCGATCACGCGCGGCCGCCTCGAGACAGCGTGGGACCAGCCTGGCCAGCGCGAGCGCGCGCTGGCGAGCCTGCTGGCCGACGGGCTGGTCGTGGCGGTGGGCGACGACTCGTACGCACTGCCCGGCCCGCCCACCGACGGCCACGCAGTCAGGTGTCGCTGAGCTGCTGGACCGCGTCGGCGGGCGGTCGTGCCCACTCCCCCGGCGTTAGGTGCGCTTCCCCGGCGAAACAACGCTGGGGAAGCGCACTTTTCGCTGGTGACCCAGCAAAAGCGACCGGGGCGGCGCCGGACCGGATCACTCCGGGGCGACGGCCTCCACCGGTGGGGCGTCGGGCAGCTCGGCCTTGACCGTGCCCTCGAAGGTGAAGGTCGCCTCGGCACCCTCGCCCTCGACGTCGACCAGCACGATCTGACCAGGGCGCACCTCGCCATAGAGCAGCTTCTCGGCGAGCTGGTCCTCGATCTCGCGCTGCACGGTTCGACGCAGCGGGCGGGCACCGAGCACCGGATCGAATCCGCGCATGGCGAGCACCTTCTTGGCCGCGACCGTGAGCTCGAGAGCCATGTCCTTGTCCCTGAGCCGGGTCTCGACCGACTCCAGCATGAAGTCGACCATCGAGATGATCTCGTCTGGAGTCAGCGGCGGGAACACGATCATCTCGTCGACCCGGTTGAGGAACTCCGGTCGGAAGTGCTGCTTGAGCTCCTCGCCGACCTTGCTCTTCATCCGCTCATAGGAACCGGCCGAGTCTCCGGCTTGCTGGAACCCCAGATTGACACCCTTGGCGATATCGCGCGTACCGAGGTTCGTCGTCATGATGATGACGGTGTTCTTGAAGTCGATGACACGGCCCTGAGAATCGGTCAGCCGGCCCTCCTCCAGGATCTGCAACAACGAGTTGAAGATGTCTGGGTGAGCCTTCTCGATCTCGTCGAAAAGGACCACCGAGAACGGCTTGCGCCGCACCTTCTCGGTGAGCTGGCCGCCCTCCTCGTAGCCCACGTACCCAGGCGGCGAGCCGAACAGTCGCGAGATCGTGTGCTTCTCGGAGTACTCACTCATGTCGAGCTGGATCAACGCGTCGTCGTCGCCGAACAAGAAGTTGGCCAGGGCCTTGGACAGCCACGTCTTGCCCACGCCAGAGGGCCCGGCGAAGATGAACGAGCCGCCAGGCCTGCGCGGGTCCTTCAGGCCGGCGCGGGTGCGCCGGATCGCGCGCGACAAGGCCTTGATGGCCTCGTCCTGGCCGATGACCCGCTTGTGCAGCTCGTCTTCCATCTTGAGCAGCCTGGTCGACTCCTCCTCGGTGAGCTTGACGATCGGGATGCCGGTCGCGGTCGCCAGCACCTCGGCGATCAGCTCGTCGTCGACCTCGGCGACGACGTCCATGTCGCCGGCCTTCCACTGCTTCTCGCGCTCCGTACGGGCCACGATGAGCTTCTTCTCCTCGTCGCGCAGCGAAGCGGCAGCCTCGAAGTCCTGCGCGTCGATGGCCCCCTCCTTGCGGCGTCGGACGTCAGCGATCTTGTCGTCGAAGGCCCGCAGGTCGGGCGGAGCGGTCATCCGGCGGATCCGCAGCCGCGACCCCGCCTCGTCGATCAGGTCGATCGCCTTGTCAGGCAGGAACCGGTCGGAGATGTACCGGTCAGCGAAGGTCGCCGCGCACACCAGCGCCTCGTCCGTGATCGTCACCCGGTGGTGCGCCTCGTAGCGGTCGCGCAGCCCCTTGAGCATCTCGATCGTGTGCGCGATCGTCGGCTCGGCGACCTGGATCGGCTGGAACCGACGCTCCAGCGCGGCGTCCTTCTCGAGGTGCTTGCGGTACTCGTCGAGCGTGGTGGCGCCGATCGTCTGCAGCTCGCCGCGCGCCAGCTTGGGCTTCAAGATGCTGGCGGCGTCGATCGCGCCCTCCGCGGCGCCCGCGCCGACCAAGGTGTGGATCTCGTCGATGAACAGCACGATGTCGCCGCGCGTGTTGATCTCCTTGAGCACCTTCTTGAGGCGTTCCTCGAAGTCGCCGCGATAGCGCGAGCCCGCAACCAGGGCGCCGAGGTCGAGGGTGTAGATCTGCTTGTCCTTCAACGTCTCCGGGACGTCGCCGCGCACGATGTCTTGGGCGAGGCCCTGGACGATCGTGGTCTTGCCGACGCCCGGCTCGCCGATCAGGACAGGGTTGTTCTTGGTACGGCGCGACAGCACCTGCATGACCCGTTCGATCTCCTTCTCGCGACCGATTACCGGGTCGAGCTTGCCCTCGCGGGCGGCCTGGGTGAGGTTCTGCCCGAACTGGTCGAGCACCAGCGAGCTGCTGGGAGCGCCACTCTCGGCCGGCATACCAGCCGCGGCGGTCTCCTTGCCCTGGTAGCCGCTGAGCAGCTGGATGACTTGCTGCCGCACCCGGTTGAGGTCGGCGCCGAGCTTGACCAGCACCTGCGCGGCAACGCCCTCGCCCTCGCGGATCAAGCCCAGCAGGATGTGCTCGGTGCCGATGTAGTTGTGCCCGAGCTGCAGCGCCTCCCGCAGGCTCAGCTCGAGCACCTTCTTGGCGCGCGGGGTGAACGGGATGTGCCCGCTGGGCGCCTGCTGACCCTGGCCGATGATGTCCTCGACCTGGGCGCGCACTGCCTCCAGCGAGATACCGAGGCTCTCGAGTGCCTTCGCCGCGACGCCTTCACCCTCGTGGATGAGGCCCAGCAGGATGTGCTCGGTGCCGATGTAGTTGTGGCTCAGCATCCTGGCTTCTTCTTGCGCCAGGACGACGACCCGACGGGCCCGGTCGGTGAACCGCTCGAACATTAGGCTTGTCTCCTCGCCCGACCGCTGAGTGGGCACGACGCGTGCTTCGTCAGGGGTCTCGTGGTCATGCTAGTCACGGTCCCGCGACGCTGCGGGCGGAGTACGCCACGCCCGCACCGGACGGAGAGGTGCCCCGTACGGCCGGACGAGGACCGACACCGGACGCAACGCCCCTCTCAACCGGGCTGTTCCCCCGACCGGTTCACCGCTGGCGAACAAGCCAAGAGAACTCGTGGTGACGCCTCAGTTGGCGCCACGATAGGCGTCCAGCACGTTGGCTGGGACCCGGCCGCGGTCGGAGATCTTGTAGCCGTGGGCGCGCGCCCACTCGCGCACCTGCTTTGCCGAGCCTGGGCCACCCACGGACGCCTGTGACCGGCCCCGGCGCGACCGGGTGCGCGCCCCGACCCTGCGCGCCTCCCCGACATATCCCGCCAGCGCGTCGCGCATCTTGGCGGCGTTCTTGCCGGACAGGTCGATCTCGTACGAAACGCCGTCGAGCGCGAACTGGACGGTCTCGTCGGCGCTGCCTCCGTCGAGGTCGTCGACCAGCAGCACCTGAACCTTTTGCGCCATTGTTCCGGTCCTTCCACAGTGAATGATCCGCCGATCGCGAAACTGACGAATGCAGACGCTACCAGCAGGCAAAGACCACTCGGAAGGGGTACGTACACCACCTCGGCGACCTACTCCGGGCGGAGCAGCGGAAACAGGATCGCCTCGCGAATACCCGTGCCCATGAGGAGCATCGTGAGCCGGTCGATGCCGAGCCCCATTCCTCCGGCGGGAGGCATCCCGTGCTCGAGGGCACGCAAGAATACCTCGTCCAGGTCGTTGGCTTCGGGGTCGCCTGCGGCGGCGAGCAATGACTGCTGCTGGAGCCGCTCCCGCTGCACCACCGGGTCGTTGAGCTCGGAATAGGCTGGAGCCAGCTCAATCCCGTTGATGACAAGATCGAATGCCTCGTTGAGACCAGCGGCCGACCGGTGTGGCTTGGCCAGCGGCTTCACCTTCTGCGGGTAGTCGCAGACGAACGTGGGCTGAATCAACGTCGGCTCGACGAGCTGCTCGTACAGCTCGACGACGACTGCGGCGGTGTCCCAGGCCGGTTGCAGCGCGACGCCTCGGTCAGCTGCATGGGCGCGCATGGTGGTTTCGTCGGTGTCGAGGTCGACCCGCTCGCCGACGGCGGCGCTCACCAGGTCGAGCAG
This sequence comes from Nocardioidaceae bacterium, assembly GCA_013697585.1. Taxonomy (GTDB): domain Bacteria; phylum Actinomycetota; class Actinomycetes; order Propionibacteriales; family Nocardioidaceae; genus JACCWP01. The sequence goes on from JACCWP010000026.1 coordinate 41,393, forward strand.
CCCGGCCCGCGTCCACGGTGCTTCGAGGTCGATACGGCCTCCGTCGCGGCCGGGCACGACTGTGCGGTCGAGTGCGCGAGCCGCGTCGATCACGAGATCACGCACCAGCACCATCATGGTCTCGTAGTCTCCGTACGCCTCGTAAGCCTCGAGCATCGAGAACTCCGCGCTGTGGGTCGAGTCGATGCCCTCGTTGCGAAAGGTCTTGCCAATCTCGTAGACCTTCTCGACCCCGCCGACCACGGCGCGCTTGAGATCGAGCTCGAGCGCGATGCGCAGCAGCATCGGTTGGTCGAAGGCGTCCAGGTGGGTGCGGAACGGTCGCGCCGCTGCCCCGCCGTTGGTCAGCTGCAGCACCGGGGTCTCCACCTCGATGAAGCCACGCCGGTGCAGGGTCTCGCGCAACGATCGCAGCACGCTTGCCTTGGCGCGCACCATCTCGCGGGCCTCGGGGCGCTGAAGCATGTCGAGATACCGGTAGCGGACCCGCGCCTCGTCGGACAGCTGCCAGTGCTCCCCCGGGAGCGGCCGCAGCGCTTTGGCCGCCATCTGCCAGCCTCGCGCCTGCACCGAGAGCTCGCCGCGCCGGCTTGCGACGACCTCACCCTCGACCGCGATGTGGTCGCCGATGTCGACGAGAGCCTTGAACTCGTCGAGGCGCTCCTGGCCGACGTCGGCGAGCGAGACCATGACCTGCAGCTCGGTGCCATCACCCTCGCGCAGCCGGGCGAAGCAGAGCTTGCCGGTGTTGCGCGCGAAGATCACCCGGCCGGTGACGGCCACCTGGTCGCCGGTGCCGGCGCCCGGCTCGAGATCGGAACCGTCATAGGCGTCCCGGATCGCGCGCAGACTGTGCGAACGCGGCACGGTGATCGGGTACGGGTCCATCCCGGCGGAAAGCATTCGCTGCCGCTTCTCGCGACGCACCCGTTCTTGCTCGGACAGGTCGGCACCGGGCTCGGGCATGGGTACGCAGGCTAGTCGGACCTCTGCCGAGGCCGGTGCGAGACGTCATGCGTCCCGCGGCCGATGGCCGGCTCAGCAGTTGCGTTCGAAGACCAGCCGCAGGCCGATCAGGGTCAAGGCCGGCTCGTGCGCGTCGACCTGGGCGCACTCGTCCAGGATCACCGGCGCCAGGCCGCCGGTGGCCACGACGGTCACGTCCGAGCGGCGGGCACCGAGCGCCTCGACCATTCGGGCGACGACGCCGTCGACCTGGCTGGCGAATCCGAACACGGCACCCGACTGGAGCGCTTCGACCGTGTTCTTGGCAATCACCGACCGCGGCCGGGCCAGCTCGACTCGACGCAGCTGCGAGCCGCGACGCCCCAGGGCCTCCAGCGAGATCTCGATGCCGGGTGCGATCGCCCCGCCCACGTACTCGCCGGCGGGGCTGACCACGTCGAACGTGGTGGCCGTGCCGACGTCGACGACGATGCACGGTCCGCCGAACAGCGACGACGCCGCGAGCGCGTTGACGATGCGGTCAGTGCCGACCTCGCGGGGGTTGTCCATGTGCACGGGCACGCCGGTGCGGACGCCGGTCTCCACGATCAGGTGGGGCACGTCGCAGAAGTAGCGCTCGAGCACCTGCCGTACCTCGTGGAGCACCATCGGCACCGTGGAACAGACCGCGATGCCGCTCGTGGGCACCCCCAGCTGCCCTGGTGGCACGTCGTGGCCGGGGTCGACGCCGCCGCGCAGCAGGCCGCGCAGCAAGACGAACCACTCGTCGGCAGTGCGGCTCTCGGCTGTTGTCACGCGCCACTGGTGCAGCAGCTTGTCGCCCTCGAACAACCCCAGCCCGGTGTGGCTGTTGCCGATGTCGACGCACAGCAACACGATCAGCCACCTCCCGCGCTCAGCCCGAGATCGACTGCTGCGTTGTCTATCAGCCGAGTCTCGCCGATGCGCGCGGCCACGAGCAGTCGTGACGGGCCGGAGTCCGGCGGCTTGGCGAGGTCGGGCGCGACGACGCTCACGTAGTCCGGCCACAGGCCCGAGACGCCGTCGAGCACCGCTCGCGCGGCCGACTCCACTTCGGCAGGGCCAGCCGACCCACGGCCGCTTCCGGCCTGAAGCGCCCGCCACAGCGCGGTGGCATCCCGACGCTGGTCGGCGTCGAGATAGCCGTTGCGCGATGAGAGGGCGAGCCCGTCGGGCTCGCGGACGATCGGGACGCCGCGCACGTCGACCCGTTGCGAGAGCTGGCGCACCATGCGACGCACCAGCACGAGCTGCTGATAGTCCTTCGCGCCGAACCATGCCGTGGCGGGCCGGACCAGCCCGACCAGCGCGGCAACCACCGTGAGCACGCCGCGGAAATGACCCGGCCGAGCCGCACCTTCCAGCACGGCCCCGAGCGGGCCGGGATCGACGCTGACGCCGCCATCGGGCCCGTCGGGATAGATGTCTGCGACGTCGGGAGCGAGGACGACGTCGACACCCTCGCGGGCGCAGGTCTCGAGGTCGGCGTCCCAGGTGCGGGGGTAGCGGTGGAGGTCCTCGCCGGGCGCGAACTGCAGCGGGTTCACGAAGATCGAGGTGACCACGAGGTCGGCGTCCGCGCGTGCCTCACGCAGCAGCGCCGCATGGCCCGCGTGGAGAGCGCCCATGGTGGGCACCAGGCCGACGCGCCGCTCGGCGCCCCGCGCGAGGGCGAGCACGCCGTCAAGCTCGCAACGGGTGCGGACGACCGTCGGCTGACTCGCTCTCGACCCGGCCATCAGGTCGACGCCCGGTCGCCGCCCAGCAGGTCGTCGAGCGCAGCGTGCTGATCGGCCGTCAGCCTCTCGTCGCGCTCGGCCCGCCGCGCGGTGGCGGCCGCCATCGCCCGGTAGGCGTCCCGGGTGGTCGGGTCTGCGTCCTCCAGCGCGGCCAGGTGGGCCGCCACGGTGCGGACGTCACCGCGCACGACGGGGCCGGTCAGCGCGGCGTCACCGTAGGTCAAGACATTGTCCAGCGCGGCGTGCAGCAGGGGTCGCAGCACTGCCGCCGGATCGGTGGATCCCGTCGACCGGAGCAGGTCCATCGCCTCGCCGACCAGGGTGACCAGGTGGTTGGCGCCGTGAGCGAGCGCCGCGTGGTAGCGGGCCCGCTGGTCCTCCGGAACGTGCACCGCGCGGGCGCCGAGGTCAGCCGCGAGCCGCTCGCCGATCGCCCGGCCACGCGGGCCAGCGGTGAGACCGAGGACGGTGCTCGGCAACCGGGCGAGATCGACGTCGGTGCCGGTGAACGTCATGGCCGGGTGCAGCGCCACGGCGATCGCGCCGACCTCGGCAGCCGGTGCGAGGACGCCGGTGCCGTGCCGGCCGCTGGTGTGCACGACCACCTGACCGGGACGCAACGCATGGGCGTCGGCGAGGGTCTCGACGAGCCCGGCCAGCACGTCGTCGGGCACGGTGAGCAGCAGCAGGTCGGCGGCGCGAGCGACCTGCTCGGGTGGCAGCGGAGCGAGCCCCGGCAACAGCGTCTCGAGCCGGGTGCGGGACCCAGCCGACCCCCCCGAGGCCGCGACGACCTCGTGGCCAGCGGCCCGCATCGCGGCCGCGAGCACCGCCCCGACACGTCCGGCACCGATGACGCCGATGCGATAGCGAGCCGGGTCGTCACTGGGGATGGTCATGCGCTGCACCTTTCGTTCCAGTCCCGCTGGGGGTACCGGACGGTGGGCCGAGCGGATTCAGCGTACGTCGCCGGCGGACCGCGCGCACCGAGCCGACCGGTGCCGTCCGTCACACCCGGGCGCTGGCACCGGCGGTGGTGGCCACGGTCAGCGCGGTCCGCCACGCCTCGCTCTGGTCGCGGTGCAGACCGACTGCCTGCACCGGACCTGGTGGCAGGTGGAGGCGCAGCGTGGCGAGGCCGAGCCGACGCTGCAGCGGGCCCTGCCGCACGGCGCACGACTGCACCTTGTGCCGTGGCACGACGTCGGTACGCCGGGTGAGCCACCCTCGCCTCGTGACGACCACTCCCGGCCCACCGGGGGCTCCCGCCGACATCCCCAGGGCCAGCACCCGGCGGGTGAGGGGCGCCAGCACCATGGCCCGGTGGGGGATCCCGGTCAGCGGCACGCTCGCAATGTCGCCGGCGAGCGCGTCGATGGCGATCCGCGCGCCCCGATCGCGCTCGACCACGGGCAGCAGCGTCGCCGACAGCCGGCCGGTGTCGTCGCTGCGGCTGCCTACGCCGGCCACGGTGACCAGTCCCTCGCACCAGCCCAGCCGGCGCCAGACCATCGGCTCGACCACCACGACCCCTTGCACCCGGTCGGTGGGGATCGACTGGGTGCGTACGTCGAGCAGACCTGCCCGGACGGCAAGGCCTCGTGCCGTCCGGGTCAGCGTGAAGCCGTAGTGCGAGACGAACCCGCTCCACACCGCGTTGCCGACCGCGAGCGCGGCCGGGAGGACCAGGGCTAGCCCGAGCGGTTCGCCGACAACGACCGAGATGGTGGCGGCCGCTGCGGCGCCGAGCAGGGCGACCAGTGGACCGGTGCGCACCAGCTGGCTGACCAGCAGCAGCCCCGGTGTCGCCCGGTGCAGAACCTCGTGCACCCCTTCGGCCGCCTCCTGGTGCTGTGACTCGGTCCCCTCGCGCGCTGTGGCGGCACGACCCTGCCCGGCTCGGCCCGACAGCTGGCCCGCCCGGGCGAGCAGCTCGACCCGCAGCTGCTGTGCCTGGGCGAGCGTGACGTACGCCAGCGTGGCCTCGGTGCCGTCGCCTGCGGTCTCGATCTGCAGCTCGGCCATGCGGAACACCCTTGCCAGCAGTGGCTGCTGCACCTCGACCGCCTGGACCCGGTCGAGCCGGATCCGCCGGGACCGTCGCACCACGATGCCGCTCTCGATCCGCAGCGTGTCGCTACCGACCTGATAGCGGGTCGTCCACCACGTCAGCGCTGCCCAGGCAGCGGCTGCCGCCACGACGGCGACGACGATCGGCAGCGGCCAGTCGACAGGGCCTCCCTCGAGCAGCTGCCGGCCCGCCGCAACCGTGATGGCCACGGCGATGATTCCGCCGCGCAGCAACGGTGTCAGCGGATGCAGCCGGCGCATCGGCGTGTCGCCCGACGGGGGTGCGGCCGGCGCTGGGTGATCGGCGGTCACAGACCGGCTGCCTGCGCCTCGCCACGTTCGGCGAGCCGGTCGCGGAGCCGCCGCGCGTCCTCAGGCGGCAGCCCCGGCACGCGCGCCCTGGTGCTCGGTGACGCGGTGTGCAGCATGACCGTCGTGACGCCGAAGGCCCGCTGCAGCGGCCCGGCGGTGACGTCCACCAGCTGCATCCGTCCGTACGGCACGACGTCGAGGCGGCGCCAGACGCGCCCTCGGGTGACCACGAGGTCGCTGTCGCGCTCCACCCAACCCCAGGCAGCCACCTGCCGGCCGGTGAGCCACCAGCCGTAGGCGCTCACCACGAGGAGGGCGCCGACGGCCACCGCGACGACGGGCCGTGTGCTCGGGACCATGACGGCGAGCACCACCAGCAGCACGACCAGCAGCATCGCGGCGCAGAGCATCTCGACCCGGCGCAACGTGGCGAGCCGGGGGCTCACCCGCGACCACACCGAACCGGGCACCGCGAACGGGTCGGGGGCGTTCGCTGTCACGACGTCGAGGGTACGCAGCGCGGCCGCTAGTCCAGCTGGACCACGTCGGCGAGGATGCCGTCGCCGTCCAGGCGATGCTCGGCGGGACTGTCGTAGACGACCAGCAACCGACGCCCGCCGTCGACGTCGACGTCGCCCAGCAGGCAGAGTCCCTCCGGATGGTCGTCGCCCTCGCCGTACGGCAGCTCCAGCAGCCGGCTGATCTCGTCGCCGCGCACCACCTCCGAGGCGTCTGAGTCCGCAGCGTCGTGCCACCGATGCACCCGGACGGGACCGTCGAGGTCCATGCTCGGACCGCTCAGGACGAGCAGGTCGTCACCGTCCGGGCACAGGTCACGCACCCCCAGGCCGTCCAGGTCGAGGAAGTGCTTGCGATAGGGCTCCTTGTCGGGGCCGATCTTCCGCAGCCGGAGCACATACGGGTCGTCGTCGTCGACGTAGGGGTGGACCTCGAGCACGACGGCCCACCCGCGCAGCACCGGACCGCGCAGTCCCAGGTAGAGCCGCTCGTTCAGAGCGGCGACACCTTCGAGGTCGAAACCGTTGTCCTTGCTGGGAATGGCGATGAATGGGCCGAGGTGGTCGTCGTCGGCGAGCAGGTCGGTCAGCGAGGTGCCGGCGCCACTGAGCACGGCCGCCGTGCGCGGCTCGCCGTCGGTCGTGACCTCACGCACGAGGCTCGGCAGGCCGTCGTCGTCGGTCACCACCGGGATCCTGACGACCACCCGACGGTTCGGCTCGTCCTCGACCTTTGCCAGCTGCTTGACTGCCTTGGCGTCGGCATGCTTGGCCTTGATCTTCTTGCGCTTGAGGCTGTGGGAGCCGACCGCCCACAGGTACGCCCCCGCACGGCCGATCCCCTCGATGTCGGCCTCGTCGCCGGCCGGACCTGGCAGGTCGACGTAGTCGGCAAGGGCAAAGCTGCGGTGCGCGCCGTACGAGCCAGCCGGGCTCGACGAGTCGGCGACGAGCCGCTCGAGGGTCGCCGTCTCGTCACCGGCGACCCACAGGCAGCTGCCCTCGGCCCGCACCGCCGACAGGTTGGTGTGCGTACCGGCGTCTCGGGCATCGCTTCCGAACCGCAGCCGAACCGTGTCCGCGTCAGTCATGCCCGCGAGCCTGCCACGACACGACGCCAGGCTCAGCCCGCACCCGCCCAGCGCGGCACCGTCCACGCACCGCCATGATCGTCGGATGGGCGCGACCAACCAGTGGATCGAGGTGCCGGTCAACGCGGGCTCCCTCTCCGCGCTGCGCTTCGGCACCGGACCACGGACCGCCGTTGCCGCCCACGGCATCACCGCCTCAGGCATGGCGTTCCGCGCGGTTGCGCGCCGGCTGCCGAGCGACTGGACCCTGATCGCACTCGACCTGCGCGGCCGTGGCGCCAGCGCCGCACTGCCCGGCCCGTTCGGCATCGACGCGCACGCCAGCGACATCTGCGGTTCGGTCGAGCAGCTCGGGATCGGCCCCGTCACGCTGGTCGGTCACTCGATGGGCGCGTACGCGGCGCTGCGTGCCGCCGCGAACCGCCCCGACCTGATCGAGCGGCTGGTCCTGGTCGATGGCGGCATCCCACTCCCGGTGCCCGACGGTGCCGACCTGGACCAGGTGCTCGAGGACACCGTCGGTCCGGCGATCGCGCGGTTGAGTCAGACGTTCCCGTCCGAGCAGGCCCACCTCGACCTGTTCCGGGACCACCCCGCACTGGCCGGCTCGTGGAACGCGGACCTCGAGGCGTACGTCCGCTACGACCTCACCGGCTCGCCAGGAGCGTTCCGTTCGGTGGTCAACGAGACGGCGGTGCGACGCGACGGGCGCGACCTCCTCGACAGTGCCCGATCCATCGGCGCGGATCTGGCCGGTCTGGCCGTGCCGACACTGCTGCTGGTCGCGCCGTCGGGGATGCTGGGCGAGCCGCCCGGCCTGCTCCCGAAGCCCCTCGTCGAGCACTGGGACCGGCAGACCGCAGCCTTGCGCGTGGAGGTGGTCGGCGACACCAACCACTACACGATCTTGATGGGTGAGCTCGGCGCGGACACCGTCGCCGCGCGCATCGACGACGCCTTCACCTGGCCGCCGGCAACGTGACGGAGTGACTCACTGGTTGAGCTGCGGCGTAGGCAGTTCGGCCTCCTCGTGCCAGCCGGTGCCTCTCGGCTGCTAGCCGCTGGCTCGTCCTCGGTCGACCGCGCCGAACAACCGGTACGGCCTGGGCGCCCAGTCGCCGGCGCCGCCCCGCCCGTCAGACCGGACAGCGACCCGCACAGAGAACGGTCGGTTGAAGCACCTGGGCGCGAACTCGAAGGTGGCGACACCGCGGAAGCCGAACCGGATCCGCATGTCGCTGTCGCAGCGCGTGAGAACCTGCGCCGTGGGATCCCTCCAGCCCTCGACCCGGAACACCTGCCAGTCCGTGTCCGTCCTCAGCCCACCCGAGACGGCGAACTCCGGGCCGCTGTCGCGCCGCCTGGTGTCGAAGTAGACGGTCCAGCTGCGGGGCTTGTGGCGGGCCACGTAGTCGAAGCGCGCCCTGACAATGAGCCGCTCGTCGTGGACGACTCGCACCTCTCGGATGTCGAGTCCGCGGCGGGCATCATCTGCCCGGTCCTCGAACGTGCGGGCGTCGGCGGCGGCCGGAGCGGCCGGGAGCAGCGCCGCAGCACTGGCGAGACAGACCGACGCGACCAGAACCCTGAACAGCTGCATGGGGCCTCACACCTCGTAGACCTTGAGGACCTCGTCCCCGTAGTGGTTGATGACCTTGACCGCGATCCGACCCGAGTCCGGCCGCTCGAAGGGCCGGGACCGGGTGTCGTACAGCGTGGCCCACGCGGCCTCGTCGATGTCGGCCTTGAGCGCCCGCTTCAACCGCGCGTACGGGTGGGAGCTGTTCGGCGAGGCCAACGGGGCGCCGACGCTGCAAGACTTGCGTCGACAGGTCGGCCAGTACCGTCAGCAGCCACTCGGACCACGCGAAGACCCGATCATCGGCTCCATCTTTGTACGCGACACCGTCTTCTTTCCGCTCGACGCTCCCTCCGGGCCTCTGCCGGAGTTCGCCTCCAACCTCGTACAGGGCAAAGGCTACGACCTCGCTGCCCCGAGCACTGGGGAGCCACTTCGAGGACATCCTCGCAAGGCTGCTCGGACGAGCGGTGGAGTTCGACCTTGACGCTCCGTGGCACATCACTGGACCGATGTTCGGGGACCCGCGGCTCGCTCCTCGCCGCCTCGGGCAACGAGCCTTTTAAGGAGTCGTTCTCAACGCCTACGGCGGAAGATGCGCCATCACTGGAGACCGCATCAGACCAGTGCTTCAAGCAGCACACATACGACCGGTGACTGCTGGGGGGAGCATCGTCTAGACAACGGGGTGCTGCTGAGGTCCGACGTGCACACGCTCTTCGACCGTGGATACCTGAGTGTCGACCCGAGGCACCGACTGGCGGTGAGTCCACGCTTGCGCGACGAGTTTTCCAACGGGGACGAGTTCTATGACCGACAGGGAATCCGGATCGAGGTGCCGTCCAGGCGACTGGACAGGCCACACAAGGACTTCCTGGAGTGGCATCGCGACGAGCGGTTCCTCGCTTCATGACGTGTCGCCCGCCGCCTTGATCTGCGCGACCTCGCGGGTGGCGTCCTCGACCTTGCCGTCCTTCACGTCCCGCTTGCGGGTCGAACCTGCCAGTTGGAGCCGAACTTGACTTGATGCCGTACGTCGGGTCGAGGTAAATCATCTGCACTTGGCCGCGCAGCCGCTCCGAGTGCTACGGTGTGTACACCATGAGTCTCAGCGTGGGCATCAGAGAGCTGCGGCAACAGACGAGCGCCGTGCTCAAGCGCGTCGTGCGGGGCGAGACGATCGAGGTGACCGACCACGGTCACCCGATCGCCCGGATCGTTCCCCTGCGCCGGGGGACGCTGGACCAGCTGGTGCTCGAGGGGCGGGCGACCGCAGCGGCCGGTGACTTGCTGGACCTCGCCGACGAGCTGGGCATTCCGCGCGACGACGACGCAGCCATGTCCCCGTCGGTAGCGCTGGCGGAGCTGCGCACCGATGAGCGCTAGCGCGGCCTACCTTGACACCTCGGCCTTCGTGAAGCTGCTCGTCGCCGAGCCGGAGTCCGCGGCGCTGCGGGCGCGCCTCGCGCGCTGGCCGGACCGGGTCTCTGCCACCCTGCTGCGCACCGAGACCGTACGCGCGCTGCGACGGTCGGGAAACGAGCACCTCATCGGCAGCGCCCGGCGCCTGTTCCGGGCGATCCTGCTCATCCGCCTGGACGAGCCGCTGCTCGACCGGGCAGGCGACCTCGGCCCCGCCGAGCTGCGCTCGCTGGATTCAGTCCACCTCGCCGCGGCGCTGTCGGTCGGCACCGACCTGGGGGTGATGATCACGTACGACGACCGGCTGCGGGAGGCTGCCCTCGCCCAAGGACTCGACGTCGAGTCCCCAAGCTGACGTAGATGCTTCACATCTGTTGTGGACAAGGGGATTCAGGGTGGGTGGAGTGTCGGTGGCGGGTGAGAGTGTTGGGTCATGGACGATCCTTGCGACACCGCGGCGGGCCCGCCGTCGTCGGGTGTGGAGCACCCGGTGCTGGTGCTGTGCCGGCGGCTGGGTGCCCGGTTGGACGAGCTGGGCGACCCGGGGTTGTGGTCGGTGCCCGACACCGCGGTGAGCGAGCTGGTGCGG
>JACCWP010000030.1 GCA_013697585.1 Nocardioidaceae bacterium
TGGCGAGTCAGTCCGCCCACGGTCATCCCCGGCATGGCCGACTCCCGGTCCCAGGCCTCGGCGACCCCCGGGACCGACACCAGCGCAACGAGCGCATCGGTGGCCCGGAGCAAGGCGTCACGGTCAAGGGTCCCGGTGAAGGTCAGCGGCATGCAGCCGAGGATAGGACGGGCTCCGGACGCCTTCGTCCTGGTCCGGTGAACGATCGTTTGCCGGACGCAGTGAGTCAGCCGCTGTCCGCCTCCACGAAGAAGCTGCCCGCCGACCGCGGCGGAGCGGCGTGGCACCTGGTGATGGTTGCGACCCAGGTAGGTGGCGTGGCTGTCATCCGTCACAGTGGATCAAGCCGAAGCGTCGTCAACCGAGCCTGCTCCGTCACCATGGCGCTCACGGTGGCGTTCCCGTAGTCGCCGTACTTAGCGCGGTAGGCGGCATCGACGTCGTCGAACAATTGGGTGCGCAAACGTTCCCCCGTATCCCGCGGGTATCCGGATGCACCGCCGAGGTCCACAACGGCGGCTTCGGTATCCAAACCTGGCACGCGCACCCGTACGCGTCCCGCCGCCACGGCGCCGGCGAACCAGCCGGTCTCACGCCGGTACCAGCTGCGCACGAACACGTTCTCGCCGACGCGCACCACCCACACTGACGTCCACCGGCGCAGCCCCCCGTCAGGCCGCCGCGCGGCGACCTCCAGGTCGACCGCAGCGTCGAAGAGTTGCAGCTGCGGGGTCGACCAGACACCAGCGGAATCGGTCACCACGGCACGGCTCTCTCGAGAAGGAGGTCTTGCGCATCATGCCCACCACTCCACCCGCGCCAGACAGACGGTCGCCCCGCCCTGAGGTCCGTGTAATCCGCTGACGGATCGTCCTGCGGAAATTCGGTTGGGGCGCGGCTTGGCGCTTGGTTACCGTCGGCCGCTGTGACCCATCCAGGCTTCGATTCGTACCTGATCTGCGCGACGCCACGCTCTGGAAGTACCCTGCTGTGCGGTCTGCTGGAGTCGTCCCGAGTCGCTGGTCGCCCAGCCTCCTACTTCAACCGTCGGGGTCTGCATGACTACGCCGACGACTGGCGGATAGCTCGACCTCGTGACGGACGGATCGACGAAGCGTACGTTCGAGCGGCGCTGGCCGCCGGCAAGACATCGAATGGTGTCTTCGGCGGAAGGATCATGGCCGAGACGCTGCCGGAACTGATCGGTGACCTTGCCGCCGCCGATTCTGGATCAGCGGTGACCGATCTGGAGCTGTTGAGCGCCCAGCTGGGTCGGCTCAGATTCGTTCACCTGCGACGACGTGATGTCGTGGCGCAGGCGGTGTCGTGGGCGAAGGCGCTGCAAACCCACTATTGGCATCCGGGTGAGGCCGTCAAACCCGGAGGTCAACATCCTCACTATGACGAAGAACTGATTGGCCGGCTGGTCGCCGCAATCGAGAAGTTCGAGGCGGACTGGACCCTCTGGTTCACCGCCCACAGCATCGTGCCCTGCCAGGTTGTCTATGAGGAGTTGGCGGCAGACCCGCTACGCGCTGCACACAAAGTGCTCGCCTATCTCGGCCTTCACGTTCCGCCGGACCGGCAACTGGTGATCGGGCACCGGCGACAGGCCGATCAAGTCAACGCCGACTGGGCTGCGAGATTCAGGGCTCACTGAACCATCACACCCAAGCGTCCCGTTGCTGGCCGTCGCAAGCGCGGCGTCGCCACAAGCCGTTCGACTTGTGGAACGTTCGCTCATGCCGATGAGCGTGCGCCGCCCGTGACGGTGCGTGCACCGGGGTCGTTAGCCAGCCGTGCCCGTTACCGCCCCGGCCAAGGTGGCCCTCGCCGTGGTGGTGATTGCGGTGCCTGCCCTCGCTGGGGTCGTCGCTTGGTCGGTGTTCAACCCGGCGTGGAACCAGTGTGCAAGTTACGTCGACGGTCGACTCATGCAGCACAAATGCAGTGAGGACCGGCCCGCTGAGCGTCCACTCATGCCGCTGTCGGCGCGCCTATGTGATCGGGGTGTTCGCCAGCGACACGAGAGTCCCGACCACCAAGGCTGCCGCAACGGCCGGCATGAACCAACCCGGGCGCGCCCGGGCGCGCCACAGCGACCAGATGGCGACCAACGGGAGCAGGATGCCGAGCACGATGCTGCCAACGTGGCCGAGGTCGGTCAGCGGCCGCGCCTCTTCGCACAAGGGCGGGCAGTAGACGATCGGGAAGCCGTTGGTCAGCGCCGCCCAGCCGGCGCCGAGGATCCCGGCGCTGGCGACGCCGCTGCCGTTGCCCCGAGCGCCCACCATGAAGGAAATCGCCCACCAGAGCTGGATGAGCGCAACCCCGACAAGCGTTGCCGCCTCGGTCAGAGTCAGCGTCCCGTGCAGGTCGAACAGACCGACGCCGAAGTCGAGGATGATGTGCAGCGCGCTGAAGAACATCGTCGCCAAGCCGACCCAGAGCCATACCGGCATCCGCCAGTCGCGGCCGGACCACGCGAGTTGTTCGCTCGTCGTCTCGAGGTCGGCACGAGCCACCGCCCGTCGTGGCGTCGTACCGCCGGTGCCGGGTCGGGTCGAAGGGGGCGTGGTCATGCTCGCGCCAGCCGCACGTCGCCGACCTTCTCGGCCACTGCAGTCGAGCACAAGGCAATGAGGGTTCGGGCGAGCGAGGCGGATCGGTTCTTCATGACAGCTCCTGACGGTTGAAACATTTGGGTGCGGATCTTTTCGAGTGACATCACGCAGCGGTCGGGATGACGTTGTCGGCGTAGCGGGCCTGTGAACGCGTTATAGCTCTCGTGAGAGGTGAAACTGCCAGTACGCAGGGAATTCGTGGTTGGCGCGCAGTGCCCTGAGCTTGAAGGAGCGCGCCGTCGAAGAGGACGGCACCGGCCACGACGGTCATGATGCCGGGCCACGGCGAACTCGTCGGGGTGCTCGGCACGGCCGCGTCGGGCCGGCCGATGTCAGTCGTCGTCGTCACCGTTCGTTCCCTTCTACTCGACGGTCAGCTCGGCGTACATGCCGTGGGCGAGGTGGGGAGGACCACCGGCGATCTGGGGAGGCCCGCTCTCGGGGCCTGCCGCAGCCGCCTTCTGCGCCGCCTGCATGAAGGCCGCGGGGTCGGCGCCGGTCGGCACGAAGCACAGCATGAGGTAGCGACCGGGCTCCCGAAGCTTGCCGTCGCCAAGGGCGACGGTGGACTTGCCCCCGGGAGGTGCGACCAGCCCGAAGGCAGGTGGACCCGAGAACAGCGCGCCGAGCTGATCCTCTGGGAGCCGCACCAGCTCGGCCGCCGGCCGGCGCTCCCCGTCGGGTAGCCGCATAGCGACCAGCTCGTGGGCCTCGACCTTGGACGCGTTGGTCAAGGTGAAGGTCGTACCGGTGCCGACCTTTGGCGGCAGGCCCTCGAAGCCGTAGTCGACTGCTTTGACGGCAACGGTGGTGGCCTTGGTGCCGCTGTCGCCGCACCCGGCCAGGACCAGGAGCAACGCGGTCGGAGCGGCGAGCAGGATGGAGTGATGTTTGCGCTTCTGGCTGACGAAGGGCGACGACGGTCGGTTCAACGGGCACCTCCGTCGAGCGAGACCTGGTCGGTCTCGAAGACCACGTAGGTCGCTTCCGCGCCGGGGCCACGGCCCGTCTTCTGGAAGGCGGGGAACAGCCGCTCGGCCGCGAAGCGGTCGGCGCTCGCTTGGGAGTCCCACACGTCGACGGTGTGGAGCGCTCCGTCGGCGTCCCCGGCGATCGAGACGAGAAGTCCCTGGGGCGGGTCGTCACCGACGGCCTCGGCGGCGACGGCGCGGTAGTCGGCCAGGGACTGCCCCGGCGTATGGGCTACATGGACGTACGGCATGGTGTCCTCCTTGGGGAGTTGTTGGCTCCAGGAGGACGATGACGGACGGCCGCGACGGGCGCATCCGCCGAACGACGTATCGCGCTACGTATTCGCCCTGGCGCCGGAATTGCCCCCCGATCGGCCCTCGCTCGTCACCCAGGACGCGATCTGGCTGCGCTTGGAGAAGCCGAGTTTGGCCAGGATGTGCTGGACGTGGGTCTGGGCAGTGCGCTCGGAGACGAACAGGGCTGTGGCGATCTCACGGTTGGTCCTGCCCCGGGCCACGAGCTCGGCCACCTCCATCTCCCGCCTCGAGAGCCCACCGGATGTCGCCGCGGACCGGGCGGCCGATGCCAGCCCGGAAGCCCGGGCCGCCCACGGCGCCATGCCCAAC
>JACCWP010000034.1 GCA_013697585.1 Nocardioidaceae bacterium
GCGCGCGGTCGCCCGCCTCGCGGGCACCGACACGCCGACCCGAGGAGGCCACCGGTGACCACCGCGCCGCCGCCTGCCACCCGGCCCGCCAGCCAGGACACCCTTGCCACGTTGGCGGACGGGAGCCACCCCGACCCGCACAGCGTCCTCGGAGCGCACCCGCACGGCGGCGCGGTCACCGTACGTACGCTGCGGCCGCTCGCGCGGTCGGTCGAGGTCGAGCACGAGAATGGCGTGCTGCCGTTGCGACACGAGCACGCGGGTGTGTGGGTCGGCGTGCTCGACCAGGCCGACGTGGCCGACTATCGGCTGGTCGTTCGCTACGACGACGACGTCGCGCACCTGGTCGACGACCCCTACCGCTACCTCCCGTCGGTCGGCGAGATCGATCAGCACCTGATCAGCGAGGGCCGGCACGAGATGCTCTGGACCGTGCTCGGTGCGCACCTGCGCAGCTATGACAGCGTCGCAGGCGCCGTGCGCGGCACGTCGTTCGCCGTGTGGGCGCCCAACGCGCTCGGCGTCCGCGTGGTGGGCGACTTCAACCACTGGGACGGGCGAGCACACCCGATGCGCGCGCTCGGCTCGTCCGGCGTGTGGGAGCTCTTCGTTCCCGACGTCGGCTCGGGCACGCACTACAAGTACGACGTGCTCGGCGTCGACGGGCAGCGACGCGAGAAGGCCGACCCGATGGCGGCGATGGCTCAGACCGCACCCGAGACCGCGTCGGTCGTGTTCGAGTCCATGTACACGTGGGGCGACGACGACTGGATCGCCGCCCGGGCCGCCAGGTCGCCGCACGAGCAGCCGATGAGCATCTACGAGGTACACCTGGCATCGTGGCGCGCCGGCCGCTCCTATCGCGAGCTCGCCGAGGAGCTGGTGTCGTACGCACGCGAGCAAGGCTTCACCCACGTGGAGCTCATGCCGGTCATGGAGCACCCATTCGGTGGCTCGTGGGGCTACCACGTCACCGGCTTCTATGCCCCCACGTCGCGGTTCGGGTCACCGGACGACTTCCGACACCTGGTCGACCGACTGCACCAGGCGGGCATCGGCGTGATCCTCGACTGGGTCCCGGGTCACTTTGCGACCGACGAGTGGGCGCTGGCGAAGTTCGACGGTGGCCCGCTGTACGAGTACGCCGACCCGCGCAAGGGCTGGCACCCCGAGTGGGGGTCGTACATCTTTGACGTTGGTCGCATCGAGGTGCGCAACTTCCTGGTGGCCAACGCGGTCTACTGGCTCGAGGAGTTCCACGCCGACGCGCTGCGGGTCGACGGCGTGGCGTCGATGCTCTATCTCGACTACTCGCGCGAGGACGGCGAGTGGACGCCCAACCGCTACGGCGGGCGGGAGAACCTCGAGGCGGTGTCGTTCCTCCAGGAGGTCAACGCCACGTGCTTCAAGCGGGTGCCGGGCACCACCACCATCGCCGAGGAGTCGACCTCGTGGCCGGGAGTCACTCGCCCCACCCACCTCGGGGGCCTGGGCTTCGGCCTCAAGTGGAACATGGGCTGGATGCACGACTCGCTCGGCTACATCGCGCAGGACCCGATCCATCGCCAGTACCACCACCATCAGATGACGTTCGCGATGATGTACGCCTACACCGAGAACTTCGTGCTGCCGATCTCGCACGACGAGGTGGTGCACGGCAAGGGCTCGCTGCTGCGCAAGATGCCCGGCGACCGGTGGCGGCAGCTCGCGACGTTGCGGGCCTACCTCGCGTACATGTGGGCGCACCCCGGCAAGCAGCTGCTCTTCATGGGATCCGAGATCGCCCAGGACAACGAGTGGTCCGAGCAGCGCGAGCTCGACTGGTGGCTGCTTGACGATCCCTCTCACCGCGGGGTGCAGACGCTCGTACGCGACCTCAACCACGCCTATCGTGAGCTGCCCGCGTTGTGGGCCACCGACTCCGACCCAGCAGGTTTCGGCTGGATCGATGCAAACGACTCGTCCAACAACGTGTTCAGCTTTGTCCGTGGCGGGGCTGGCGACCGGGACAGCGCGCAGCGACCCCTGGCGTGCGTCGCCAACTTCGCCGCGGTGCCCCACGAGGGCTATCGGTTGGGGTTGCCTGCGATCGGGCCGTGGACCGAGGTCGTCAACACCGACGCCGACGCCTACCGCGGGTCCGGCGTGGGCAACCTCGGCGCAGTCGACGCCGTCGCCGCGCCGTGGCACGGCCGGCCGGCGTCGGCGACTATCACCCTGCCGCCACTGGGCACGGTGTGGCTGCGGCACGACGGGTGAGGCCACCCGCACCCCTCCACTCACTCGTCGAGTGGCGCAAGACGGCGGTTCGAGACGCCGACCAGCCACCACGGTGCGCCACTCGGTGAACGACTCGGACATGCAGGACGGGGAGGTCGCGCTGCGACCCGATCTCGCCGACGACAACGAGATCCGCTTCGCGGTCGAGTGGGCGGGCGTGGCCGCGGGTTCGGTGACGCTGTGGCGGACTCAGGAGGCGGGCGCACGCGTGGAGTGGGACCTCGCCGATGCGGAGCCCGAGGTCGCCGTCCAAGCATTGCGACTGCTGGTCCGGCACGCATTCCACCGACTCCGGCTAGCCCGGGTCGAGGCGTACGTCAGCCCGGATGATGTGGCCGCGTTGCGGCTGGCCTCGCGGGCCGGACTCCGCCGCGAGGGTGTCGTCCGTGGGCGCGCTGCGGAAGGCCTCGGGCGCGGCGACGCCGTGCTGCTGGGTCGCCTTGCCGACGACCCCGCCCCACACACGGCCGACGGCTTTCGCGCCATGCTCAACGCGACCCTGCCCACCAAACGGGTGATCGCCCAGGGGGTCCTGCGCGACCGCGACGACCGGGTCCTGCTGTGCGAGCTGGTCTACAAGTCGGACTGGGACCTGCCCGGCGGGGTGGTCGAGCCGGGCGAGTCGCCGCGCGACGCCGTCGTCCGCGAGGTGCACGAGGAGCTCGGGCTGGCGGTGACTGTGACGGGCCTC
Organism: Nocardioidaceae bacterium; assembly: GCA_013697585.1. Classification (GTDB taxonomy): domain Bacteria; phylum Actinomycetota; class Actinomycetes; order Propionibacteriales; family Nocardioidaceae; genus JACCWP01. The sequence goes on from JACCWP010000034.1 coordinate 2,972, forward strand.
CTCGTCATCGACTGGTTGCCGCCGTGGGCCGGCTGGGACGACGCGCTCGTGCTGGTGTTCGACCTCGGCGCGGTCGATGCGGGCTGGGTCGACGACGCCGTGCTGGAACCCCGCGAGATCGCCGCCGTGCACTGGTGCGACCCCGCCCTGGTGCGCGAGCGGGCCCGGCCGCCCACCGCTACGCGGGTCGAGCAGGCGCTGACAGCCGAGGCGGCGGTGTTCCTGCACGGCGGCCAATCACGCCGCTGATCGACCCTTTGCGAGTCGTCACCGTCAGATTCCGCTCCAGGCTGTCGTGCCGGCACCCATTGCCAACCGGGACCCGGGGGTTGAGCGGGTGTTGGCAGTGTCGGCGCCGACGATGGAGCAGACCACCGTCGACTAGCGGCCGGTGGTGGAGACGACGCCGCCGTACTGGCCGAGCGCGCGTGCCTGACCTCCACCGGTCGGCGGCACGTACAGGAGCACCTGGTGGCGGAAGCGCAGCACCGCCGAGGTGTCGCCGCGTCCGGCGAGGAACGCGGACTGGGCCGACCCCTCCGGCCAGGCGGCTGCGGTCCCGCTCGTGATCCGGTAGCGGTCGTCACGGGCCATCGTCGCGAAGACCAGCGCGCCGCCGTCGCTGGTGCGAGCCACCCAGCGGACGGGCTGCGCCCGCCACGACTGGCGCAGTCGCACCCCATCGAGCGAGTCCAGGTTCGTCGCCACCGCACGCATCTGCTCCACGAAGGAGTCGACGAGCACCAGCTCGTCGCCACGTGCCTCGAGGTCGTCGAGCAACGCCGCGTAGCCGTCGGCAATCTCCTGCGGTGCCGCCGGCAAGCCCTTCGCATCGGCCGGATCGACCGGTTCGAACGCCCCGGTGTCGTCGAGCGCCACGTCGGGCAGCTGGGTCGACGGCAGCACCTCGGTCGTCGAGACCAGCTGCCAAGGACCGGCCGCCTGGGCCCGCCGATAGACCTGCACCTTGGCCAGCTCACGTTGTCCGTCGTCGACCACGGCGATGAACCACAGCGGGTACGACGACAACCGGGGAGCAACGACCCTGCGCAGCCTGAGGTCCTGATCGGTCTCCTGCGAGCCCGGCGTGATCAGCCGCCGGGCCACCGCAAGGGCGCCCTCCTCGACCGCCAGGGTCGCACCCGCCTCCACCTCGGCGAGCGGTGCGGGGTCGAGCGTGCGCACCGCCTCGGCCCGCCGCTCGGCCCAGCGGGCCACCACCTCGTCGGCGTCGTCCTGCGCCACCGCAGTCTTGACCGGTTGCTCGTCGACGGGCAGCGGCACCGTGCAGCCCGCCGTCAGTCCCACCAGAGCCAACCCAGCGACAACGCCCTCCGCCAGCCGCACCGCCCGGTGCCCCGGAGCGGGCGACCGACCCGACGAGCCCTGCCCCGGCTGTGCCGAGCCGGCGTCCCCAATCACCGGATCGTTGTCCCGCCGCCGGCGCCGTCGTCCCCCGTCATCCGGTCGCCTGCGCCTCGTGATCACCCCGAACAGCACCAGCCCCACCCCGAGCGCGGCTACGCCGACGCCCACGCCGAAACCGCCGTCGAGCTCGTAGGCCGCCGTCACCTCGAGCCCGCGCAGGTCACCCCGGTCGAGCGCTGCGACGACGAGCTGCGACGGTGCGCTCGGCAGCTGGACACCCAGCGTCGCAGCACCGTCGCCCTGCACGCTGGCCAGCCACCAGTCCAGCCGGTCGGGCGACACGGGCCGCGACCGGCCGGCATCCACCTCGACCGCGTCGAGGACGAACGGCAGCTCGATCGCCTCCACCACGAGGGCGTCGACCCGCCGTGAGTAGTCGGAGACGTCGACCTCGTTGCCCAGGCCCACAAAGACCGGTCGATCGTCGGGGAGCGTCGCCTCGACCTGCACGGTCGGTCCCGACCACGACAGCAGGCCCGCAGCGGTGACGAGGACCGACGACCGGGTGTCCAGCGGTTGTGGGTCGGATCGCGCGCGGTCGTCGGGACCGAGGAGGGCAGCGACCGCGGCACCGGCGAGCAGGCACGCCGCGCCGACCGTCACGAAGAACCAGCCCACCACCGTGCGCACGCGTCACCCCCAGCGGTCCGCGAGTCATGGCACGAGGAAGGGCGCGGACTGAACCTCAGAACAGGGCGTTGGCCAGCCTACGGCGGGCGTCGGCCACCCGGGCGTCGCCGCCGCCGAGAGCGTCGAACAAGCCGAGCAGGTGCTGGCGCGCCCGCTCCCGGTCGTCACCGAACACTCGGGGCACGATGCCGATCACCCGGTCGAAGGCGTCGCCGACGAGGCCGCCGAGCAGCTCCACGTCGGCGGCGAGCAGCTGGGCCTCGAGGTCGTCGGGTCGCTCGGTGGCCTCGGCACGTACAGCCTCGAGCTCGTGGCCGTCGGTGCGCCGCAGCAGCTGCGCCTGAGCCAGCCGCGCTGCGGCGTCGGCGTCGCCTGGGCTGGTGTCGACCACCCGCTGGTAGGCAGCGACTGCGCCCGCGTAGTCGCCCTCGTCCATTGCGGTGTCCCCGGCTGCGAAGCGGGGATCGGCGGCCGGCTCCTCGTCGGCGGCTGGCTCGTCGCCGGCCTCGGGCTCGACACCGCGCGGCGAGGCCAGCCCCGTGACGCCGTTGGAGACCGCGGCCTGCACCACCTGATCGAGTGCCTGCCGCGCCTGCTCCTCGTCGACGCTGCCTTCGAACAGCGGCACCGGCTGCCCCCGCAGCACCGCCAGCACATACGGCACCGCGCGGACCTGCAGTGCCTGCGCAAGCTGGGGGTTGGTGTCGATGTCCATCCGGGCCAGGCTGAGCCGACCCTCGAAGTCGTCGGCGACCCGGCTCAACAGCTCGACCGCGGGCTTGCTGTCCGGTGCCCGCGACGACCACAGCGCGAGCACGACGGGATGGGTCATCGACGGGTCGGCGACGTCGGTCTGGAAGTCCTGCTCGGTCGTGTCGAACGAGTACGTCCCCGGGCCGCCGCCACCGCCGGGGCTCGCGGCCTGCCCGGCAGCGGCCGGCGTACCCAGCGTGGAAAGGTCGACTGCCCCGGGGCGGGAGAACTGCTGAGCGCTCATGGGTCAATCCTCGCGCACGGCCGCTCGCGCTGTGCCGGGGCCTCGGCGAGCCGGGGCCTTCGGTGACCAACCCGCCCCGCTCCAAGCGTCGAGTGGCGCCGATGGGTCACGTACGGCGTATCGCCCCACGCGCTCGCCACTCGGCCGGTGGGGCGCGAGTCTCGCGGGCGGTGCCTCAGAACCGCGCCGGCTCGCGGTACTCGCCCCACTCGGCGCGCAAGGCGTCACAGATCTCGCCGAGCGTCGCCTCGACCCGAACCGCGTCGAGCAGCGGCGGCACCAGGTTGGCATCGCCTCGGCTCGCCTCGACCAGCGCGGCCAGCGCCGAATCCACCGATACCTGGTCGCGGCCGGTTCGGCGGGCACCGAGCTCGGCGACCTGGTCGATCTCGACCTCGTGCGAGACGCGCATGATCTCCAGCTCACCGGTGACCGAGTCGAGGTGGGAGTTGACGCCGACGATCCGCTTGTCGCCCTTCTCGAGCGCCGTCTGGTACTGGAAGGCGGCCTCGGCGATCTCGGACATGAACCAGCCGTCCTCGATGCCGCGCAGGATGCCGCTGGTCATCGGCCCGATCGCGTGCGACGAGCTCCGACCGCCGCCCATCGCGAGGATGCGGGCAAAGATGGCCTCGGCCTCGGCCTCGATCCGGTCGGTCAACGCCTCGACGTACCACGAGCCGCCGAGCGGGTCGGCGACGTTGGTGACGCCGGTCTCCTCCATCAGCACCTGCTGGGTACGCATCGCGATCTCCGCGGCACGTTCGGTCGGCAGGGCCAGCGTCTCGTCGAGCGCGTTGGTGTGCAGGGAGTTGGTGCCCCCGAGGACTGCTGACAATGCCTGGACAGCGGTGCGGACGACGTTGTTGTACGGCTGCTGCGCGGTGAGCGACACGCCCGCCGTCTGAGTGTGGAACCGCAACCACTGGGCGCGCTCGCTGGTCGCGCCGTAGGCGTCGCGCAACCAGCGTGCCCAGATCCTGCGGGCGGCCCGGAACTTGGCGACCTCCTCGAAGAAGTCGACGTGCGCGTCGAAGAAGAAGCTCAGCCCCGAGGCGAACTCGTTGACGTCCAGCCCGCGGGCCTGGCCAAGCTCGACGTAGGCGAAACCGTCGGCCAGCGTGTACGCGAGCTCCTGCGCGGCCGTCGACCCGGCTTCGCGGATGTGGTAGCCGGAGACGCTCAGCGGCTTGTAGCGCGGCATCTCGGTGGCGCACCAAACCATCAGGTCGCCGATCAGGCGCAGGTGCGGCTCGGGGCCGAACAGCCACTCCTTTTGCGCGATGTACTCCTTGAAGATGTCGGTCTGCAGCGTCCCGTCCAGCAGGGAGATGTCCGCGCCCTGGCGCTCGGCCGCCACCACGTACATGCAGAAGACCGGGACTGCTGGACCTGAGATCGTCATCGACGTCGTGACGTCCTGCAACGGGATCTGGGCGAACAGTGCCTCCATGTCATGCACGCTGTCGACCGCGACACCGCAGTGGCCGACCTCGCCGAGCGACTGCGTGTCGTCGGAGTCGCGGCCCATCAGGGTCGGCATGTCGAACGCGACCGACAGGCCACCTCCGCCCCTGCCCAATATCATCCGGTAACGCTGGTTCGTCTGGCGGGCGTTGCCAAATCCCGCGAACTGCCGGATGGTCCAGGTTCGGCCGCGGTAGCCGGTGGCGTAGAGCCCGCGCGTGAACGGGAACTCCCCCGGCCAGCCGATCCGGTCGAAGCCCGGACAGGCGGCCTCGTCGGACGGCCCGTACACCGGGTCCACCTCCACGCCCGACAGCGTGCTGAAGTCTGCGTCCCGCACTTGGCCCTGCTGTCGTGCCTGGTCATAGCGTCGCTGCCAGCGCTCGCGCCCGTTGTCGGTCATGCTGGGAGAATACGGGGCGCCTCGCCACGACCGCCCGAGATTGCACAACAGCCGATTTTGCGGTCCAGTGTGCTGCGACAGCGGCTACGGCACCCAGGAGAGTGAGCAGTCATGGCAGACAACGTGGAGACGGGACGGATCACCACCGACATCCCCGCGCGGATGGACCGCCTTCCGTGGTCCAAGTGGCACTGGCTCATCGTCGTCGGCCTGGGGACGGTCTGGATCCTGGACGGCATCGAGGTCACGATCGTCGGTTCGCTGTCGGCCGCGCTCGAGCCGGAAGGCACTGGGCTCGGGCTCAGTGCATACGACGTCGGCCTGGCCGGAGCCATCTACGTGACGGGTGCGTGCCTAGGCGCGCTGTTCTTCGGTCAGCTGACCGACCGCTTCGGCCGGAAAAAGCTGTTCATGATCACCCTGGGCGTCTACACGTTCGGCACCGTGCTGACCGCGTTCTCGATGAACCCGCTGTGGTACTTCGTGTGCCGGGGCATCACCGGTGCCGGCATCGGCGGTGAGTATGCAGCCATCAACTCAGCGATCGACGAGCTGATCCCCGCGAAGTACCGCGGCCGCATCGACATCTCGATCAACGGGTCCTTCTGGGTGGGAGCTGCAGGGGGTGCGCTGCTGACCATCCCGCTGACCGACCCCACCATCATCAATCCCGAGCTCGGTTGGCGCTCGGCCTTCGCTCTCGGCGCGATCTTGGCGTTCGGCGTGCTCCTCGTCCGCCGCACTGTCCCCGAGAGCCCCCGCTGGTTGTTCATCCACGGTCGCGAGGAGGAAGCGGAGGAGATCGTCCGCGATATCGAGCAAAGAGTGGAGCGTGAAACAGGTCAATCGCTCCCCAGCGTCACTGAGACCCTGACCATCCGGCAGCGCAAGACCATCCCCCTCACTACCATCGCGAGCACCGTGTTCACGCTCTACCCGCGGCGCACGATTCTATGCCTGTCACTGTTCGTCGGACAGGCGTTCCTCTACAACGCGTTCTTCTTCACCTACGGCAGCAGCCTGGAGACGTTCCTGGGCGTCACACAGGTGGGCTACTACATCGTTGCCTTTGCCTTGAGCAACTTCCTCGGCGCGCTGCTCCTCGGCACCCTCTTCGACACGGTCGGCCGGGTCAAGATGCTCGCCGGCACCTATATCCTGTCCGGTGCGCTGCTAGCCGTCGCAGGATTCATGCTCGGACCTGACATGACGGCCATGACGCTGACCATTCTCGGCATGGTGATCTTCTTCTTCGCCTCGGCCGGTGCCAGCGCGGCGTACCTGACCGCCAGCGAGATCTTCCCGATGGAGACCCGCGCGCTGTGCATCGCCTTCTTCTACGCGATCGGCACCGCCGCCGGTGGTATCGCCGGGCCACTGTACTTCGGCAAGCTGATTGAGGACGCGACAGCCTCAGGCGACATCGCGGGGATCGCGCCTGGTTACTTCGTCGGCGCCGCACTGATGATCGCCGGCGGTATCGTCGCCATCTTCCTGGGTGTCCACGCCGAGCAAGAAACCCTGGAGAACATCGCCAAGCCGCTCACCGCGGAAGATGATCTTGACGAGTCCGGACCGCAGCCCGCGCACGCCTGAGAGGACCCCACTTCCATGCCGATGCCGCCACCCAAGCCGAGCACCGAGACGAAGCCGCACCGGCGCCGTCAGCGGGAGGTCGACCAGATCACCCGCGCTCTGCGCACCGTGGGACCGACCGATCGCGACGGCGTCAACAACGCGGTAGGCGGGGACTACTGGGATCCGGGTCGCTTCGATCAGGCGCTTACCGCGGCCGTCGGCTCCAAGCAGGTGACCCTCGACGGCGACGGCAGGTACGCCCCCGCCTGACCCCTCGCTACGAGGGTGGCCGCTAGACCGATTCGATGAGGGTGCCCGCCGCGCGGTAGGGCACTGCTAGGGCGAAAGCGGCACTCCCACTGCGCTGCAGCACCCCGACAGTGCCACTTTCGGGCACTCCTCACCTTCCTGTGGGTAGTTCGATGGTGAGGCCGGAGCAGCACAGGTAGATCATCGCGATGACGGCGGCTGCGCTGTGGTGTCCGTAGCCGCGGTGGTTGATCAGT
>JACCWP010000055.1 GCA_013697585.1 Nocardioidaceae bacterium
ACCACGAGCAGGGCCAGCACCGCGGCACACGAGCCTGCCAGTGCGAGTGCTGCGTACGCCCACGCGCCGGTGGCGGCGTCGACGCCGGTCCACTGCTGCGAGCGGCGCACCGCGCCGAACGCGACACCGCCGACCAGCACCCCCAGCAGCGCCTCGGCCCCGCGCGGCGGCTGCCAGCCGGCGAGCCGGCCCCGGGGAAGCAGCGAGAGCCAGCCGAGCAGGATCCCCAGCGGCTCGGCGGTCGCCAACCACCGCTGCCTGCCGACTGCGACGCAGCCGGCAAGGGTCACGACGGTATACACGGTGAGCACGAGCCCCACCGCACGTGGGTCGAGCGGGTCGGCGGTCGCGCCGAGGTACCAGACCCACGGCAGCGCCAGCACGGCGGCTGGCCACACCGGGCGAGCGTCGTCTTGGTGACTGGCGAGCTCGCTTTCGTCGCTGCGGGCACCCAGCCTGGCCAGGCTGTCCCACGGGTCGCACCAGCGCCAGATCGGCCCGAGGGTGATGCTCACGAGCACCAGCAACGGCCACGCAGCGCCCACGACGAGGGCCGGCGCGAGGTTCTCCAGCTGGTCGTCGGCCCCGGCCCGGCCAGCGGTGATCGCCACCAGGAGGACCACGACGGCGAACGCGCGAGTGACCAGCTGCGAGGGGGACAACGAACCCGCCCAGGAGCTCAGCGGCCCCGACGCCGCAGCGGGTGCCGGACCGATGAACGGCGCCCGCTCCGGCAGCGCCAGGGCGACGACGAAGACCGCCCACGCCGCGATCGACGCCACCAGAAGCGGCGGGAAGGCGAGTCCCGAGTGCTGCAGCACCGGGTGCGCCACCACCACGTCAGCCGCCGGAAGCAGCTGAGCTGTCGACGGCATCGCGGGAGCATAGCTCCGACACCCGCAGTGACGGCTGGCTCACTATGAGCAGTCCGGGGTTGATTTGCACCGTGCTCTGGCGCACGATCCTCGCAGCGTGCGGGGCAGGACGGGTGCGCGCGACCAGCGCCGGGAGGCTGTTATGCGCAAGTTTGCTGCGGTGATCATGGGTGTCGGTGCGCTGCTGCTGGCCGGCGGTGCGGCCGCACCGGTGGCAGCCGACCACACAGATCCACGCACGCCGCTCGCCCCCACCGAGGGCCCGATCGTCGAGGGGATCGAGCGCGGCGACGGCACCTGGCGGCACGTGGCCAACATCCCCGGTCTTGCGAGCGAAGCCCTCTCCGGCGGTGGCACCGACCTCGAGTTCTTCAAGCCGCAGCGCAGCCAGGACATCTTCGGTGCCTTCGGCACCCTCGGCCAGGACGAGGGCGGCAGCGTCGGTCAGCGGATCATCCGGTTGACCGCCAAGGGCAGGGTCGCCCCGCGCTGGGTAGCCGACCACGGCTCCGCGCACTGCGAGCCCGCCGGCGCCAGCATCACTTCCCTGCAGCACGACCCGCAGGTCTCCATCCTCAACCGGGTCAGGCTGCTCACCGACACCACCGACGCGGTCGGTCGCTGCCACGACACCGGCGGCGGCGGCATCGAGATCGTCAACGTGTCCAAGATGGCCAACCGCAGCTTCAAGCCGCGCGAGGCGCACCTGATCCGGTTCGCTGGCACGTCCCACACGAACACAGCCGACCTGCAGCACCCCGGCATCGTCTACAACAGCGCCGCCGACTTCTCCGGCCGCAACTGGGTCGACGTCATGGACATGCGGTCCTGCTTCGGCACCGTCGACTGGACCGACGCCAAGCGCCGCGCCGAGTGCCGCCCCCTGGTCTACCGCATCAATCTCGAGCCCAGCTGGACCAAGCAGCGCGACCAGAACACCGGCCAGCTGGAAGACGGCTCCGCCACCTGTCACGACATCACCTATCAGCGCGGACGGCTGTACTGCGCTGCGCTGAACGCCACCCTCATTCTCGACACCTCCGACCTGTTCCAGGCCGACGGCGACGTCCGCGGCACACCGTTCCCGTGTCCGGTCGTCGCCGGCACCCGCACGACCGCGAAGGTCACCGACTGCAGCGCGATGGACGGCAGCCGCACGGAGCAGGCCGTTGGATGGCGCTTCCTGGGCACCTTCCAGCACCCCGGCCGCGACTGCGGGCCACCTGGCACGGACAACCGCAGCTGCAACTCCAACCTCCAGGTCCGCTCCGACGAGGGCGTGGCGGTCTCGCACGAGGCCGACCCGACACCCAACGGGCAGTTCATGTTCGTCACCGACGAGCGGGGCGGCGGCGTCGTACCGCCCGGGTCGTCGTGCGCGCCCGGCATCGAGAACCCCTTCGGCAACGGCGGGGCGCACGCCTTCGACATCAGCAACCCCGGCAACATCGAGTACGCGACCACACCGAGCGGTGCGAAGTCGGTCTACATCAGCGACGCGGTCGTACCGGCCGAGACGTTCTGCGACATCCACGTGATCGAGCAGATCCCCGGCGAGCAGCGGTTCATCGCGGCCTACTACACGCAGGGCATCAAGATCGTCGACTACTACGTCGACGACGCGGGTCACTTGCAGTTCGAGGAGCGGGCGTCGTTCACCCTGCCTCGCGCGAACACGTGGGCGGCGGAGCAGTTCAAGATCCAGCTCAACGCCGACGGTAGCCGTACGTACTTCATCGCCACCGACGACATCCAGCGTGGCATCGACGTGGTGAGCTGGAGGGGCGCGCCGAACCCGATGGGCACGTCAGCGCCCCCGACCTCCAAGGTGACGGCCACGACGAACGCGGCCCTGGCCGGCGGCTCGGTGCTGCTGTTCGGGCTTGCCGTCGGTTACCGGCGCTGGCACCGCCGGCAAACCACCGCCTGACCCGACCGCCCGCAAGGGCGCGCTGACCCGTCGACGTCGCTGGGGCCGTTGACGTCGCTAGGCTGTTCAATCGCAGCACGCGCGCCGGACGTGGCCCACGGCCCGTCCCCCCGATCCGAGGAGACACCGATGTCGCAGAACACTGTCCAAGTCGGCCTCTTGGCGACACTGAACGCCAAGCCGGGCAAGGAGTCCGAGCTTGCCCAGTTCTTGACCGGAGCCCTGCCGCTGGCTCAGGACGAGCCGGACACCATTGCGTGGTTCGCGATCAAGATCGACGATGCGACCTACGGCATCGTCGACTTCTTCCCGACCGACGACGGCCGCCAGGCGCACCTGAACGGTCCGATCGCCGCTGCGCTGATGGAGCAGGCCGACGAGCTGCTGGCGTCGCCGCCCGACATCAAGCCGATCGACGCGCTGGCGTCCAAGCTTCCCGGCTGAGAGACGCTGGTCGCCGACGACGAGCACGTCATCCTCTCCCAGCTTGGCGCGACGACCGCCTGAGGTTCGATCGCGTCAGGCTGGCGCGGCGCCGTACATCGCGTCGCGCCACCGCAGATAGGCATCGGCCGCCGCCTGCGCGGGCCGCGGCTCGATCTCGACCGTGGGGGAGGTCAGGGC
>JACCWP010000048.1 GCA_013697585.1 Nocardioidaceae bacterium
GCGTCGACGCGGTCCTCGACGCGGGCGGACGCTCCGCCGCCCCTCGCGCCGCGCTGGCCACCTTGGCAGCCGGGAAGGCCCTGGTGGCGGTGGCGCACCGCCCGGCCGCTGACCTCGTCGACCCCGGCAGGAGCGGTCTGGTCCTCGCCCGGATGGATCCCATCCAGCTGGCTGGCCGGGTTGGCGAGCTGTTGTCGGCGCGGCACGACCTGCGCCTGCTGGGGGCTGCAGGCCGGCAGCGATGGGGTCGCGAGCACTCGCCGCAGGTGCGCGCCGCCCGGCTGGCGGAGCTTTACGACCGGGTGCGGCGCTAGGCGGCGGGCTTGAAGTCGGCCGGCGCGCAGTGTGAGATTGTGCCGCCGTGGTCGAAAAGGTTTGCCACGCCGTACTGGTCGACAAAGGGACCTGTTGTGGCTCCGTCCACCCTGCAGCCGCTCGAAGCGTCGACGCCGGTCGTCGACCGGACCCAGCGCCTGCTCGCCGCCGCTGCCGGCACCAACGACGCGACCCGGCGCCAGCGCCTCCGCGACGAGGTGGTGCTGGTCAATCTCGCAGTCGCGCGATCGGTTGCCGGTCGATACCAGGGCCGGGGTGAGCCGCTGGACGATCTGATCCAGGCGGCCAGCGTCGGCCTCGTCAAGGCAGTACGCGGCTATGACCCGTTCCGGGGCCACGACTTCTTGTCCTATGCCGTGCCGGTGATCACGGGCGAGGTCAGGAGGCACTTCCGCGACCATGCCTGGGCGGTCCGGCCTCCGCGTGGTGTGCAGCAGCTGCAGCAGGAGATCTCCGCCTCGGCTCCCCGGCTCGCCCAACAGCTTGCTCGCACGCCTGGGCCGGCCGACATCGCGCAGGCGTTGGGGGTGCGTGGCTGTGAGGTGATCGAGGCGCTGAGCGCCGATGGCTGCTTCACTCCGACGTCGCTCGACGTCCGCGCCGCGTACGGCGACGGAGCCTCCCTGGGGGAGCTGCTGCCCGCCGCCGACCGCGAGCTTGCGGCGGCGCAGGCGCGCTGCGTGCTGGTGCCCGCACTGCGCGCGTTGCCCCCGCGCGACCGTCGAATCGTCGCGCTGCGCTACTACTGCGAGTTGAGCCAGCAACAGATCGCCGCTGACGTGGGGATCAGCCAGATGCAGGTGTCCCGAGTGCTACGCAGGGTTCTCGAGGACCTCCGCCCCCGCGTCGAGTGACGCCACGACCTGCGCCGTCGGCAGCGAGCGGGTCACCACGAGTTGCTCGGCCACGTGCCGCAGCTTGACGTTGTGCTGCTGGGAGTATCGACGCAGCACCGCGAACGCCTGCTGCTGGTCGAGCTCGAAGCGCTCCATCAAGATCCCCTGCGCAAGCCCTACCTGGTGGCGGGCGTCGATGGCCAGCCGCAGGTGTGACTCCTCGCGGGCACTGCCGAGTGCGACCGAGGCATGTGCGGCATAGACCTGGGCGACGTCGACGTCGTCGTCGGTGAACGAGTGCGCTCGCCCCGAATAGAGGTTGAGCGCACCCATCGTGCTGCCCTCGTCGAACAGCCGGACGCCGATGACGCTGCGCAACCCCAGCTCGTCGGCTCGCGCGCTCCACCGCGGCCAGCGCGGGTCGCGCACGGTGTCGTGCACGAGGTAGCTGGTGTCGTCCTCCATCGCCTGCAAGCACGGCCCCTCGCCGACCTCGTACTGCGCCTGGTCGCCGGCGCGAACGACGTCGTGGGATGCCGCCCCGGTCTCGACCCGCTTGGTCCGCTGCTCGACGTACGAGACTCCCGCGTAGTGGCAGCCGAGTGACCGCACCGCGAGCTGGACGATCCGCTCGAGGGTCTCGTCGACGTCGGGGGCCGAGCTCAGGCTTCGGGCCACCGCGGCGAACTCGTCGACGGGCGGGGTCTCCATGTCGCGAGCATGGCACGCCGGCCAATGGCGCACGGCGGAATGAGAAGGCTCTCACTGACAGCTCACCGAGGACTCACTCAGCAGCGGCAGCGTACGTGGTGCCAGCAGAAGTCAGGCTTGCCGGACGGTTCGATCCGGGAGCCCACTCACCCAGAGGAGTCACCATGAACATCGTCCTTCGCACCCTGACCGGGGTTGCGCAAGAACATCTCCGCCAGCGCGAACTCCGACAGTTCGTTGTCGGTCATGGCGCGAGCCCGGGGAGCCGATCTCGAGACGTCGTGGTTGCCCGGACGACCGCAATGCCTCGAGATCCGCGCACCGACCGGCCACCGAACGTGCTGGCGTGCCCCGGCTCGGGCGGGTTGGCTAGTGGCGGGTGCCGATAGACAGGAGGTACTCCTGCCCGAACCGCGCCTGCTCCTCGGTGCCGAGGTTCCACTCGCGGCAGAACGCGTCCAGGGCCTCCTCCAGCTGCTCGCCGCGCCCGTTGCTGCGGGCATGCCCGAGCGTCGTGATGGCCGGCCCGTACAGCTGCTTGAAGTGCTCGCCCCAGTCGAGCGGGTGCTCGAAGGCGGTCACGTCGAGCACGGCTCGCTGGTGCGTGGCGAACGTGACGCGGTCACCGAACAGGCCCGACAGGTGTGCCTCCGAGCCTCACAGCGGTGGCGGCTGAGCCCCTGGCGGAGGGGGCGGCGCGAACGGGCCTAGGGTGCGGAACGACCCTCCGATCATCCCCTCGGGGGTCCAGCTCAGCAGCGCGATCGTCCCCTCGGGGCGGCAGAGCGGACGAGCTCGTCGGCGACCTCTTGGTGGTGCGGGGCGAACATCGCGCCGATGCACGACATCACGACGTCGAAGTCGCCGTCGGGGAACGGCAGGTGCTCGACGTCGGCCTCCACCCACTCGAGCTCGGCGCCCATCGACTCCGCCCGGTTGCGGCCCGCGTCGAGGAGCTCCGGGGTCAGGTCGCTGGCCACCACTGCTGCGCCACGCTTGGCCGCGGGGACGGCGGCGTTGCCCGTGCCGGCGGCGACGTCGAGGAGGCGTACGCCCGGGCCAGCCCCACTGGCCTCCGCGAGCGCTGGCCCGAGCGGGAGCAGGAAAGTCTCCACCATCGACGGGTAGTCGCCGGATGCCCACATCGCGCGGTGCCGCGCCTTGAGCTGCTCGTCCGAACCGGTCATCGCCATGAGACACCTCCTCGGAAGGTTGGCACCCAGCAGTCGACAGTTGCGGGCACAGTCGATTCGCGCATGGGATGGTGAGGCTCGTGTGGCGTCAGCTCGACGAGGTGCCGTCCGAGTTCGGACGTGCGGTCGTCACCATCGGCAACTTCGACGGTGTGCACCTCGGCCACCGGGTCACACTCGATCGGGCCCGGGCCGTCGCAGACACGTTCGGCCCCGACGTGGCGCTGGTCGTGGTGAGCTTCGATCCGCATCCGATGGCGGTCCTCGCCCCCGGCCGCGAACCGGCGGTGCTCACCACGATCGACCAGCGGGTCGAGCTGCTCGTCGCCGCCGGGGCCGACCACGTCCTGGTGTTGCCGTTCACCCGCGAGCTGGCGTCGTGGCCGCCGGACGAGTTCGTCCAACGGGTGCTGGTCGATGCGCTGCACGCCGTGGCCGTGGTGGTGGGGGCAAACTTCCGCTTCGGCCACCGTGCCGCGGGAGATGTCGACACGTTGCGTGCGCGGGGCACGAGCGACGGGTTCGTCGTCGACGCGGTCGAGCTGGTGGGCGGGGAGCGCCCGTGGTCGTCGACAGCCGTGCGGGAGGCGCTGGCACGGGGCGACGTCGTTGCCGCGGCCGGCGTGCTCGGCCGCCCGCACACCGTCGAGGGCGTCGTGGTCGAGGGCGACCACCGCGGCCGCGAGCTGGGCTACCCGACAGCCAACGTGCCGACGTCCGGGATGCGTGCGGTTCCGGCGGACGGGGTCTACGCCGGGTGGCTCCGGCGCCTGGACGATCCTGAGGCGCCGCAGTGGCCGGCAGCGATCAGTGTCGGGACCAACCCGACCTTCGCCGGCACGGATCGACGGGTCGAGTCGTACGTGCTCGACCGCGACGACCTCGAGCTCTACGAGGTGCCCGTGCGGGTGTCGTTCCACCAGCAGCTGCGCGGGCAGGTCCGCTTCGACGGAGTCGACGACCTCGTACGGCAGATGGCCGTCGACGTCGACCGCACCCGCGAGCTGCTCACCCACCGAGAAGGGCAGCAACGACCCGCTGCTCCGGCCGGCTGAGCGACGAGGCCGGGGGACGGGCCAGTGCGGCCGCCGCCGCTCGCCGTGCCCGGGGCGTCGGCGACGCGTCCCGCAGCGCGGAGTGCGCCGCGATCGCGGTGGCGGTCATGCCCGCCTCGTACGGGTGGTAGGCCAGCGCGAGCAGCGGCTTGGTCTGGTCGCCGTTGACCCAGGCGTCGGTGCCCGCGCAGGCGTCGTGCCCACGGGACCCGGCGTAGGTGTCGACGTAGACGGCGTCCTGCTCGGACGCGGCGCCGCGCAGCTCGCGGTTGAGGGCCCGCTCGGCCCGGTCGACGAAGCGATAGTGCGCGGCGTCGAACGGCAACGCGGCGCAGGTGCCGGCCGGTGGTGTGATCCGCGGGTAGCCGACCAGCGCGACGACTGCGTCAGGCGCACGGTCGCGGATCTCGGCGAGCGCGTCGGCCACCCGGTCGCCCGTTCGCGTCAGGACGCCCAACAGACCCGGCGGCCGCTCGCCGTCGATCAGGCGGCCGAACAGGCCGAAGTCGTTGCCGCCGATGCCGAGCGTCACCAGGTCGGTGGTGGGCGTCACCGCGTCGAGCTGGGGCGCCGAGGTGTCGCCGAATGCTGTTTGCGGGGCCGACAGATCGCGCGTGGTGGCACCCGAGCAGCTGCGGTCGACCAGTCGACGAGCGTCCAGCCACTGTGCGAGAACCGCGGGATAGTTGCGGCTCGACCGCAGGCAGAACGGGTCCTCGCTCGCGACCCAGGGGATCAACGGGCCTGCCGTGTACGAGTCGCCGAGTGCGACGAATCTCCCCACCGGTTCGGTCAGCGGGGGTCCGTCGCGAGGCTCGTCGGCACCGGGCCGGGTCGACGTGCCCGCGTCGTCGGAGGCTGCCCAGACGGTGGCGGCCGCGGCGATCGCGAGCGCGACCAGGCTGGCGACCAACCCCGCCGCCAGGTGTCTCGGGCGGGCGCGCCGGGTCACCTCCCGCCGCTCCGCCACGTCTACGAGGCTACGGGGCGCCCTGGCGGCCTGACCGATCCGCAGCTGCCTGGTGCCGCGGCTGGGGCACGCGGTGGCGATATCGGGTGCTCGAACGGTGAACGGGACCTGGTGGTCCGGCGTAACCCCTGGTGAGCACCGCCACCCGCGCGGTGCACGACTGGAGGAAACATGCGCACCCCACTCCCAGTGCGGCTCACCGCCGCGTCCACCGCTGTCGGCGCCCTCGCCGCGCTCGCCACCGTGGCCCCTGCGCTCGCTCCCGCGGCTGCCGCTCCGCCTGCCGCCGCGGCCGCGGCCGCGTCCGCGTTCGCCCACGTTCCCAGCACCACCTACGGTCTGACCCTCAACGGGCGGCTGGTCCGGTTCCCGATCGACGCACCGCGGGCCAGCCAGGTCGTCGGGCAGATCAGCGGCTTCGCGCCCACCGACAGCGAGCTGGTCGGCATCGACTTCCGGGTACAAGACGGCAAGCTCTACGGTGTCGGCGACCGCGGCGGCATCTACACGATCAACCGGCGGACCGCTGAGCTCACGCTGGTCACCCAGCTGACCGTGCCGCTCAACGGCACCCAGTTCGGCGTCGACTTCAACCCCGCAGCCAACGCGCTGCGGATCGTGTCCAACACCAGCCAGAACCTGCGCCACAGCTTCGTCACGTTCACTACCACCATGGACGGGAACCTGACCTACGGCGACCCGCCCGGACCGGCTGAGGGCATCGCGATGGCGGCGTACACCAACAACGACCTCGACCTCGGCACCGGGGTGACGCTGTTCGACGTGGACACCAGGCTCGACCAGGTGGTGACCCAGGCGCCCGCCAACAACGGCACGCTGCAGATGACCGGCACCCTGGGCCTCGATGTCGGCCCGCGCGGCGGGTTCGACATCTACTCGGCGCTGGATGACGACGGTCGGACCACGAGGAACTCGGCCTACGCGGTGTTCCGCACCGACGCGCGTGGCTCGGCGCTCTACGAGGTCAAGGCGCTCACTGGTGAGAAGGAGCTCGTCGATGAGTTCCGGGACCGTCAGCAGGTTTTCGACCTGGCCATCAAGCTCGCCGGGAGCTGACGCGTACGGTCGGCACTCGATCTCTCGATGCGGGGTTCCGCAGCCGGCACTGGTAGCCTCGTCAGCGCCGTGTGACGGCCGCGGAGCCGATAGTGCCCGGGTGGACATGCCCCGGCGCGCCGCGCAGCAGAACCCCCGAGAGGAGATCGAGTGCCGACCGACGTCGCCACGAAGCAGCAGATCATCAGTGAGTACCGCACGTCGGAATTGGACACCGGGTCCCCGGAGGTCCAGGTTGCGTTGCTCACCCATCGCATCGCCCACCTGACCGAGCACCTCAAGGAGCACAAGCACGACCACCACAGCCGTCGTGGTCTGCTGCTGCTGGTCGGTCAGCGGCGGCGACTGCTCAATTACCTGCGCGCAGGCGACATCGGCCGCTACCGCAGCCTCATCGAGAGGCTCGGACTGCGCCGTTGACGACTCCGGAGCGGTCCTCCACGAGGAGGGCCGCTCCTCACTGCGTCGGCCACTGGTCGATGCGCGACACTGCGTCGGCCACTGGTCGATGCGCGACAACTGAACATCCGACACCGATCGGAGCAGGTCCACCGGGCTCACGGGCCCCGGCGACCGGTCCTCGGTAGTGGCCTCCGGGTCGCCGACGCCGCGCAGGCGAGGCGCCCCGCGGGCCTCGATCGAAGACC
Source organism: Nocardioidaceae bacterium (assembly GCA_013697585.1). GTDB lineage: Bacteria > Actinomycetota > Actinomycetes > Propionibacteriales > Nocardioidaceae > JACCWP01. The sequence continues at coordinate 6,826 of JACCWP010000048.1, forward strand.
GGTGCCCAACCCGTTTGCGAACCCGCGTGTCACCGTGCTCCGGCGCAAACGCGAGAGGGGACCCCTTCGTGGAAGGACCCGAGCTGACCGCCGTCGACACCGTCCTGGACAACGGACGCCACGGCACCCGCACCATCCGCCTCGAGACCGGCCGACTGGCCCAGCAAGCGGGCGGCGCCGTCGCCGCCTATCTCGACGGCGACACCATGCTGCTGTCGACCACCACGGCCGGCAAGCACCCCAAGGAGCACTTCGACTTCTTCCCGCTGACCGTCGACGTCGAGGAGCGGATGTACGCCGCCGGGCGCATTCCCGGCTCGTTCTTCCGACGCGAGGGCAGGCCCAGCGACGACGCGATACTCACCTGCCGGTTGATCGACCGCCCGCTGCGACCAAGCTTTGTCAAGGGCCTGCGCAACGAGGTGCAGGTCGTCATCACCGTGCTGGCGCTCAACCCCGACCACCCCTACGACGTGCTGGCCATCAACGCCGCCTCCGCCTCCACCCAGATCTCGGGACTGCCGTTCTCCGGACCGGTCGGTGCCGTGCGGATGGGCCTGGTCGACGGTGACTGGGTGGCGTTCCCGACCCACAGCCAGTCGGCGGACTCCGTGTTCGACATGGTGGTGGCCGGCCGCAAGGTCGGTGCTGACGTGGCGATCATGATGGTCGAGGCCGAGTCGACCGAGCAGACCTGGGAGCTGGTCCGCGGCGGGCGGCAGGCGCCGACCGAGGAGGTCGTCGCCCAGGGCCTCGAGGCCGCCAAGCCCTACCTCGCCCAGCTCTGCGACGCCCAGTCCCAGCTGGCTGCCGAGTCCGCCAAGCCCGTTGCCGACTTCCCGACGTTCCCCGACTACGCCGACGAGGTGTTCAGCGCGGTCGACAACGCCGCCCGGGCCGACTTGGCCAAGGCGCTGACCATCGCCGACAAGGTCGACCGCGAGGCGCGGCAGAGCGAGATCAAGGCCGACACGCTCGACCGGCTCGGTCCCGACCTCGAGGGCCGCGAGAAGGAGATCGGTGCCGCCATCCGGTCGCTGACCAAGCAGCTCGTACGCGAACGGGTGCTGCGCGACCAGGTTCGGATCGACGGCCGCGGGCTCACCGACATCCGTACCCTCTCGGCCGAGGTCGGCATCCTGCCTCGGGTGCACGGCTCGGCGCTGTTCGAGCGTGGCGACACCCAGATCATGGGCGTCACCACCCTCAACATGCTCGGCCTCGAGCAACGGCTGGACACCCTGTCGCCCGAGCGCACCCGGCGCTACATGCACAACTACAACTTCCCTCCGTACTCGACCGGTGAGACCGGCCGGGTGGGCTCACCCAAGCGCCGCGAGGTCGGCCACGGTGCGCTGGCCGGCAGGGCGCTGTTGCCTGTGCTGCCGACGCGCGAGGAGTTCCCCTATGCCATCCGGCAGGTCTCGGAGGCGCTCGGCTCCAACGGGTCGACCTCGATGGGATCGGTCTGTGCGTCGACCATGGGAATGCTCAATGCCGGTGTGCCGCTGCGCGCTGCTGTTGCCGGCATCGCGATGGGCCTGATATCCGACGAGATCGAGAACGATGCCGGCCAGACCGAGAGACGATTCGTGGCGCTGACCGACATCCTTGGCGCCGAGGACGCCTTCGGCGACATGGACTTCAAGGTCGCCGGGACCCGCGAGTTCGTGACCGCGCTCCAGCTCGACACCAAGCTCGACGGCATCCCCGCGTCGGTGCTCGCCGCCGCGCTGCAGCAGGCACGGGACGCGCGGATGACCATCCTCGACGTGATGAGCGAGGCGATCGACGAGCCTGACGAGATGAGCCAGTACGCACCGCGGATCATCACCATCAAGATCCCGGTCGACAAGATCGGCGAGGTGATCGGACCCAAGGGCAAGGTCATCAACCAGATCCAGGACGAGACCGGCGCTCAGATCTCGATCGAGGACGACGGCACGATCTATGTCGGCGCCGAGAACGGCGACGCCGCCGAGGCCGCCCGGTCGCAGATCAACGCCATCGCCAACCCGACGATGCCGGAGGTCGGCGAGCGGTACCTGGGCACGGTGGTCAAGACGACGAACTTCGGGGCGTTCGTCTCGCTGGTTCCAGGGCGCGACGGCCTGCTGCACATCTCCAAGCTGCGGGTGCTCGCGGGCGGCAAGCGGGTCGAGTCGGTCGAGGACGTCGTGTCGGTCGGCCAAAAGGTGCAGGTCGAGATCGCCGAGATCGACGACCGCGGCAAGCTGTCGTTGCGCCCGGTGGTGGAAGAGCAGGACGAGGACGACGGCGAACAGTCGGACAGCGAGCCGGCAGCTGCAGCTCGTTGATCAGCCCGTCACGGCTGATCCCCGATCAGCGGCCCGGCAGCACCCGTACCCTGCTCACGCCCGAGGAGGGCGGTCTGGTTCGCCGGACCGTCCTGCCGGGCGGGCTGCGGGTGATCACCGAGCAGATGCCCGGGGTGCGTTCGGCGAGCATCGGGGTCTGGGTGGGCGCCGGCTCTCGGGACGAGACCGTACCGCTGGCCGGCGCGTCGCACTTCCTCGAGCACCTGCTCTTCAAGGGCACCGGCTCGCGGTCGCCGATCGAGATCTCGGCGCCGGTGGAGGCGGTCGGCGGTGAGCTGAACGCGTTTACCGGCAAGGAGCTCACCTGCTACCACGCGCGGGTCCTCGACCAGGACCTGCCGATGGTGATCGACATCCTGGCCGACATGGTCACCTCCTCGGTGGTGGCGCGGGCGGACGTCGAGTCCGAGCGCGCAGTCATCCTCGAGGAGATCGCGATGAACGACGACGACCCCGACGACGTCGTGCATAACCTGATCGCCGGTCAGATGTGGTCGTCGTCGCTGGGCCGCCCCGTCGCGGGCAGTGCCGAGTCGGTGCGGTCGCTGACCCGCTCCCAGGTGGCGGGCTACTACCGTCGCCGCTACCGGCCCGAGGCGATGGTGGTCGCGGTTGCGGGCAACATCGAGCACCGGGCCGTCGTGCGCCGCGTCCGTACGGCGTTCTGCGTACCGGGCTTCCTCGACGACCCGACCGTCCGGCCCCGGCCCGCCCGCGGGGCGGTAGCCGACTCGGCCATGGCCGCGCGCGCCAGCGCGTACCGCACGGGCGCATCGCTCGTCACCCGGCCGATCGAGCAGGCCAACCTCGTGCTCGGTCTGCCCGGTCTGCGGCGCGGGGACGGCCGCCGCTTCACCGCCGGTGTTCTCAACGCGGCGCTCGGCGGCGGGATGAGCTCACGGCTGTTTCAGGAGATCCGCGAGAAGCGGGGCCTGGCCTACGCCGTCTACTCGTTTGCGACCCACTACGCCGACAGCGGCATGGTCGGCATCTACGCCGGGTGCGCCCCCGCCAAGGCCGACGAAGTGCTCGCGCTGTGCCGTGCGCAGCTGATCGACGTCGCCGACCACGGGCTCACCGACGAGGAGTTCGTCCGCGGCCGGGGACAGCTGCGTGGCAACCTCGTGCTCGGCATGGAGGACTCCGGTTCGCGGATGTCGCGGATCGGCAAGGCCGACCTCGTGCACGGCGAGCTGCTGAGCCTCGACGAGGTCCTGGCCCGCGTCGACCAGGTGACGCTCGACGACGTGCGCGAGCTGGCGGCCGAGCTGCTCGCTCCTGCCCCCGCACTCGCCGTCGTGGGGCCTTTCGACGACCCGGATCGCTTCGCCGCCGCCGTCGCCTGACCCTTCCCCGGGTGCCCCCCGGCCCCACCTGTGCCACGTAGACCAATTCCGTGACCTCGGTCTGACGATGTCGTGAGGTTGCCGCCGGACACGTGGACCCGTTCGACCGGCTGCTGGTGGTCCAGAGCATGCTGCTCCGAGCGCCAGTCGTGACCGCCGACGCGGCGGGCTGTCGTACGCTCCGCCCGTGAGCGAGCGCCCGGCCTACCGTCCGCTGGAGGACGGCGTCACCACCGACCTGGAGGGCCGCCAGACCTACGCGGGCTACCTGCAGCTGGACACGTTGCTGTCGGCGCAGCGGCCGCTCAGCGACCACCACGACGAGATGCTGTTCATCGTGGCCCACCACGCCACCGAGCTGTGGCTCAAGCTGGTGGTGCACGAGCTGCGCTCGGCGATCGGGCTGCTCGCCGCCGACGACCTGCCGCCGGCGCTCAAGCGGCTGGCGCGGATCAAGCACATCCAGCGGCAGCTGTTCGAGGCCTGGGGGGTGCTCGAGACGCTGACCCCGGTCGAGTACGTCCAGTTCCGCGGCGCGCTGGGTGACGCCTCGGGGTTCCAGTCGGTGCAGTACCGCACGGTCGAGTTCCTGCTCGGCAACAAGAATCCCCAGATGGTCAGGGTGTTTCGACACGACGCTGGGTCTCAGGCACAGCTCGCCGCGGACCTCGCTCGTCCGAGCCTCTACGACGAGTTTCTCCGGCTGCTGTCCCGGCGCGGTCTGCCGGTGCCGACCCAACGAGTCGAGCGGGACTGGTCCGAGCCCTACGAGCCGCACGACGGCGTGGTCGAGGCGCTGCGCCAGATCTATGCCGACACCGCCCGGCACTGGGACGTCTACGAGGCCGCCGAGGAGCTGGTCGACGTCGAGCAGTCCTTTCAGCTGTGGCGGTTCCGGCACCTCAAGACCGTCGAGCGGGTGATCGGGCACAAGCGCGGCACAGGCGGCTCGTCCGGGGTCGGCTTCCTGCGCCGCGCGCTCGACCTCACGTTCTTCCCCGAGCTGCTCACCGTGCGTACGGAGATCGGTGGGACTGTGACGTCGCGCAACACTTCTGGCCAGCCCCCGGAGACGACGTGACGACGACCGCCGTGCCGACTCTCGACGACGTCCGGGCCATGGACGGCGCTGACCCGCTGGCGGGCTTTCGTGAGCGGTTCGTCATCGGGGGCGGCTCGGACGATCCGGTTGCCTATCTCGACGGCAACTCGCTGGGGCGGCTGCCGCGGGCGACGGCCGAGCGGATGCGACAGGTCGTCGAGCACGAGTGGGGAATCCGGCTGATCCGGGGCTGGGCAGACGCATGGCTGGGCCTGCCCGAGCGGGTGGGTGACCTGATCGGCTCGGCGGTGCTCGGCGCCGGGCCGGGGCAGGTCGTCGTCGCCGACTCGACCTCGATCAACATCGCCAAGGTGCTGCATGCGGCTGCCGCGTTGCGCCCCGACCGCCGCACCCTGGTCGCGGCCCGCGCCGATTTCCCGACCGACCGCTACCTGGTCCAGGCCGTCGCCGGTCAGCGGGGGATGCAGGTCGCCTGGCTCGACCCCGGCCGGCCGCAGGGCGACGCCCTCGCTGACGTCCTGCGCGACGACGTGGCCGCCGTCCTGCTCAGCCACGTCGACTACCGCAGCGCCGAGATCGCCGACCTGCCGGCCGTCACCACGCAGGTGCACGACGCGGCGGCGGTGATGATCTGGGACCTGTCGCACTCGGCGGGCTCGGTGCCGCTGGCCCTGGACGCCGAGCGGGTCGACCTCGCCGTCGGCTGCACCTACAAGTACCTCAACGCGGGCCCGGGCGCGCCGGCGTTCCTGTACGCCGCCACCCGGCACCACGACGCCCTCGCCCAGCCGTTGCCGGGGTGGATCGGCGCGTCCGACGTCTTCGCGATGTCCGACGAGTACGTTCCGGCGCCCGGGATCCGCCGGATGCTGTCCGGCAGCCCCGCTGTGCTCGGTCTGGTCGGAGTCGAGGAGGGCGTGCGGCTTGTCGCTGAGGCAGGGATCGAGGGGGTGCGAGCCAAGGCCGTGACGCTGACCAGCCTGCTGATCGACCTGACCGACGCCTGGCTGGCTCCGTACGGGGTCGAGGTCGCCTCGCCGCGTGACGCGGCTCGGCGTGGTGCGCACGTGGTGCTGCGCCACCCGCAGGCTCGTCGCATGTGCGACGACCTGGCCGCGCGCGGGGTCGTGGGCGACTTTCGCAACCCCGACCTGTGGCGCCTCGGCCTGTCGCCGCTGACGACCACGCACGTGGAGGTGTGGCACGCCGTGCAGGCAGCCCGCGACTGGCTGGCCGACTCGTGACCCGGGTCGCCGTCCTCGGCGCCCGCGGGCGGATGGGAGCGGCCGTGTGTGCGGCGGTCGAGGCGGCCGACGATCTCGTGCTGGTGGCGCGCGTCGACCTCGGCGACGACATCGAGCAGCTGGTCGCCGCCGGCGCCGAGGTCGCCGTCGACTTCACCCGTCCTGACGCGGTGCTGGACAACGTCGCCTGGTGCGTCCGTGCAGGCGTGCACGTGGTCGTGGGCACGTCCGGATTCACCGAGGACCGGCTCGGCCAGGTGCATACCTGGGTTGGCGGTCAGCCGTCGGTGGGTGTCCTGGTGGTGCCGAACTTCTCGATCGGTGCCGTGCTCGCGATGCGGTTGGCGGCGCAGGCCGCGCCCTACTTCGAGTCGGTCGAGATCGTCGAGCTGCACCACCCGGACAAGGTCGACGCGCCCTCGGGCACGGCTCGGCGGACGGCCGAGCTGGTTGCCGCGGCGCGCGCCGACACCGGACTCGACACTGCGGCTGGCGAGCCGCGCGGCGGTCCCGACGCCACCACCGACGACCCGGAGGGCGCCCGCGGGGCGCGGGTCGACGGGATCAGCGTGCACGCCGTGCGGCTGCGTGGCCTCACCGCCAGCCAGGAGGTGCTGCTCGGTTCGCCGGGGGAGACGCTGTCGATCCGACACGACTCCCACGACCGGCAGTCGTTCATGCCGGGCGTGCTCGCCGCCGTGCGCGCGGTGACCGGCCGCCCCGGCCTGAGCGTCGGTCTGGACGCGGTCCTCGGTTTTCCCTGACCGTGAGCCTGACGTTTCGGCACGCGACACGGCGCAAGAGTGCAGCGAGACGTCAGGGCCAGTGGTTGGGGGTGGTGCGGGCGGCTACCCCTTGACGGCGTTCTTGAGCCCTGCCAGCGCGCTCACCTTGACAGCAGCCTGCGCGGGGATCCGCATCTCGGCGCCGGTCTGTGGGTTGCGACCCGTACGCGCCTGCCGCTGGGTCTGCTCGAACTTCACGAAGCCCTGGATCGTGACGGTGTCGTTGGCCACGACGGATGCGGTGACGACGTCGGCCAGCGCGTGCAGCACGTCGTCGACGTCGCTTTGCGACACGTCCGCGCGCAGCGCGATGGCCTGGACCAGTTCCTTGCGGTTCATGCTCTCTCCTCGATCGGTGGGGTCAGGTCGGTGTGCATGCGTACCTGCGTGACGAGCACCTCGGTGTCGCCGTGCAGGTCGAGCCGGCGGTGCGCCCCGTCGGGTGCCCAGCCGGCCGCGGTCAGAAAGCTCCGTCCGGTGTCGTCGGTGCTGATCACCCATGTGGTCGCTCGCTCGAACCGGTCGGCCCGGAGGGTGTCGGCGCAGGCCTGCAACAACCGCGACCCGTGGCCCGCCCCGCGTACGGCCGGGTCGACCATGAGCTCGGCGATCTCGCCGTCGGTGACGGGATCGGCATCGGGGTCCGGCGACGGACTCGTCACCGCGAAGCCGCGGACGGTGTTGCGCTCGAGAGCGACGAGCACCCGGTTGCGGGCGTCACCGGGCTTGTCCAGCGCGCTCGACCAGCGGGCCGCGAACGGCTCGGGGTCGAGCTGGTCGAGCACGTCGGAAGGCAGCAGCGCGGCGTAGGAGTCGCGCCACGCCGTCACCTGCACCGCAGCGATGGCCGACGCGTCGGCGCTCCACGCGGTGCGAACGCTGACATCGGCGGTCGCAGGCACGCCCCGCAGTGTGTCAGTCGCGCTCGTCCGCGCCCTCCTCGGGGACGTGCTGCACCATCCAGTCCACGAGCGCACCAAACCGACGCCAGTCCGCTGCCACCCGATCGCCGAGCTCAGCGGTGTGCACCCAGGCCGGGGTCCCGTACGTACGAGCAGCGTAGAGCCCGCGGTGGCGCAACAGCTGCAGGCGAGGGTGGTCGGCCGGGGTGCCGCGGGGACGGGTCGCCATCTGGTCGCCGTCGATCTCGTAGCCATCGACGGCCAACCCCTCGACGAGTGCCTGCAGCTCGCGGCCCAGCCGGTCGTCGTCGACCGCGTCCCGATAGCGCGCCAGCCGTGGGCCGTGGATGCGGTAACAGCCGCCGCCGGTCCGTACCCCCGCCGCATCGATCTGGACGTAGAGACCGGTCGACTCGCCGCGCCGCACGAACGCGCCTTGGTGCGTCTTGTACGGGGTCTTGTCCGCCGACCAGCGCAGGTCTCGGTAGGGGCGGAACACCTTGCCCGGGCCGAACTCCGGCTCGAGGGTCGCAAGCAGCGCCAGCATCGGCACCCGCACCTGCTGGTCGTAGACCTGCTTGTGTGTGAGCCAGAACGACCGGCTGTTGTCGTCTTCCAGATCCTCATAGAAGTCCAGCCCCTGCACTGAGAAGCCCGCAAAGTCGCCCATCCGAGCATTCTGCGCCTGGTTGTGCCGCGCGAGCCGCTCGGACGAGCCGAGCCCCGCGGCGGTGTGACGGGCTGGCCGCACGAGTGCGCCAAGGTGTAACATCTGGGTCGTGTACGGCAACCATGACACCACCTCCGTCCCAGTCGAAGCGCCGGCGGCCGACGACCCCACCTTCGACCGGGACTTTATGGCCCTGATCGACGACGACGGGCGGGTCGAGCCGCGCGACGCGATGCCCGATGCGTACCGGCGGGGTCTGGTGCGCCAGATCGCCCAGCACGCGCACTCCGAGATCATCGGGATGCAGCCCGAGGGCAGCTGGATCGGACGGGCGCCGAGCCTGAAGCGCAAGGCGATCCTGATGGCCAAGGTGCAGGACGAGGCCGGGCACGGGCTCTATCTGTACGCCGCCGCGGAGACCCTCGGTGTCGACCGGGCCGACCTGCTCGACCGGCTGCACACCGGCCGGCAGAAGTACTCCTCGATCTTCAACTACCCCACACCGACGTGGGCTGACATCGGTGCGATCGGCTGGCTGGTCGATGGCGCGGCGATCACCAACCAGGTGCCCATCACCAAGTGCTCGTACGGTCCCTACGCGCGGGCGATGGTCCGCATCTGCAAGGAGGAGTCGTTCCACCAGCGGCAGGGCTTCGAGATCCTGCACACGCTGTCGCACGGGTCGCCGCAGCAGCACGCGATGGCCCAGGACGCGGTCGACCGGTGGTGGTGGCCGAGCCTGATGATGTTCGGCCCACCCGACGACGACTCGCCCAACTCCGCTCGCTCGATGCGGTGGGGGATCAAGCGGTTCAGCAACGACGAGCTGCGTCAACGGTTCGTCGACATGACCGCGCCGCAGAGCCACGCGCTCGGGCTGAGCCTCCCCGATCCCGAGCTCGCGTTCGACGCGCTGACTGGTCACTGGCGTTACGGCGAGATCGACTTCACCGAGCTGTTCGAGGTGATCAAGGGCAACGGCCCGCTCAACGCACAGCGGATGGCGCACCGGACCGACGCGCACGAGCGCGGCGACTGGGTACGCGAGGCAGCTCTTGGCTATGCCGCCAAGCATGCGCGCACCGAGGCGGTGGCGTGACTACTCGCGACTGGCCGTTGTGGGAGGTCTTCGTGCGTGCCCGCCGGGGCCTGTCGCACTCCCACGTGGGCAGCTTGCACGCGCCCGACGCCGAGATGGCCGTGCGCAACGCCCGCGACGTCTTCACCCGCCGCGAGGAGGGCGTGTCGATTTGGGTCGTGCCCGCCGCCGCGATCAGCGCCAGCAGCCCCGACGAGAAGGATGCGTTCTTCGACCCGGCAGCCGACAAGGTCTATCGGCACCCGACGTTCTACTCCGTGCCCGCGGGGGTCGAGCACCTGTGAACACGCCGGGGCAGGGCCGGGCGGGCGACGTCGCGATTTACGCGCTCGGGCTGGGTGACGACGCTCTGGTGCTGGCGCAACGGATGGGTGAGTGGATCGCGTCCGCACCCGAGCTCGAAGAGGACGTCGCACTGGGCAACATCGGGCTCGACCTGCTCGGCCAGGCACGCGCGCTGCTCACGTACGCGGGCTCCGCCGACGGCCGCACCGAGGACGACCTCGCCTATCTGCGCGGGGCTGACGAGTTTTGCAACGTGCTGCTGGTCGAGCGCCCGGACGACGGCGACTTTGCGCACTGCGTCGCCCGGTTGCTGGTCTTCTCCGCCTACCAGGCCGAGCTGTACGCCCGGCTCGCCTCGTCGGGCGACGAGACGCTGTCCGCCGTGGCTGCCAAGGCGGTCAAGGAGGTCGCCTACCACCGCGACCACGCCACCCAGTGGGCGCTGCGGCTGGGCGACGGCACCGAGGAGTCGCACCGACGGATGCAGGCCGGCCTGGACGCGGTGTGGCCGTACGTCGACGAGCTGTTCGCCGCTGACGAGCTCGAACCCGGCCTGCCCGGTGTCGCCGTCGACCCGGCCGAGCTGCGGGAGCCGACCGTCGCGTACGTGAGCGGCGTGGTGGGTCGCGCGACGTTGGCGGTGCCGGACGTGCCGGCCGCACCTGGCGGCGGGCGCGCCGGCCGGCACACCGACGCGCTGGTGTCGATGCTCGCCGAGATGCAGGGCCTCGCCCGAGCGATGCCCGGGGTGACCTGGTGACGGTGTCGGCAGACGACGTGCGCGTGCTCGTGGCCGACGTGCCCGATCCCGAGGTGCCGGTGCTGAGCATCGACGACCTCGGCGTGCTGCGCGACGTGACGGTCTCGGTCGATGATCACGTACGAGTCGACATCACGCCCACGTACTCCGGCTGCCCCGCGATGGACGCCATCCGCGCCGACGTGCTGGCTCGGCTCGCGGAGGCCGGGCACACCGACGCCGAGGTGCGGCTGGTGCTGAGCCCGGCCTGGACCACCGACTGGATGAGCGACGCGGGCCGGCGCAAGCTGTCCGACTACGGCATCGCGCCGCCGACCGGGCGGGCAGCGCTCAGCGCCAGCAGCTCCGCAGCGGTGCCGCTGAGCCTGTCGGTGCGCTGCCCCCAGTGCGGGTCGCCGGACACCGCCGAGCTCAGCCGGTTCGGCTCGACTGCGTGCAAGTCGCTGTGGCGGTGTCTGAGCTGCCGTGAGCCGTTCGACCACTTCAAGGCGATCTGAGGGTGGCGACTCGTGCCCGCTTCCACCCGCTCCCCGTCGCCTCGGTCCAGCCACTCACCGACGACGCGATCGCGCTGACGTTCGACGTGCCGCCCGAGCTGGCCGACGCGTACGCCCACACCGCCGGCCAGCACGTCGCGATCACCGCGCCGGCGCTCGACGACGGCGCGCGGCGCAGCTACTCGATCTGGACGCCGGCTGGCTCTGGTCGGCTCAGCGTCGGCGTCAAGGTGTTGCCGGGTGGCGCGTTCTCGACGTACGCGGCCGAGAAGCTTCAGCCTGGCGATGTGCTCGACGTGCTGACGCCGCTCGGCAAGTTCGGACCGCGGGCGCTCCCGGTCGGGGAGCAGCGCTCGTACGTGGGGATCGCGGCGGGCAGTGGGATCACGCCGATCCTCTCGATCGCGGCGACCGTGCTGGCTCAGCAGCCGCGGGCCAGGATCACCGTGGCGTACGTCAACCGGACCAGCGCCTCGGTGATGTTCGCCGAGGAGCTCGAAGACCTCAAGGACCGCTTTTGCGACCGGTTCCAGCTGCTGCACCTGCTGACCCGTGAGCCGGGACGAGTCGAGCTGCTCTCGGGAAGGCTGGACCGGGCTCGGCTGGAGCGGTTGCTCGACACCCTGGTACCGCCCGCCGACGTCGACGAGTGGTTCCTGTGCGGGCCGCACCCGATGGTGGTCGAGCTGCGCGACACGCTGCTCGAGCGCGGGGTGGAGCAGCGGGCCGTGCACACCGAGCTCTTCCACGCCGACCCGATGCCCACCCACCCCGCCGGGCGTGATGCTCCTTCCAGCGGCGACCGGCGTGTCGCGGTCAACGCGTCACTCCCAGCGGGTGCGGGAGCGGAGGTGAGGCTGACCCTGGACGGGCGGACCTCGACCGTGCGGCTGCCGGTCAGCGGCGCTCCGGTGCTGGAAGCCGCCCTGGTGGTGCGCCCGGATGCGCCGTTCTCGTGCCGCGGGGGAGTGTGCGGCACCTGTCGCGCCCGGCTGGTCGAGGGCACCGTGACGATGGACCAGAGCTGGGCGCTCGACCCCGACGAGGTCGCGCGGGGCTACATCCTCACCTGCCAGTCGCACCCCACCAGCGAACGCGTCGTCGTCGACTTCGACGGCTGAGCCGCCGCTGACCGCGCCGGCCCTCGGGCAGCGCTCAGTGCCCGGTGACACCGCCGATGCGCTCGCGCAGACCCGCGAGCGGTCCTCGCTCTGACGAACGCCAGGGAGAACGCGCCTGCCACACCGAGGGGGCGTCGCCCCCTCGGATAGCCTCGCTCGCGACCAGTCAGCCAGGCACGGCGGGACGCCGCAGATGAGCGAGGACCGAGCATCGGAAGCGGGGCTCGAGGCCGCGCTGGCCGAGACGCAGGCGGCCATCGAGATCACCTCGCGGACCGCGACGCAGCTGACCCGAGAGCTCAAGCGGGCCCGGGCGTCGGCGGTCACGGGGCAGGTCAAGGACCTGCGGCGCGCCCTCGACGCGGTGGTGGCACAAGCGCACGAGCTGGTTGCGGCGTCCGACAACGCCCGCGCCGGCTACGGCGTCGACGAGCGCGAGCTGCTGGCGTCGGGCTCTTACACCAAGGAGCTGCTCGCCGCCGCCGCGGAGGCGGGGCTGGACATGTACGAGGAGGACGACCGGCTGCTCTGCTACCCGTCTGTCGTCAGGGTGCTGCCGGCGGAGCTGAGCGTCGAGGTGGACCGTCGCCGGGAGCGAAGACTGCGTCCGTCGGTCGTTGTCGAGTTGCTGGCCAAGGCGCAGCAGGCGGGGCCGCGCTTCAACCCGCAGCCCCTTCGTGGCCAGTCTGGCGGCGGGCTACGACCTGGTCGTGGCCCGGCAGGGCAAGCAGCCGGGTGCCGTGGTCCGGCTGCTGGACATCTACGGCGTGCTCACGCTGCTTCCGGGAGCCGGCCGCGACTACGGCAAGCAGGAGTTCACCCGAGATCTCTACCTGCTCGATCAGGACGGGGAGACGACGACGAAGCGCGACGGGCGGCGGCTTCGCTGGGCCGCTAGCAGCGGCACGCGCCAGGCCGGCGTGCTCACCACCGTGGCGCGAGGCGGGCAGCAGCAGCGCTACTGGGGCATCGCCTTCGAGGAGGCTGGAGGTGGCTGGCAACCAGGGGGCGAGGGGTTCCCGCTGGGTGGGCACGGGGCTGACCTGCGAGACGTATCTGGCTCTACGCAACTAAGCGTGGACGGCGGCTTCTGATTCGTGGCGTGTGGGGAGTGTGCCAGTCGACGCCGCAGGCCAACAGGAGCCGGAGCCGGTAGTTGGCGAGGTTGCGGAAGCCGTGGCCGACGCGGCGGATCTTCTCGACCAGCAGGTTCATCGCCTCGGTGGGGCCGTTGGAGGTCCGGTCGGTGTCGAAGTAGGCGAGCAGCTCGGCCCGCCACGAGCGCAGGGTGCGGCCGAGCCGGGCCGCTTCGGGGATCGGGCATCCGTGCAGCGTGTCGACCAGGGCCTCGGCCCGTTGTCGTCCGGCGGGCAGGTCGACCGAGCGGTAGCAGCCGCGCAGCCGCTGCGCGATCTGCCAGGCGAGGGTGACCTCGCCGTCGGGGTCGCCGGCGGCCAGCGTGGCGCCGATCTTGGCGGTTTGGCGGTCGGTGAGGTGTTCGGCGCCGCGGCGCAGTAGCCGCCGCACCGCGAACAGCGGGTCGTCGGTGTAGCCGCGGTGGCCGAGCTGTTGCTGTTGGACCCGGCGGCGGACCTCGTCGAGCATCTGGTTGCCGAGCCGCACCACGTGGAAGCAGTCCAGCACCCGGGTCGCGTGCGGCAGCTGGGTGTGTAGCGCGGTGGCGTAGCCGCGGAACGGATCGAGTGCGGCCACCTTGATCCGGTCGCGCCATTGCTGGTCGCGTTCGGCGAGCCAGGCCGCGTAGACGGTGCCGGTGCGGCCGTCGACAACGTCGAGCAGCCGGGCCGGCCGGCCGGGTGTCAGGTCCACGATGCCGGTGGCGAACCGGGTCCGCCGGAACCCCGTCGGGCTGCGACCGGCGTGCTGCCACACGTGTTCGTCCACCCCGACGGCGGTGATCTGGTCGAGGCGGTGCGGGTCGTCGACCAGCGGCTGCCCGTAGACCCGCACCGCTCGCATCACCGTGTTCCAGCCGACCCCGAACAGGGCCGCCACCTGGGCCACCGTCCGGCCGTGCTGGCCGACCTGGCGGCACGCCCAGCGGCGGGCCCGCTCGGTCAACGCGGCCCGCGCCGCGATGTCGGGATGGGTCTCGGTCCACGTTGCCATCGCGCAGGCCGCCTCGGTGCACCGCCACAACCGTTTGCGCCACACCAACAGCACCGCCCGATCCCCGGCGGCGACATCGCGAACCAGGTGGGTGCGTCGACCGTGCGGTCGGGCCAGCACCCCACAGGTGGGGCAGCCGACAAGCGTCGCGGTCGTCTCGACTAGCAGCTCCAACTCGCCGCCGTACTCGCCGGCCGCCAGCACCTCGAACCCGTCCAACCCGAGCATCGTCGCGGGCAGGCCGATACCGTCGTCACTCACCTGGGGCTCCTCTCGATCCGTTGCTTGGCGCTACGAATCGTGGAGCCCCAGGCCCCTCCTACCGCTCAGATCCAGCGGCGTGTCGAGAGCCCGTCACCACGCTTAGAGAGGAAGAGCCACGTATCTCGACTTCCTCGCCCAGGAGTACCTCGCCGGCTACCTCAGCTCCGGGGGTGCAGCGGTCCGGTTCGTGGTGGCGGGCGACGACGAGGTGTCGCGCCGGTGGCACGCCGGGCTGGGCTCGGTTGCGGCCGACGCGGGCTATGTCTACGTGTTCGTCGACGCGGCGGAGACCAAGGTCCACATGATCGACCAGCTGTACGCGGCGGTCGCGCAGGTCGTGGACTGGGACAGTCTGGTCGGGCAGACGCTGGCGTCGGCCTGGCGGGAGGTGGGACTGCCACCGTCACGTGACGGGCTCAGCGTCGCGGCGGTCGCGGCCCACCACGACGTCGATGCCGGAGAGGCCGCGCGCAGCATCCGGCGACAGCTGGAGGCCTCGCTGCTGCGCGACACGAGCCTGGTCCGCGAGTTCCGGGTGGCGATCCTGCGGCTGTGCCAGGCCAAGCTCGGCACCGGCGAGGTCACCGCCCAGGAACGTCAGGCGGTCCTGCCTGGCTGCAGGTGCAACCCGTGGCCCTGCGTGCGCTGCGGTCCGCCTCGCTATACGGCCGCGTGTCGACGTTGTGGCCGGCCATGGCGAGCAGCCCAAGCTGGGCTGAGCAGACCCGTCACCCCTGCTGGTCGATCTCGCACCCGGTGGTCGTCTCGATGTCGTAGCAGGCGTCCTCGTCTGGTCCGCCGTATCCGGTGTCCTCGCCCAGCGTTCCGCTGAGCTGGTCGTCGCCGGTCCCGCCGCGCAGCAGGTCGTCACCGAGATAGCCCTGCAGAACGTCGTCGCCCGCACCACCCGACAGGTCCAGGTCGTCGGCACCGGAGTTGCCGGCATTGACGTAGTCGTTACCGGCTCCCGCGTCGACAACGTCGGGGCCGGCGACCCCTTGGATGATGTCGTCCAACGCCGAGCCGGTGATGTCGTCGGCGAACGGAGTTGCGGTGAGCACGTGCACATCGACGAGCACGTCTGTGCCCTCGCCGGTCGCGGTGCCGGCCGCCAGGTCGACCGTGATGGCGCCGGCGGCGTCGGCGTACGAGACCTCGACGATCGACAGCTCGCTCTCGTCGTGCACCTCGATCCGGTCGTCGCCCGGGCCACCGGTGACGAGCTCGGGGTTGCCGCTCTCGCCGGCACCGAAAAGCCCAAGGATGTCGTCGTCGCCGGGACCGCCGGTGAGCACGTCGCGCCGGGGTCCGCCCCGCAGCAGGTCGTTGCCGGGGCCGCCGTCGACGACGCCTTCGTAGCCGATGCCCGCGTACAGCTGGTCGTCGCCGTCGCCTCCGGCTGTCCGGTCCCGGCCGTCGCCGGCGCAGACGACGTCGTTGCCACCGGCCGCGTCGATCCGGTCGTTGCCGTCGCGCCCTGCGATGACGTCATCGCCCGCGGTGCCGGAGATGTCGTCGCGTTGCGGAGAGCCGATGATCGTGACCGGCAAGCCCTGGCAGGTCTTGTTGCCGGGGTCGGGCTCGTCCTCGCAGTCGGTCTGCTGCTCGATGCCCCGGCAGACGTCCTGCACCACCTGCGGCCCCCCGTCTCCGGTGTCTGTACCCGCGCCGCCACCGAGGGTGTCGTCGCCGGCGCCGCCGAACAGGTCGTCGTCGCCCTCGCCGCCGAGCACGAGGTCGGCGCCGGCACCGCCCTGCAGCCGTTGGCTGCCGTTGCTGGCGCTGAGCCGGTCCTCCCCGTGGCCACCGAGGACCTGGACCGGGGCGGCCCCGATGTTGGTCGTCGTGAGCCGGTCGTTGCCGTCGCCGAGGTCGACGAACGACGGCGCCCCCACCGCCACGAAGACGACATCGTGCTGGTCGCCCGTCCGGACGCCGACCGGGCCCGGGCCACGGACCGCCACAAAGTCTTCGCCCAGTCCGGTCTCGGCCGAGCCCTGGGCCACGTTGAGCTGGTCGGCGCCGCTCCCGGTCATCACGTCGTCGGGTCCGGCCCCGGCGTTCACGAAGTCGTTGCCGGCACCGGTGCGGACCACGTCGCGGCCGTCGCCGACCGCCACGGCGTCGGCACCGTCCGAGCCGATCACCCGGTCGTCGTGCGAGGACCCGACGAAGACCTCCGTCGCGACCAGCCGGTCGCGCTGGCCGTCATGGGTGACCACGCCCTCGGCGTCGCCAGAGCCGAGGCGAGCCGTGACACCCGTGGTCGCGCGCTCGTAGATCACCGCGTCGCTGAGCCCGGGTCCGCCGTTGTAGCGATCGTCGCCTGGCCCGTCGACCATGTGGTCGGCGTACCCGCAGGTACGCGCCTGCCCGGCGGCCGGTACCCGATCGACGATGCACCCGTTGGTGCCCGCGAGCACGATGTCGTCGCCTTCGCCGGCGACCACGGTATCGGCACCCTTGCCCGCGCACACCAGGTCGTTGCCGCCGAGGGTGCTGACGGTGTCAAAGCCACCGCGGGCGACCACGACGTCACGACCGGCCGTGCCACGAAGATCGTTGGCGGCGTCGGTTCCGACCAAGGTGGCCTGTTCACCGGCGCAGCGGGGGGTCTGCGCGGCGGTGGCAGGCGCGAGCGCCGCGCTCACCGGTACCGGCGTCGCCACCCACGTCGTCGCGATCACCGCAAGCGCAGCTGCACAGCCGGCAGACCGTTTCATGATGACTCCTCCCTTGCCCGTCAACGACTCACACGCACCGCGTACCTCAGGGGTTGCCCCGAGTGGCGGATATCTGCGGGTCCCGGAGCCTCGCGTCTACGGGATGTCGGTCTGCGTGTCGCCCTCGGTGGGGTCGTAGTCGGGGCGGTGTCGGTGCCCCGGCCGTGGCGAGCCAGCCTCGCAACGCCCATGTCCCACCTCCGCCCAAGCCCCCGGAGCAGTATGACGCGGGCGCACGGTTCGCGTACGCCCTTTCGCAGATGTCGACCGTGCCGGCTCGGTCAGCGGGTCCCGTCGCCGAGGCTCTGGTCAGGCGCGGCGGGCGGGTCTAGCGTCGGATCGCAATGACCTTCGCGATGGAGGAGGCGCGATGAGTGGACGGGTCGTACACTTCGAGATCCCGTTCGAGGACGGTCAACGGGCGCGAGGCTTCTACCAGGACGCGTTCGGCTGGAACGCCCAGGAGATGCCGGGGATGAACTACACCATCGTGACGTCCGGTCCGGTGACGGATCAGGGGATGCCCAGCGAGCCTGGCTTCATCAACGGCGGCATGTTCCAGCGCGGGGCCGCAACGGCCAGCGGCCCGGTCATCACTGTCGACGTGGCGAGCATCGACGACGCCCTCACGCGGATCGAGAAGCTCGGCGGTTCCACGGTCACCTCCAAGCAGGCCGTCGCCGACATGGGTTTCGCGGCCTACTTCACGGACCCCGAGGGCAACCTGATGGGCCTGTGGGAGACCGCTGGCCAAGGCTGACGGCAGCCGGGCGTGCTGGCGCACGCGAGGCGACCAGCGCGGTCGCGGGGGTGGGCGGTGCTAACGTCGCCGGCGTGCGGGCGTACCTCGACCTGGTGCAACGGATCCTCGACGACGGGGTGGAGAAGTCTGATCGCACCGGCACCGGCACCCGCAGCGTCTTCGGCCACCAGCTGCGGGTCGACCTGCGCCAAGGATTCCCGTTGCTGACCACCAAGCGGCTGCACACCCGGTCGATCGTGGGCGAGCTGTGCTGGTTCCTGCGCGGCGACACCAACGTGGGATGGCTGCACGAGCGTGGGATCACGATCTGGGACGAGTGGGCCGACGAGCACGGTGACCTCGGCCCGGTGTACGGGCGGCAGTGGCGGTCCTGGCCGAGCCCCGACGGGGGACACGTCGACCAGCTGGCCCGGGTGATCGAGCAGATCCGGCGTGACCCCGACTCGCGCCGGCACGTGGTGAGCGCGTGGAACGTCGCGGAGATCCCCCGGATGGCGCTGGCACCATGCCACGCGCTGTTCCAGTTCTATGTCGCCGGCGGGCGGCTGTCGTGCCAGCTCTACCAGCGCTCTGCCGACGTGTTCCTCGGCGTGCCGTTCAACATCGCGTCCTACGCGCTGCTCACCCATCTGGTCGCGCAGGTGTGCGAGCTGGAGGTGGGTGACTTCGTGCACACGTTCGGCGACGCTCACCTCTACGTGAACCACCTCGACCAGGCGCGGCTGCAGCTGACCCGCGAGCCGCGTGCGTTGCCCGAGCTGTGGCTCGACCCCTCCGTACGCGACCTGGACGCGTTCGACCTCGACCACGTGAAGGTCAGCGGCTACGACCCGCACCCGGCCATCAAGGCCCCCATCGCCGTATGACCGTCACCCTGGTTGCCGCGCTCGGGCGCAACGGGGTGATCGGTCGCGACGGTGGGCTGCCCTGGGAGCGCACCGGCGACCTGCAGCACTTCAAGCGGCTCACCATGGGCCACGTGCTGGTGATGGGTCGCCGCACGTACGAGTCGATCGGCCGGCCGCTGCCGGGGCGGACGACGGTCGTGGTCACCCGGCAGCCGGACTGGCCGGCGCCCGGCGGCGTGCTCGTCGCCCACGACACCGAGTCGGCGCTGGCGCTTGCGGCAGCCGCGGACGAGGAGGTGTTCGTGGTCGGCGGAGCGCAGGTCTTTGCGGCCACGCTGAGGCCCGCCGACCGGCTGGTGCTCACCGAGGTCGACCAGGCGCCCGACGGCGACACGTGTTTCCCGCCGGTCGATTGGAGCCGCTGGCGGCAGGTCGACCGGGACCCGCACGACGGGTTCGCGATCGTGACGTACGAGCGCCGCTGATCTCGCGAGCGCGCGCCCGGACCGCCAGCCGCATGCACGTCGGCGTCGCCACCACCGGTGCTGATCGTGGCCGTCCCGGCCTCGTGGGTGACCCCGTCGTTGCCAGCGCCGAGGTCTGCGGTGTCGCCGCCGGTCTGCAGGTCCACGGGGTCACGAACGGTGGAGCCGACGACGCGGTCGTCGTACGGCGTGGCCACGAGACGGGTGACGTCGCGGAGCCGGTCGGTGGTGCCGCCACCCACCCGGACCGTTCCCGCATCGAGGTCGGCCCGCGGCGCCGAGGTTGCCCGGCGCCGGCGGTAGCGTGACCCCCATGACGCGGGACGCTAACGCAGCCGATGCGTTCGGGCGGGTGCTCACAGCGATGGTCACACCGTTCGACGACGATGCCGGGCTCGACCTCGACGCAGCCGCGAAGGTTGCGCGGCACCTCGTCGGCGAAGGCTGTGACGGCCTGGTGCTGAGCGGGACGACTGGGGAGAGCCCGACCACCTCCGACGACGAGAAGCGCCAGCTGATCGAGGCCGTCGTCGGCTCGGTCGGCGACCGGGTGCGCGTGGTCGCGGGCGTCGGCACCAACGACACCAGGCACTCGGTGCACCTCGCCGAGCAGGCTGCGGCCGCCGGTGCACACGGGTTGCTGGTCGTCACCCCCTACTACTCCAAGCCACCGGCCGCCGGCCTGCTGGCGCACTTCCGCGCGGTCGCCGACGCGAGCGACCTGCCGGTGATGGTCTACGACATCCCGGGTCGCACCGGTCTGCGGATCGGCACCGACACGTTGCTGCGGCTTGCCGAGCACGAGCGGGTGCTGGCGGTCAAGGAGGCCACCGGCGACCTGTTCGCCGCGGCCGAGATCCGGGCGCGCACCGGGCTGGCCTACTACTCCGGCGACGACTTGCTCAACCTGGCCTGGCTGGCGTACGGCGCGGTCGGAATGGTCTCGGTGGTCGGTCACGTCGCGGCCAGGGCGTGCGCGGAGATGGTGGAGGCCGTGGACAAGAACGACCTCGCCGCCGCCCGGGCAGTGCACGAGCGGCTGCTCCCCGCGGTGCGCGGTGTCATGACGCGTACGCAAGGGGTGCTGATGGCCAAGGCGGGGCTGCAGCTCTCGGGAGTGCTCAGCAACCGGGTCGTGCGGGGGCCGCTCGCCGAGGCGACCGACGCCGAGGTGGGGCTGCTGCGCGCCGACCTCGAGGCGGCCGCAGTGCTGGCGAGCACATGAGCCACCCGCATCCGGAGCTGAGCCCCCCGCCCAGGCTCCCGCGAAACGGCCTGCGGGTCACCGCGCTCGGCGGTCTGGGTGAGATCGGCCGCAACATGACCGTGCTCGAGCACCAGGGCAGGCTGCTGATCATCGACTGCGGTGTCTTGTTTCCCGAGGAGCACCAACCGGGAATCGACCTGATCCTCCCCGACTTCGACTCGCTGCGGTCCCGGCTCGGCGACATCGAAGCGATCGTCTTGACCCACGGGCACGAGGACCACATCGGCGGCGTCCCGTACCTGCTGCGCGAGCGCGGCGATATCCCGCTGGTCGGCTCGCAGCTGACCCTCGCCCTGCTCGACGCCAAGACTCGTGAGCACCGGCTCAAGGACACCGCGCGGCACGTGGTCGCCGAGGGTGACCGGCTGGCCTTCGGACCGTTCGCGTGCGAGTTCGTGGCGGTCAATCACTCGATCCCGGACGCGCTGGCGGTCGCGGTGCGTACCGATGCCGGGCTGCTGCTGCACACCGGCGACTTCAAGATGGACCAGCTGCCGCTCGACGGGCGCATCACCGACCTGCGCGGGTTCGCCCGGCTGGGAGAGGAGGGCGTCGACCTGATGCTGGTCGACTCCACCAACGCGGAGGTGCCCGGCTTCACCACCAGCGAGCGCGACATCGCGCCGGTGCTCGACCTGGTGTTCCACTCGAGCACCCAGCGCATCATCGTCGCCTGCTTCGCCTCCCACGTGCACCGCGTGCAGCAGGTGATGGACGCGGCCGTGCGGCACGGCCGCAAGGTCGCCTACGTGGGGCGCTCGATGGTGCGCAACATGGGGATTGCTGGCGACCTCGGCTACCTGACCGTGCCGCCCGGGGTGCTCGTTGACGGTCGCGACATGTCCGACTTCCGACCCGACGAGCTGGTCCTCGTGTCGACCGGCTCGCAGGGCGAGCCCATGTCGGCGCTGTCGCGGATCGCGCACCGAACCCACGACAAGGTGCACCTCGAGGAGGGCGACACGGTCGTCCTCGCGTCGTCGCTCGTCCCCGGCAACGAGAACGCCGTCTACCGCGTGATCAACGGACTGGTCCGGTGCGGCGCCCGGGTCGTCCACACGGGCAACGCGCTCGTGCACGTGTCCGGGCACGCCAGCGCTGGCGAGCTCCTCTACTGCTACAACATCGTCAAGCCGCGCAACGTGCTCCCGGTGCACGGCGAGCTTCGTCACCTCAAGGCCAATGCCGACCTCGCGATCGCCACCGGCGTACCCGCGCAGCGGGTGGTGCGAGCCGAGGACGGCATGGTCGTCGACCTGGTCGACGGGCGAGCCGCTGTGGTCGGCAAGGTCGACTGCGGGTACGTGTTCGTCGACGGCTCCTCGGTCGGCGACATCACCGAGTCCGAGCTCAAGGACCGCAGGATCCTCGGCGAGGAGGGGTTCATCACGGTCATTGCGGTCGTCGACTCCAACACCGGCAAGATCCTGAACGGGCCTGAGATCACGGCCCGTGGGTTCGCCGAGGACGACTCGGTGTTCGAGGAGCTGCGGCCACGCCTCGAGGACGCGCTCACCCAGGCGGTCCAGGACGGCGTCGACGACACGTACCAGCTGCAGCAGGTCATCCGCCGCGTCACCGGCCGCTGGGTGAGCGGCCGGCACCGCCGCCGCCCGATGATCATCCCGGTCGTCCTCGAGGCCTGACCACGAGCCGCTGACCGCGCAACCACGAGCCGCTGACCGCGCAACCACGAGCCGCTGACCGCGCAACGGTGGGCGCTGCGCGGCGTGTGGCGCGTGTGACGGGTGGGGCCAGTGCGTAGTCTGCGACCGTGGCGACGCGCACCTCTTCCCCGTCGCGGGCGCGCTCGCGCCCGCGGTCGTCGAC
>JACCWP010000065.1 GCA_013697585.1 Nocardioidaceae bacterium
TACGGCACCGGCGCGGTCATGGCTGTGCCGGCGCACGACCAGCGGGACCTGGACTTCGCCAGGGCCTTCGCCCTGCCGGTGCGGATGGTCGTTGACACCGGCGAGCCTGATCCGGCTGACACGTTCGTGGCCACGCCGGGCGACGGCGTCTACGTCAACAGCGGCGAGCTGGACGGACTCAGCGACAAGGCGGCCGGCATCGCCCGCATCGTGGAGCGGCTGGAGAGCGAAGAGCGCGGGAAGGCGGCGGTGAACTTCCGGCTGCGCGACTGGCTGCTGTCGCGGCAGCGCTTCTGGGGCCCCCCGATCCCGATCGTGCACTGTGCGGAGTGCGGCGAGGTCCCGGTGCCGGACGATCAGCTGCCCGTCGTACTGCCGGACCTGCGAGGCGCGGACCTGAAGCCGAAGGGCACCTCGCCACTGGCGGCGGCCGAGGAGTGGGTCAACGTCGAGTGCCCCTCGTGCGGGGGACCGGCCACGCGGGACAGCGACACGATGGACACCTTCGTGGACTCGTCGTGGTACTTCTTGCGCTACTGCTCGCCCGGCTACGCCGACGGCCCCTTCGACCCCGAGGCGGCGAACCGGTGGATGCCCGCGGCCAACTACTTCGGCGGGGCCGAGCACGCGGTGCTGCACCTGTTGTACTTCCGGTTCTTCACCAAGGTGCTGCACGACATGGGAATGCTGGATGCCGTCGAGCCGACCGTGTCGCTGGTGTGTCAGGGCCAGGTCATCAACCAGGGCCACCGGATGAGCAAGTCGCGCGGTAACGGGGTCGACCTGGGCGACCAGGTCGAGCGCTTCGGCGTCGACGCCGTGCGGCTGACCATGGTGTTCTCCGGCCCTCCGGAGGACGACGTCGACTGGGCCGACGTGTCGCCCGGTGGGTCGCAACGTTTCCTGCAACGGGCCTGGCGCCTGGCGCACGACGTGACGGCTCCGATCGGTGCCGACCGGGAGCACGGCGACCCCATGCTGCGCCGGGTGACCCACCGCACCGTGCACGAGGTCGAGCAGCTCGTGGAGGCACATCGGTTCAACGTCGCCGTCGCGCGGGTGATGGAGCTGGTCAACGCGACCCGCAAAGCCATCGACTCGGGCCCGGGACCCGATGACCCGGCGGTGCGCGAGGGTGCCGAGACGGTGGCTCAGCTGCTGAGCCTGGTCGCCCCGTACACCGCCGAGGAGATGTGGGAGGCGCTGGGCCACCCGCCCACGGTGGCCACCACGGCATGGCCCACGGTCGACGACCGGCTCCTGGTCGACGAGCAGGTGACCTGTGTCGTACAGGTGCAGGGCAAGGTACGGGCTCGACTCGAGGTGGCACCCGACATCGACCCGGCCGAGCTGGAGCGGCTGGCGCTGGCCGACCCCGCTGTCCAGCGGTTCGTCGACGGGCGCACCGTGCGCCGCGTGGTCGTGCGACCCCCCACCCTGGTCAACGTGGTGGTCTGAGCCGGCCGGTCAGCACGTGTCCGCCTCGGCGAGCACGCGCTGCTTCTCGTACGCGTACGACACCATCCAGTGCGGTTCGATCCGCGCGTAGACGATCGCGTCGGCCCAGCTGCTCGGAGACGAGCCGTAGTGCCCGACCAGATGCTGCTCGACCGCGGCGAAGTCGGGATGGTCGATGTCGAGGTGCTCGACCCGACCGTGGACGAAGATGCCCAGATCGTCGCCCACGAGATGTGCGGCGCTGACCTGCGGTCGGGCGCGCAGATGACGCGCCTTGACGGCGGACGCCGCGGTGGTGAACACCCACCGGCCGTGCAGGAAGTGCCCGTCGACACCGGAGATCCGCGGTTCGTGGGAGCTGGTGACGGTCGCGAGCGACAGGGTCCGCATGCCGGTGAGCACCCTTGCGGTCTCTGCTGCATCGAGGGTGCGCTCGCCTTCGGTGACGATGCTGCGCAGGTGGGGGCCTGCGCTGCGCAGGGACCGGGTGAGCAGCTCGTCCAGCGCGGTCAGCTCGGCAGCGGTCTCGAACATGGCCGAAAGCATGCCCGCCGGCCCGCCGCAACACCACGGCGCTAGCCTGCCCGGCGTGTCCGGCAGGGTGGTGGTCGTCACCGACTCGACGGCGTCCCTGCCCGACCAGGTCGTCCGCGACCGCGGCATCGTCGTGGTGCCGCTGCAGGTGGTCGTCGGCGCCGAGCCCCGCGACGAGAGCGGGCAGACCTCGCAGCAGACCGTTGCCGACGCGCTGCGAGCATTCGCGCCGGTCTCCACCTCACGGCCGTCGCCGGATGCCTTCCTCGAAGCCTATGAACGGGTCCGCGCCGACGGAGCGGACGGGATCGTCTCGGTTCACCTGTCCAGCGAGGTGTCAGGCACGTACGACTCCGCAGTCCTCGCCGCGCAGCAGGCGGGCATCCCGGTCACGGTCGTCGACAGCCGGCAGGTCGGGCTGGCCACCGGATTTGCCGTGCTGTCGGCCGCGGCCGCGGCCGAGGCCGGGGGTTCGGCGACGGCCGCGGCAGCTGCCGCACGTCGCCGCGCCACGGCGATCTCCACCTACTTCTACGTCGACACCCTCGAGCACCTGCGTCG